>JAUSBL010000079.1 GCA_030658975.1 Candidatus Latescibacterota bacterium
CTCTGGGCGGCCGGCGACCAGAGTTGTGCATTTGCAATGCCGTGCCCCCGTTAATTTTATCAGTATAAATGTTACTCTTAGGCTGCTGAACAGATGGTCAGCGGTTGTTATGTTTCCGGGGCTGGGGGCATCAACCGCAACAAAAAGGACGAAGTTTTCACTTCGTCCTTTTTTCATGTTCCAGGGCCAGCAGCTTCAAAATATCGCTCCGGGAGTAATGCCAGAGCCCGCAGTCTTCGTCGGGGGGCTGGGCCAGGCAGCCGCCCAGGCACCAGGGCAGCAGGCCGCAGATCCGGCAGTGCTGCTGGCGGTAAGGATTCCAGGCCATCCATTTGAACAACCGGGGGGAGAAGGGATCATTCATTATTTCATTGATCCGGCTCTCCGGCCGTCCCACGTCGTTCCAGCATTTATAAAGGTTCCCCTCCGGACCCACGATGAAACTCTGGGGGTCGGCGGCCTGGCAGCAGACCGGCTTGGGCCGGGGCAGGTTCAGGATCTCAAAGCCCGAAGTCACCAAATTCTTCAGGAGGTCCGTCTCTTCGTCGCTGAACCGGGGGGCGCTCTGGCAGAACCCGGCCAGGTTGCGGCAGAGCGATTCCGAAGGTTTTCCGGGAATTATCTTCACCGCCGTCCCGGCGGGGAGCAGTTCCCGGTTTTCTGCCAGTTGGGACAGGCTGTCCAGATATATCGCCCGGAGCGAAGGGTCATTCACGGCCGCGCCGGATCTCAGGCTGGTATATATCAAATCGGGCTTGAGGTTTTTATTTTTAAGGATCACCGGCAGATGTCCGGGGCCGCCGTTGGTTATCACATGGTAAACCGCATGAGCGTTCATTTTCCTGCAGGTTTCATCCAGCCATTCTTTCAGCTCCAAAGCCAGGGGCCAGGCCAGGGCCGGTTCGCCGCCCCAAAAGGTCACCGAGAGTTCCTTAAGCCCGGGGCGCTCCAGCACCAGGGACTTGATCACTTCCACCGCCCGGGGGCCCAGGTCCCGGGGATTTTCCCGGTAAGGACAGCCGGGGCAGTCCTGGTCGCAGCGGGTGGTCAGGCCTATCCACAGGTCAAGCCGGCGGGGGGAGAAGCGGAAAAGGTTGGAGGCCAGCTCCAGCTCCTGCATCTCGTCGGCCTGCTCTTCGGCCAGGACCCCGCCGTCGGTCAGCAGCTGCATGGCCTGCTCCACCGCCGGGTCCTTGAAATTCATCAGGTTGCGGGTAATGGGCATCAGCAGACCGCCGTAGATGGCCGCCTGCACCTGGTCCAGCGGCAAAAAACTCCGGCGGACGCAGTTGTAAAGCATCTGGGGCCGGCTCCGGCGGCGGATGAGATGATTATAGCGGGAAGGCTTCATTTAATAAATAGGAAGTAATTAAATAGGATCCGACTACGCCAAGGCTTCGTCGGACAAGAATGGGAATTAACTACTAAAGCTGGTGAAGCATTTTCCAATAAAAAGCAAAAGGCCGGAAGATCCGACCTTGGTAATTGTCCCCTTGTGCTAGGAACGGTTCTGTCCGGAAGCTTATTTTCCCGGGGGAACCGGGGCGGCCGCCCGGGCCAGGTTGTTCTTCAGGTCATCGGGGCTGTCGGTATGGATCAAAGCCTCGTCCAAAGTTATCAGCCGCTTGCGGACCAGGTCGGCCAGGGAATGGTTCAAAGGCATCATGCCCTGCTTGGTGCCCATCTGGATGGCCGAGGGGATCTGACTGGTCTTGCCCTCGCGGATCAGGTTGCGGATGGCGCTGTTGATCAGCATCAGTTCGTAGGCCACTATCCGGCCCTTGCCGTCGGCCCGCTGGGGCAGCACCTGGGAAAGCACCGCCAGCAGGTTGCCCGAGATCTGCATCCGCACCTGGGCCTGCTGATGGGGCGGGAAGACCTCCACTATCCGGTCGATGGTCTGCATGGAGTCGGTGGTATGCAGGGTGGAAAGCACCAGGTGCCCGGTCTCGGCCGCGGTGATGGCCAGCTGGATGGTCTCCAGGTCGCGCATCTCGCCGATCACTATCATGTCGGGATCCTGGCGCAGCACGCTCTTCAGGGCGTTGGTGAAGCTGTGGGTGTCCTTGCCCACCTCCCGCTGGTTGATCTCGGCCTTCTTGTCCAGGTAAATGAACTCGATGGGGTCCTCGATGGTGACGATGTGGCAGTCCTGGTTGGCGTTGCGGGTCTCCACCATGGCGGCGATGGTGGTGGACTTTCCGCAGCCGGCCGGGCCGGTCACCAGGATCAGGCCCCGGGGCCTCATGGCCAGGTTCTTGCAGACGATGGGCAGGCTCAGCTCGTCCACGGTGGGGATCCGGTTGGGCACCACCCGGAACACCAGCCCGAACTCGTTCCTTTGGAAGAACACCGAGGCCCGGAAACGGCAGAGGTTGGCGATGGAGCAGGCCATGTCCAGCTCCCGCTCCCGGCGGAACCGCTCCAGCTGCTCCTTGGTCATGATGTCCACGGCAAAGCGCTTGGTGTCCTCCGAGGTCAGCACCGGGAGCTCCACCGGCACCAGATTGCCCTGCAGCCTAAGGGCCGGCTGGGTGCCAACCTTGAGGATCAGGTCGGAGGCGCCTTTTTGAAAGGTCAGGTATAGTAATTCGGCCAGCTGCATCTTCTTTAAAAATAAAAAATCAAATATAAAAAACTTGCCCTGAGTGTTGCTGCCATGGCGGGCTTTCGAAGGGATGAAAAAAACGGCAATCGCGATTCTAACGGCCGATGGACGTCTCCAACTCGGCGGGGTTGGAGGATTTGGCCAGGGCGTCCTCCAGGGTCACCAGGTTCTTCTGCACCAGTTCCTTTAAGGCCGAATCCAGGCTCTGCATCCCGAACTTGGAGCCGGTCTGGATCAGGGAATATATCTGGGGCGTCTTGCCGTCCCGGATGACGCTGCGGACGGCCGGGGTGCCCAGCATGATCTCGAAGGCCCCCACCAGCTTGCGGCTACCCACCGCCGGCAGCAGGGCCTGGGAGATCACCGCCTGGAGCACGGTGGCCAGCTGGACCCGGGCCTGGGCCTGGGATTCCGGGGGATAGGTGTTGATGATCCGGTCCACGGTCTGGGCGGCGTCGGTGGTGTGGAGGGTGGCCAGCACCAGGTGGCCGGTTTCGGCCGCGGCGATGGCCAGGGACATGGTCTCGTAGTTGCGCATCTCTCCCACCAGGATCACGTCGGGGTTCTGGCGCATCACATGGCGCAGGCCGGAGGCGAAGCTGGGTGTGTCGGAGCCCACCTCCCGCTGTTCGATGATGGCCAGGTTGTCCTTGTACAGGAACTCGATGGGGTCTTCCAGGGTGATCAGATGGCTGCGGCGGTTGTTGTTGATGTGCTCCACCATGGCCGCCAAAGTGGTGGATTTGCCGGAGCCGGTGGGCCCGGTGATCAGGATCAGCCCCCGGGGAAGCAGGGCCAGTTCCTTCAGGATCAGCGGAAGCTTCCACTCTTCCAGGGTCCGGATCTTAAGCGGGATCACCCGCATGATGGCCCCCACGTAGCCCCGCTGCCTGAAGATGTTGATGCGGAAACGGGCCACCCCGGGCAAGCCGAAGGCGAAATCCAGCTCCAGGTCCTTCTCGTAGCGGCGCTGCTGCTCCTCTGACATGATGGAGTAAAGCAGGCTCTTGGTATCCTCTTCCGCCATCACCGGGAACTCGCTGCGCACCAGCTTGCCGCCGATCCGGTAAATAGGGGCCTCGCCCACCCGCAGATGCAGGTCGGAGGCTTCGCGCAGGACCAGTTCCTCCAGGAGCTGGTCCATCTGGGGGAGTTGAGGATTGCCGTTGGTCATAGAGAATGGTTCTGGTTTTTATTTTCAGAGGATTTACTTTTGTCTATAGTAAGGCGGGGATTGACCAGATGGTGTCCGCCTACGCTAAAGTTTCGGCGGGCTATTGCCCGGCAGGGAGGCATAATGGTGCCGGCGGAGGGAATCTCCTCCAGCAGCCGGACTAACTTGCCGGGCGGCGGCGGATGCGCCGTCGCAAGGACTTCGTGAATTACTGCCAGCGCAGAACCCCCACAAGCATTGTAGGCAGCCAGGCTTATTCAGGGAGGTATCACAGTAATGAGATGGTGCCCGCCTGCGGCGGACTACTGCCGAGCTCTGGGGTCAATATGGTGCCGGCGGAGGGAATCGAACCCCCATGGTATTGCTACCGGTGGATTTTGAGTCCACTGCGTCTACCAGTTTCACCACGCCGGCGGGTATATTTCTTTAAGCATAGCAAAAGATTGTTATTTTGTCAACGATAAAACTTACTATTTCACATTAATATCACAACGGTTTAGGGCCGGCGCAGGGCGTAATATTATTAGATGTTTTTTCACAACCACAGGTTCCCCAAGAACTGTGAAATTGGCGTTGCAGCCAGCTGCGATATCTCCATTTTTTCTTGACTTTAAGTCAGGGTAGGGTTAAACTTATGCATCATGGACAAAAATCTCAACCTTCCCAATCTTCTCTCCCTGCTGCGGATCGGCCTG
>JAUSBL010000012.1 GCA_030658975.1 Candidatus Latescibacterota bacterium
GGGCCGAGCAGCGGCTCGGGCCCGAGCGCGTCCGGGGGGCCTACGCCTGGCGCACCTTCCTGGACCACGGCGTGCGCCAGCCGCTGGGCTCGGACGCGCCGGTCGAGGACTGGAACCCGCTGCCCGGCGTCTACGCGGCGATCACGCGCCAGGAGCCGGACGGCGACCCCGCCGGCGGCTGGCATCCCGAGCAGATCCTGACGCTGGACGAGGCGCTGCGCGGCTTCACGGCCGAGGCGGCGTACGCGGTTGGGCGTGAGGGAGACCTGGGCGTCCTGCGCCCCGGCCTGCAGTTCGACTGCACGGTCCTGGACCGCGACCCGCGCGCAGGCGACCCGGCCGAGTGGCTGGCGGCGAAGCCGTCGGCGCTGTTCGTGGGTGGGGAGCGGGTGCGTTGAACGAAATTTGCGAAATAATACCATTTCCCGGTCACGTCACCGGGAAATTGTTCAACAAAACAAAAACCGCACGCCGGACGGGATCGTCGGCCGGCGGCGGCGTTAATGCAGCAGCACGCCGCAGCCGTTCAGCGTCCTGCCATCCAGTTCCATCGCGACGCTCAGGGGATAGGGTTCGCCACTCATGTCGTTGAGGCACGGCGAGGCCGTGGTGCGCAGGCGCAGGACGTGGCCGTCGGCCTCGCGCAGGATCGGCGCGCCGTCGCGCAGGCCCTCGAGGGGGATCCCGGGGAAGCGCAGCACCAGCTCGCCGTAGTCGGCCGTCACGAGGGTCCCGCGGGGGCCGGTCTCCAGGTGCCAGCCCGGCTCGTTGCCCGAGGCGCGGAAGTGGTGGCCCTCCGCCCAGCACCGCTCCAGGATTTCTTGCGCACCTGACACCTCACAGCCCTCGACGCGCTTTCCGTCCACCTCCAGCAGGATGTCCCGCCCCTTGGTCCACAGCATGTAACGGCCGCCGGCGTACTTCGTACCGGAGGCGGCGATCTGCTGTGTCAACTCTTGCGCGCCGTCGGGCGCGTGCAGAATCGCCTTGGGAGAATCGGGCTCGTACTCGGCGAGGTAGAACTGGTCGACGCCGTCGTGGAAGGCGAGCAGGTGCAGGGGTCCGCGCTCGGGGACCGCAACGACGGTCCGCGACGTGCAGGGGCCGAAGCCGGGGGCGCAGGCTGCAGTGGCGAAGACGGCCCAGGCGGGCAGGAGCGCGAGTCGGTGAGTCCGGCGCATGGGACATCTCCCGTCGGCGGGGTTGATGAACACCGATGCAGAATATCCCGGACCGGTATGCCGGCGCAAGATCGGTTCCCGCTGCCACGGCTAGCGGCGCCCGTTGCGGCGTCGCCAGGCCAGCAGCCCCGTGACCGCCAGCAGGATCGTCGCGGCGGCGGCGACGTCGTTGAAGAGCTTGCCGCGCGGGCCCAGCCACCAACCGGTGTGCAGCGCGCGTATGCGGTCGGTCGGGGTGACCGCCGGGGCGTCGCCCCGCGCGGTCCACGCGCGGCCGCCGTCCGCGCCGGCGAAGAGGCCCCGCGTCGTCCACGCGTAGAGTGCGCCGCCGGGGCCGACGCCGAGGTCCCGCACGCGCGCGCCTTCCAGGGGCAATCCCGGCAGGGATTCCCAGACCGCGCCGCCGTCGCGCGAGACCACGAGGTCGCCGGCGGCGCCCGCGGCCCAGATCGTGTCGCCCGCCACGGCGATCCCGGCGACCTCCAGCGGCGGCGAGAGCATCGGCACCTCGCGCCATGCGCCGCCCGCGTCAGCCGAGCGCCACAGCCCCGACGCGCGCCCCTGCCAGAGCACGCCCGGGCGGACGGGGTCGGCGACGACCCGCAGGACGGGGTCGCGGCCGCGGTCCAGCCAGCGCGGGTTGCCCAGCAGCAGGCCGCTCGCCGTGACCGCCAGCAGGGGCAGCAGCAGCAGCGCGCCCAGCCAGCGGTGCAGGCGTCGAGCCGGCATCCTCACGGGGCGCTCCGTTCGAGGGGGTAGCGCGCGTCCACCAGGGCCAGCACGCGCTTGACCCCGGCGGTCACCGCGCGCGAGGAGTAGGTCGCGCCGGTGACGGCGTCGATGTCGCGCGTGAGGCGCAGCGGGTCGGCGCGCGTCTTGCCCAGGAACTGTGCGAGGAAGCGCTTGCGGCGCACTTCGCCGCCGCGCGACTCGCGGAAGACGAGCACGCGCACCGGGCCGACCTCGCGCCCGGCGGTCACCGACACCAGCATCGTGATCGGTTCGTGCAGGCCGATCTCGTCGGTCGTCACGGCCCAACCCAGGTCGCGACCGTCCCGGCGCGCGCGGTGGAACACGACCTCGCCCGGCGGCTGGGGCGCGCCGAACTGCGCGGCCAGCGCGGCGCGGGCGTCGTCGTCCGGCGTCCAGCTCTCGGTCCAGGTCGAGTCGGCTCCGGCGAACACTTCGCCCAGGGCCTCGTCGAGCGTCTGGTAGACGTGGTGCTCAGCCGGCGGCCGCGCCGCGGGCGCCGTCGCCGCCGTCGCCGGGAGGACGGCGATGGCGAGCAGCAGGCAGGTGCAGAGCGTGGGCATGCGCGGGGACTCCCTAGAAGTAGGTGGCCACGGAGAAGAACAGGCGGCCGGGCGCCTCGACGCTGTCGTCGGCGCCGCGGGCGGTCGTGCGGGACCAGGCGTAGTCCAGCTTGAAGACCGACTCCTCGGTCGGGCGGAAGTTGACGCCCAGGGTCAGCGCCGTGGCCTGGTCGCCGTCGACGTCGGTGTCGTAGTCCATCGCGTCGGCGCGGGCGACCAGGGTGACGACCGAACCCGGCAGCCATCGGTCGTGCAGCACGTGCCAATTGACCTGGCCGTAGGCGCCGCGCTGGCTCTCGGCGAGACCCGGCTCGGCGGTGCGGTCGACGTCCGCCGCAGCGAAGGCCAGCTCGCCCAGCAGTTCCAGCGCGCCGAAGACCGCCTGGCCGTCGAGCGCGGCGATCGTCAGGCTCTTCTGGCCCGCGTCGTCGTACTTGCCGGTGTGCACCGAGGCGCCGAGGTTCAGGCCCGGGCGCGGGCTCGCACCCAGGCGGGCGACGAGCGCCTTGTTCCGGTTGTTGTCCTGCTCCTGGCTGCCGCGCCCCGAGCGGATGCGCAGCCGCTTGGCGCCGTCGTCGCCGGACAGGACGCCTTCGTCGAAGCCGTTGACCAGGTAGGCCTCGTAGCCCAGGACGAGGTCCTCGTTCGGGTAGAGCGTGCCGAAGACGCCCATGCCCGACTCGCTCAGCGTCGAGGGGATGAGCTGCCGGTCCACCAGCGGGCGTTCGGTCAGGTCGTTCAGCGGCGTGTCGTGGCGCAGGTTGAAGGCGCCCAGGGGCGACAGGATCAGGCCGCCGCGGAACTGGAAGCCCTCGCGGAAGCGGTAGTCCATGACCGCGTACTCCAGCTTGATCTCGCCCTCGCCGCCGCCGCCGACGAAGCCGCCGTGCTCGAACTCGATCTCGCTCGACACGGTCACGCGGTCGGACACGCGCGCGGTGATGAAGGGCACGAAACGGTGCATGTCGAACGTGCTGCCGCCGTCCTCGACCCACTCGAACTCGTGGTCCATGTAGCCGCCGAGCATGATGTCGACGCCGCCGCGCGACAGGTACGGCTTGTCGCCGATCCCGCCGGGCAGGGCGGGGCGGCGGTCTTCGGCGGCGGCCGGGATCGCGGCTGATAGGCTGAGGCCGGCGCAGAGGGCGGCGACCAGGAACTTCGTGGACGGCATCGGCAACCTCCGGATGGCCGGGTGATGAAGATCATGAGAATCGCTCTCACGTCCTCGACCCCAGATCTAGGAGGCTGACCGATCGTTGTCCAGAAAATTCTTGTTTATACTAAATATTGTTTGTTGAAACTATAAGTATCAAAATCATGGCTGAATTAGTGAATTCAAGACGTTCGGTGCCAAATAGCCAGATGGGAACCGCATGCCGCCCCGCGGTTCCCATCGGGATCGGCGCCTCAGGAACGTCAGCGCACCAGGTGCAACTTCGTCGCCGCCTGGGCACCGGGCAGCTGCAGGCGCGCTACGTACACACCCGAAGGCGAAGCACTCCCGTCGGCGCACCGGCCGTTCCAGGGCACGGCATGCTCGCCGGCCGCCAGCTCGCCCTCGGCCAGCACCGCGACCAGCGCTCCGGACAGATCGAAGACCGCCAGCTGAGCGCGGGCCGGCGCTTCCAGGGCGAAGGTCACCGTCGTCAGCGGGTTGAAGGGGTTGGGGTGGTTGCCCAACCGCAGGCTCGGCGCCGACGGCAGGTCGCCGGCGGCGGTCGTGCCCGACAGCGCCTCGGAGGCTGCGATCAGCGCCGCGGCGAACGCGGGACCGGTCACCGCATTGGCGGCGGCGTTGGGATGGGAGTCGCTGCTGTTGTGACTGCGTTCGTAGGCGTAGCGCAGGCGGTTGGCCGCCGCCGCGCCGTCGTCGGGCGCGGCCAGCAGGTCGAACAGGTCGAAGGCGACGACGTTCGGGTGGCCGTCCGTGTAGGCGTCCGAGCACAGCCAGTCGGCGAAGGCGCGCGCCCGCGTCGCCTCGGCCGTGTTGGTGGCCAGGCGGTGGCGCGGCGGCTGGCTCATCACCACGAACACGTGCCCGGGGTGCTGGTCGAACACGTCGCGCATCTGCAGGTACCACTGTTTGCGCGTGGAGAGTTCGGCGTCGGTCTCGATGTTCGAGGCCGGGTAGCAGGACTTGAAGGCGATGACCTGATGGTTCTGCAGGATGGCGTTGCGGGCGCCGTTGGCCGTGGTCCACAGCGTCAGCAGGCCGTCGGGATCGGTGTTGTCGCCCGGGATCTGGTAGCTGATGCCGGGCTTGGCGCCGTCGGGCCCGGTCAGGCCGAGCGCGTTGTAGTCGTGGTCCCAGAATGCGTAATCAGTGTCGTACAGGGCATTGTGGTCCATGATGAGGTCGCGGACGTCGCCCTCGACGATGACGTTGCGGCCGGTCGAGTGGTGCAGGAAGAACAGGTTGGTGAGCGTCTCCGCGGCGGCGGGCGCCGGTATCGAGGCGACCAGCAGGAGCAGGGCGGGCAGCGTGAGCAAGCGTCGCATGGGTGCACTCCGTCGGTGGAGGTGGGCGGTGACGGGTTCACCCCGTCTGTGCAATCCGGGGTCCAGCCGGCGGCCGGCCGCGGCGGTCGGAACCATCGGCCTCGCGGCGGCGCGATGATCCGTCCGGCCACCCCCCGAGAAACACAGCGCTTCCTTTCCGCTTTTCGGGATTTGCCCAGGATTCGTGCAGGTTGGCGGCAAGCAGGGCGGCAGACCGCACGCTCCCCTGATGCCCTGTGCGGATTTCACGGCACGCGCGCCGCAATGGGTGAACGCTCGCTTCGCAGCGGATCATCCGTGAACTTATTTATTTACAATCGTTTTCAACGCCGGTCCGGGTGCTGCGCGATAAGGGACACGACAATTCCGGATTGATCATGCCTTGACAGTTCCCGGCGCAGGAACCTGTATTGGCGACGAAAGATCGCTCGGCGGGCCCTCCCTTCCGCCCCGTCCTGGAACGTCCGCGACAGGGACCATCCGTCACCCTTTGCACGGGGGTTGGTGCCCGATGACACAGACGCCCTGCCTGGCCGCCGTCGCGACCGGGCTGCACGCCGACTACACGACCGTCCTGCTCTTCCTCCTCTTCGGGATCTTCTTCGGGAACCTGGCCCTGGGCATCGCCCGGCTGGTGCGCCCGCGCAAGCCCGGCGGCGAGAAGGACGTGACCTACGAGTGCGGCGAGCTGCCGACCGGCTCCTCGTGGGTGCGCTTCAACATCCGCTTCTACCTGGTGGCGCTGTTCTTCATCGTCTTCGACGTCGAAGTGATCTTCCTGTACCCGTGGGCGGTCGTGTTCCGGCCCCTGTCCGCGGTGGCGGGGTCGCTGGTCTTCGTGGAAATGGCGATGTTCCTGGGCATCCTGGCGATCGGCCTGGCCTACGTCTGGATCAAGGGCGACCTGGACTGGGTCAAGAGCCTGGCGCGCCGCGGCGGCACGGAGGTGAGCGGGGAATGACGCAGGACAGGAAGGACTACGTCGAGTCCACCACCCCCCCCGCGGGCTACGACCCGCTGCGCGAGCAGTGCCTGGACTTCCACGTCGCAGAGGACCTGGCCGCGATGGCCGGGTCCGACGACAAGAACTTCATCCTGACGACCGTGGACAACCTGTTCGACTGGGCGCGGCTGTCGAGCGTCTGGCCGGTGACCTTCGGCCTGGCCTGCTGCGCCATCGAGATGATGGCCGCCTCGGCCACGCGCTACGACATCGACCGCTTCGGCGCCGGCGCCTTCCGCGCCACCCCCCGGCAGGCGGACCTGATGATCGTCTCGGGCACCGTGACGGCGAAGATGGCCACGCGCCTGAAGCGCATCTACGACCAGATGCCGGAGCCCAAGTGGGTCGTGGCCATGGGCTCGTGCGCCATCGGCGGCGGCCCGTACTTCAAGTACGGCTACCACGTGGTCAAGGGCGTGGACTTCATCGTGCCGGTGGACGTGTACATCCCCGGCTGCCCGCCGCGCCCCGAGGTGCTGCTGGACGGGCTGATGCGGCTGCAGGACAAGATCCGCGGCCGCCGGGGCGCCGCCAAGCTCCCGAAGTGGGTCGCGGACTACGCGCGCAAGATCCCCTACGTCAACCGCTGAACGGGACGGGACGACCATGGAAGCGACGGCCATCCACGCGCTGCTGCAGAGCCGGTTCGGCGACGCCGTGCTGGACTACGTGGACAGTTACGAGAAGGGCTCGCTGGTCGCGGCCGGGCGCGTCGGCGAGATCGCGACGTTCCTGCGGGACGACGCGACGCTCGGCTTCGAGTCCCTGATGTCCCTGACCGGCCTGGACTGGGACGGCTACGACGCCACGGGCAAGGGCAAGAGCGTCGATATCCTGGGCTACGACGAGCTGGGCCGGCCCGAGACCTCCGACCGCGTCGGCGACGGCGACCTGGGCGTGGCCTACGCCCTGTACTCGCCCCGCCACGGCCACAAGCACACGCTGTTCGTGCGCGTGCCCCGCGCCGCGCCCGAGGTGGCCTCGGTGGCCGCGGTCTGGCCCACGGCCGAGTGGCACGAGCGCGAAGCGTGGGACCTCGTCGGGATCCGCTTCGCGGGCCACCCCGACCTGCGGCGCATCCTGCTGGACGACGCCTGGGAAGGCCACCCGCTGCGCAAGGACTACGCGATGCCGGGCGCCTGGCAGGGCGTGCCCCTGGACGGCCGCGACTACGCGGCCGGCAAGTGGACCGAGGCGGACGTGACGTTGCCGGACGACGTGAAGCGGCCCGAGGATGCGAAGCTGCCCGACACCGGGAACCAAGGGTAGGTGGGCATGAGCGAGACGGCGACCGGCCGCGGCTGGGCCGAGCAGGACGTGCGGCGGGAGCTGCACTCCGAGCTGCTCGAGATCAACATGGGCCCGCAGCACCCGGCCACCCACGGCGTGCTGCGGCTGCTGGTGCGCACCGACGGCGAGATCGTCCACGGGGTCACCGCCCACATCGGCTACCTGCACCGCTGCGCCGAGAAGATCGCCGAGGGCTGCGACTGGCGGCAGTGGATGGTCTACACCGACCGCTTCGACTACCTGGCCCCGATCAACATGAACTTCGGCTACGCGGTGGCCGTCGAGCGGATGCTGGGCGTCCAGGTGCCCGAGCGCGCCGAGCACATCCGCGTCATCTGCGCCGAGTTGCAGCGCATCGCCAGCCACCTGATCGCCATCGGCACCTTCGGCCTGGACATGGGCGCCTGGACGCCGCTGCTGTACTGCTTCCGCGAGCGCGAGGAGATCCTGAACATCCTGGAGCGCCTCACCGGCGGCCGCATGCTCTACAACTACTTCGACATCGGCGGCCTGCGCTTCGACGCCTACGAGGGGTTCGAGCGGGACGTCCTGGACTTCGTCAACATCATGGAGCAGAAGATCCCCGAGTACGACACCCTGCTGTCGTACAACAAGATCTTCATCGAGCGCACCGCCGACGTGGGCGTCATCGACGTGGCGACCTGCCGCGCCTACGGCTGCACCGGGCCGGTGCTGCGCGGCGCGGGCGTCCCCTTCGACTGCCGCAAGGACGACCCCTACTCCATCTACGACCGTTTCGAGTTCGACATCCCCTACGGCGAGGGGGAGCAGGGCACCGTCGGCGACTGCTGGGACCGCTACATGGTGCGCATGCGCGAGATGTACGAGTCCTGCCGCATCATCCGGCAGGCGGTCGACGCCCTGCCGGGCGGCCCGGTCAAGGCCGAGGACCTCAAGAAGCTCGTCAAGGTGCCCCAGGGCTCCCTGTACACGCGCACCGAGAGCAGCAAGGGCGAGATCGGGTACCACATCTTCGCCGACGGCGGCAGCAAGCCCTTCCGCACGAAGGTGCGCTCGCCGTCGTTCTCGAACCTCCACGTGATCGAGAAGGTCGGGCCGGGCATGATGCTCTCCGACCTCGTGGCGACGGTCGGGTCGCTGGACATCGTCCTCGGGGAGATCGACAGGTGACGCCATGCAAGTGATGACGGAACTCTTCGCGCGGATCTTCGGCGACGGGCTCTCGCCGGTCGGCCTGCTGGTCGCCGGCGGGTTGACCATGGCGCTGGTGATGTCGCTGGTCATGGCCCTGTGCGCGATCGTCTTCACCTGGGCCGAGCGCAAGGTGGCCGGCTTCATCCAGAGCCGCTACGGCCCCATGCGGGTGGGCCGCTGGCACGGCGTGCTGCAGCCGGTGGCGGACATGGTGAAGATCCTCGGCAAGGAGGACATCATCCCGCGGGACGCCGACAAGCGGCTGTTCCAGCTGGCGCCGTTCGTGATCTTCGTCGGTTCGCTGATGGCCTGGGCCGCGATCCCCTTCGCGCCCGGCTTCATCGCCGCCGACCTGGACCTGGGCCTGTTCTACATCTTCGCGGTCAGCAGCGCCGCCTCCATCGGCATCCTGATGGCCGGCTGGGCCTCGAACAACAAGTGGTCGCTGTACGGCGCCGTCCGCGGCGTCGCGCAGGGCGTCAGCTACGAGATCCCGCTGGCCCTGGCCTGCATCCCGGTGGTGATGATCACCGGCTCGCTGAACATGAACGACATCGTGATCGCGCAGCAGGGCGGGATCTGGCGCTGGCACTTCCTGCACGACCCTTTCCTGTTCGTGTCCTTCCTGCTGTACTTCGTGGCCTCGATCGCCGAGGTGAACCGCGGGCCCTTCGACCTGCCGGAGACGGAGTCGGAGCTGGTGGCCGGTTACCACACCGAGTACACGGGCATGCGCTTCGCATTCTTCTTCCTGGCCGAGTACGCGAACCTGTTCCTGGTCTCCTGCATCGCCACGGCGGTGTTCCTGGGCGGCTGGCAGCCGGTCTTCGGGCCGGTGTTCCTGCCGGGCCTGGTGTTCGTGACCAAGGCGGTGCTGCTGGTGCTGCTGCAGATGTGGCTGCGCTGGACGCTGCCGCGCCTGCGCGTGGACCAGCTGATGCACGTTTGCTGGAAGGTGATGGTGCCCCTGGCGCTGGTCTGCGTCCTGGGCGCCGGCATCTGGATGTTGGCGACGGGCCAGGCGGGCTGACCGTCGCGCCACCGGAGCGGAACATGAGCCAGTACCTGCGCAATATCTATGACGCGGTGGCCTCCGCCCTGAAGGGCATGGGGATCACCGCCAAGCACGTGGTGCGCAAGCCCGTCACGCTGCAGTATCCCGACGAGCGCTGGGTGCTGCCGTCGCGGTTCAAGGGCTTCATCATCAACGACACGAACCTCTGCGACGGCTGCCTGCGCTGCGCCAAGGTCTGCCCCGTGGACTGCATCTACATCGAGACCACGGGCAAGGGCAAGGACCGCTTCATGCACCGCTACGCGGTGGACTACAACAAGTGCATCTGGTGCGGCCTCTGCACCGAGGAGTGCCCGACCTTCGCCTGCCAGCACAGCCTCGACTACGACCACGCGCTGTACGACCGCAAGCGCCTGGTCTACGAGTTCGTCGATCCCGCGCATCCGGTGCCCTGCCACAAGGAGCGGCGCCTGCAGATGGGCTTCTTCGTGGAGCAGGTCGCGGCGGCGCCGCCGGACCCCGACAAGATCGCCAAGGCGCCCCGACGGGCGGACCTGCCGGAGGCGGCGCCCGGCGCCGACGGCGGCAAGGAGGATGAGCGTGGGCGGTGACCTCGTCTTCTACGGCTTCGCGCTGCTGACGGTGCTCTCGGGCTTCTTCGTCGTGGCCAGCCGCAACATCGTGCACGCGGCCTTCAGCCTGCTGTTCACCCTGTTCGGGGTGGCCGGGCTCTACGCCCAGTTGGGGGCGGACTTCCTGGCCGTGACCCAGACCATCGTCTACATCGGCGGCATCCTGGTGCTGGTGGTCTTCGCGGTGATGATGACGCGCATCCCGCGCGCCGACGCGCCGCGCCGCGGCCTGGACCGGGCCGTGCCCGCGGCGATCCTCGCCCTGCTGGCCTTCGCCCTGATCTACATGGTGATCGTGGGCACGCGCTGGCCGCAGCGCGCGACCGGCGCGCCGGAGGCGACCGTGGCCGAGATCGGCACGAGCCTGATGACGCGCTTCGTCTTCCCGTTCGAGTACGCCTCGCTGGTGCTGCTGGCGGCATTGGTGGGGGCGGCCATCCTGATCCGCGAACGCGCGCCGCAGGACGACCCGGCGGACGCCGACGACCCGGCGGGGAACGGGGAGGTGCGGTCATGACCGCGGGCCTGGAGCACTACCTGACCGTGAGCGCCCTGCTCTTCGGGCTCGGCCTCTACGCGGTGCTGACGCGCCGCAACGCCGTCGCCCTGCTGATGGGCGTGGAGCTGATCCTCAACGCGGCCAGCCTGAATTTCGTGGCCTTCGCCCGCTTCGTCGACGGCGGCGTCGACGGCCACATCGTGGCCATCTTCGTCATCGTGCTGGCGGCGGCCGAGGCCGCCGTGGCCCTGGCGATCGTGCTGGCCATGTTCCGCAACTTCGGGACGGTGAACGTGGATTCCGTCAACCGGCTGAAGCGATAAGGGAGAAGCATCGCGATGAGCGAACACGCCATCCTGCTGTCGGCGCTGGCGGTCCTGCTGCTGCCGCTGCTGTCCTACGCGATCCTCTTCTTCCTGGGGAAGAAGCTGCCGCGGCAGGGCGACTGGCTGGGGGTGGCGCTGCTGGGCGCCTCCTGGCTGCTGGCCCTGCGGATCTTCGCCCACTTCTGGGCCGCCGGCGACCCGGGACTGCGGATCGAGGCCAACGTGCGCTGGCTCGACCTGGGCGTCTTCAAGGCCGACGCCGGCCTCCTGGTCGACGGCATGTCCGCGGTCATGCTGGTGGTCGTGACCACCGTCAGCCTCCTGGTGCACCTGTTCTCGATCGGCTACATGCACGGGGACCGCCGCTACGAGCGCTTCTTCGCCTTCCTGGGCTTCTTCACCTTCTCGATGCTGGGGATCGTGCTCAGCAACAGCCTGCTGTTCCTGTACATGTTCTGGGAGCTGGTGGGCCTGGCGAGCTACCTGCTGATCGGCTTCTGGTTCCACAAGCCGTCGGCCGCCGCCGCCAACAAGAAGGCCTTCCTGACCAACCGCGTGGGCGACTTCGGCTTCTTCATCGGCATCCTGATCTTCTTCACGGCCTACGGGACCTTCAACTACTTCGAACTGTTCGCGGCCGCGCACCTGCACCCGCTGACGGGCGCCCTGCTGACGCTGGCGGGCGTGGGCCTGTTCATGGGCTGCATCGGCAAGTCCGCGCAGGTCCCGCTGCACATCTGGCTGCCCGACGCCATGGAGGGCCCCACCCCGGTCAGCGCCCTGATCCACGCCGCGACGATGGTCGCCGCCGGCGTCTACATGGTCGCCCGCCTGCTGCCGCTGTTCGACCCGGGCGCCCTGCTGGTGGTGGCCTACGTGGGCGCGATCACGGCCTTCCTGGGCGCGACCATCGCGCTGGTCAAGACCGACATCAAGAAGTCCCTGGCCTACTCCACCATCAGCCAGCTCGGCTACATGGTGATGGCGATGGGCGTCGGCGTCGCCGCGGCCGGCATGTTCCACCTCTGGACGCACGCCTTCTTCAAGGCCCTGCTCTTCCTCGGCTCCGGCTCGGTGATCCACGCCGTCCACACGCAGGAGATGCCGCTGATGGGCGGCCTGCGCCGCAAGATGCCGATCACCTTCTGGACCTTCCTGATCGCGACCCTCGCGATCTCGGGCGTGCCGCTCTTCTCGGGCTTCTACTCCAAGGACGCGATCCTGGCCGGCGCGCTGGCCTTCGGCATGAACAAGGCCCACTACGTGCCCTTCCTGCTGACCCTGGCCGCGGCCGGGCTCACGGCCTTCTACATGTTCCGCATGGTGTTCCTGACCTTCATGGGCCAGCCCCGCGACGAGGCGCGCCACCACCACGCCCACGAGTCGCCCTGGACGATGACCGTGCCCCTGGTGACCCTCGCGGTGCTGGCCGTGATCTCCTCGGGCTGGCGCGGCCCGACCGACGGCTGGTTCTCGCGCTTCGTCGCGCCGTACGACATGGCGCGCATCGTCGAGGAGACGCCCGGCGCGCCGCACGCGGGCGAGGCCTTCGCGGTCCCGGCCGCCGTCCACGGCGAGCACGCCCTGCCGCAGGAGTCCCACGGCGAGGCCCAGGAGTCCCACGGCGGAACCCAGGCAGCCCACGGCGGCGCCCACGACTCCCATGACGCCCACGTCCGCCACACCGCCCACATCACGGCCATGGTCCTCTCGATCCTGGTCGCCGGCCTGGGCATCTTCCTCGCGTGGCTGACCTACATGCGCGGGCGCATCGACTCGTCGGCGGTCCTGGCGCGCCTGCCGCGCGTCCACCACGTCCTGCAGCGCATGTACTTCTTCGACGAGTTCTACGCGGCGACGGTCTACCGCTTCACGCTGTGGTTCAGCTGGCTCTGCGGCGCCTTCGACCGCCTGGTGATCGACGGCATCGTCAACGGCATGGGGTACCTGACCCGCGTGCTGAGCTGGTTCGCCGGTCTCGCGGACCGGTACGTCGTGGACGGTCTGGTCAACGGCGTGGGTGCGGTGATCCAGGGAGCCGGCGAGGGCTTCCGCCGCGTCCAGACCGGGCGGGTGCAGTCGTACCTGGCGTACGCCTGCTTCTCCGTCCTTTTGCTCGTGTTCGTGTTCCGCGCCCTGTAGCGGTGCTACCCCGAGAGGAGCGTCTCGATGGCTGACCATCTCCTGTCCTGGATGACCTTCGCGCCGGTCATCGGCGCGGCGGTGATCGCCGGCCTGCCCGGCCGGTACAAGGACCTCACCAAGTGGATCGCCGCCGCGGCGACGGCCGTGCCGCTGCTGCTGGCGGTGCAGCTCTTCCTGCAGTTCGACCGCACCACGGCGGACATGCAGTTCACGGAGCACTACACCTGGATCAAGAGCTTCAACATCGAGTACTTCATGGGCGTGGACGGCCTCAGCGTGCCGATGGTGCTGCTGACGGCCCTGTTGTCGTTCCTGTGCATCATCGCCTCCTGGCGCATCGAGAAGGCGGTCAAGGGCTACTTCAGCCTGTTCCTGCTGCTCGAGGCCGGGATGATGGGCGTGTTCTGCGCGCTGGACTTCTTCCTGTTCTACGTGTTCTGGGAAGTGATGCTGCTGCCGATGTACTTCCTGATCGGCATCTGGGGCGGCCCGCGCAAGGAGTACGCCGCCATCAAGTTCTTCCTGTACACGCTGGCCGGGTCGGTGCTGATGCTGCTGGCGATGATCGCCTTCTACTACAACGTGAAGGACCCGGTCACCGGCGGCCACACCTTCAACATGCTGCACATGATGGACCAGGCCAACCACGGCGGCATCCTCGACCTGGCCAACGTCCGCTTCGTGATCTGGATGGGCCTGTTCATCGGCTTCGCCATCAAGGTGCCGGTGTTCCCGTTCCACACCTGGCTGCCCGACGCCCACGTCGAGGCGCCCACCGCCGTCTCGGTCATCCTGGCCGGCGTGCTGCTGAAGATGGGCACCTACGGCCTGCTGCGCATCAGCTACCCGATGCTGCCCGACCAGGCCGTGGGCTTCATGGTGCCGATGGCGATCCTCGGCGCGGTCAACATCCTCTACGGCGCCTTCTGCGCCATGGCGCAGACGGACATGAAGAAGCTCGTGGCCTACTCCTCGGTCAGCCACATGGGCTACGTGCTGCTGGGCATGTCGGCGATGAACGAGGTCGGCATCAACGGCGCCGTCCTGCAGATGTTCAACCACGGCACGATCACGGCCATGATGTTCCTCTGCGTGGGCGTGATCTACGACCGCGCCCACCACCGCGACATCAACGGCTTCGGCGGCCTGGGTCTGCAGATGCCCCTCTACACCACGGTCTTCTCGTTCGCGCTGTTCGCGGCCGTCGGCCTGCCGGGCCTGAGCGGCTTCGTCAGCGAGGCGATGGTCTTCATCGGCGCCTTCCCGACGCACCGCACGATCACCGTCGTCAGCGCCCTGGGCATCGTCGTCGGCGCCGCCTACGTGCTGTGGATGCTGCAGCGCGTGTTCCTGGGCGAGAAGAACGCGAAGTACGACTCGCTGCCCGAGATCAGCGCCCGCGAGCTGTTCACCCTGGTGCCCATCGGCATCATCGTGCTGGTCCTGGGCGTCTACCCGATGCCCGTGCTCGACCTGATGAAGGTGTCGCTGAACCATCTGATCAAGGTCGTGGCCGGCTAGCCGGGGCCGCGACGGGGAGATGCCCGTGAGCATGGACATGCTGCAGATCCCGGACTGGTCGGACCTGGGCGGCTTCCTGCCCGAGACCGTGATGTTCGGCGCCTTCCTGCTGGCGCTGCTGGGCGACCTGATCGCCCGCAGGCGGCCGGCGGTGCCCTTCGCCATCGCCCTGACCGGCGCCCTGACGGCGCTGGCCCTCGCGATCGCCGGCCTGGACACGCCCGAGCGCACGATCCTCGGCGACCTGGTGGTCGTGGACGGGTTGGCCGCCTTTTTCCGCGTCCTGTTCGCGCTGGTCGCCGTGGCGACGATGCTGATCTCGTGGGCGAGCGAGGAGATCATGGGCCGGTCCCGCGAGAACAAGGGCGAATACTACGCCCTGATCGCGCTGATGACCGGCGGCATGATGGTCATGGCCGAGGCCCGCGACCTGCTGATGCTCTACCTGTCCCTGGAACTGGTCTCCCTGAGCAGCTACGTGATGGCCGGCTACATGCGCAACAGCCTGCGCGCGACCGAAGCCTCGCTGAAGTACGTGATCTTCGGGGCGGTCAGCTCCGGCGTCATGCTCTACGGCCTGTCGCTGCTGTACGGCCTGACCGGCTCGCTGACCTACGTCGGCATCCGCGACGCCCTGGCCGCCGGCGCCGGCGACCCGCTGTCCCTGCTGACGGTCTGCGTGCTGCTGCTGGCGGGCCTCGGCTACAAGATCGCCATGGTCCCCTTCCACTTCTGGGCCCCCGACGTCTACGAGGGGGCGCCCACGCCGGTCGCCGCCTTCTTCTCGGTCGGCCCCAAGGCGGCGGGCTTCGCCATGATGATCCGCTTCTTCTACACGACCATGCAGCCGGCGATCGACCGCGTCGACTGGCGCCTGCTGATCGCCGTGCTGTCGGTCGCGACGATGACCTACGCCAACCTCGTCGCCGTGCGCCAGACCAACGTGAAGCGCCTGCTGGCCTACTCCAGCATCGCCCACGCGGGCTACCTGCTGATGGGCTTCCTGATGCTGACCGCGGCGGGCCTGCAGGCGATCCTCTTCTACCTGCTCGTCTACGCGCTCATGAACCTGGGCGCCTTCCTCTTCGTGATCGCGCTGAACAACTCGCTCAAGAGCGAACACATCGACGACTACGCCGGCCTCGGCTTCCGCTCGCCCTGGGCGGCCGCGATGATGATCGTGTTCCTGTTCTCGCTGACCGGCCTGCCGCCGACCGCCGGCTTCATCGGGAAGTTCTACCTGTTCGCCGCGGTCATGCAGGAGGGTTGGTACTGGCTGGCGATCGTGGGCGTGCTCAACAGCGTGGTGAGCCTCTTCTACTACATGAAGATCGCGCGCACGATGTACTTCACGAAGGCGCCCGCCGACGCGCCGGCGGTGCCGATCGCGCCGCTGCACTACGTCATGATGGTCCTGCTGGCGGCCCCGACCCTGGCTTTGGGGTTATACTGGGGCGGCTTCAAGGACCTGGCCGACCGGGCCATCCAGCACTTCACCGCGATCTAGAGGAGACCCATGCGCACGCTCACCCTCGCCGCCCTGGCCGTCGCGGCCGCGGCCTCCCTCGCCCACGCCGAGACCCCCGCGGCCGCGCCCGGCGCGGCGCTGGACTGGCGCGAGGGCCGCCCCTGGACCGAGGTCGTCGCCGAGGCGACCGCCGCCGGCAAGCCCATCTTCATCGACTTCTTCGCCACCTGGTGCGGGCCCTGCAAGATGCTCGACGCGCAGGTCTACAACCAGCCCGAGGTGATGGCGGAGCTGGGCAAGCTCGTCACCTACAAGGTCGACGTGGACCAGGAGCCGTTCAAGCCGCTGACCAAGCAGTTCGGCGTCAAGGCCATGCCCACGATGGTCCTCTGCAAGCCCGACGGCACGGAGATCGACCGCTTCCTGGGCTTCCGCCCCGCCGGGGAGTTCCTCGCGACGGTCATCGACTACGTCGCCGGCCGCAACACGCTCGCCGACCTGCAGGCGCGCGTCGCCGCGTCCCCCGACGACCCCGCGCTGCTCGGCCGCCTCGGCGCCAAGTACTCCGAACGCGGCGAAGCCGACCCGGCCCGCGCGGCCCTGACCCGCGTGCTCGAGCTGGACCCCGCCAACGCCGGCGGCCACGCCGCCCCCGCCCTGCAGGCGCTGGCCGAGATGGAGGCCATGGCCCGCAACTACCCGGCGGCCGTCGCGCACCTGCAGCGGCTGCTGACGGAGTTCCCGGCCGCCCTGGACCGCGCCGAGATCCTCGGCTTCACGGCCTGGGCGCAGGGCCGCGCCGGCGACCTGCCCGGCCAGACCGCCACCTTCCGCGAACTGCTGAAGCTGAACCCCGACGACGTCCGCACCCTGAACGCCCTGGCCTGGTCCCTCTCAGAGCAGAAGCAGGGCCTCGAGGAAGCCACGACCCACGCCCTGCGCGCCGCCGAACTGAGCGGCGACGATCCCGAGATCTGCGACACCGTGGCCGTGGTCTACTACGCGCGCGGGATGACGGACGAGGCGCTGTCCTGGATCGACAAGGCGATCGCCAAGGATCCGGAGAACGAGGCGTTCAAGGAGCGGCGGGCGGTCATGGTGGAGGAGACTGCCGGGAAGTAACCCCGACCGGCACCAACATGAGCAGCGAAGACGGCGGATCCGGGCGGGTCCGCCGTCTCGCGTTGCGGGACTGGGGCCGGTAGCGCATCAGAACCGGCAACTGCTTCTGAGGCGGAAGTTCCGGCCGTCGGCGGGGATCGCGTCCTGCACGTGCTTCTCACCGCCGGGGTATCCGGAGGCCTGGTCCGGGGCGTTGTGCACGGTCAGCGACAGGTCGAAGTTCCCGAGGAACCCGGTCCAGAGCACATTCACGTTCGCGAGCACGGGATGGTCGGTGGTGTTTCCGCCGAGCGTCAGGCGTCCGCTGTCGGACGTGGAAACGGCGGGCCCGGTGGCCCGCCGTTCCGTCCGATCGGACTATGGACCGACCTTACTTCAACAGCAGCATGCTCTTGGAGAAGGTCATCTCGTCCGAGCGCAGCCGGTACAAGTAGGTGCCGCTAGGCGCCTGCTGCCCGCTGTCCGTCCGTCCGTCCCAGGTGAGCGTGTGGTGCCGGGCCGGCAGGTTGCCCTGCACCAGACGCCGCACCAGCAGGCCGCGCAGGTCGTAGATCTCCAGGGAGACCGCCGACGGGCGCGACAGATCGAAGGCGATCACCGTGGCCGGGTTGAAGGGGTTCGGGGCGTTCTGGAAGAGCTGCGTGACGCGCGGCACGGCGTTGGCGTCGTGCGCGTCGTCGCCCGGATCCTCGACGCCGACCGAACTCGTGACCGTCAGGGTCACCGGCACCACGATCTGGGAGTGATCCGGATCGTTGGTGGAGATCACCACGTTGCCGGTGTAGACGCCGTCCAGCAGGACGGTCGCGTCGAAGGTGACCGTGATCTCCCCGCCGGCGGTGTTGCCGGGCAGGACGCCGCTCTCGGGTGCGATCGACAGCCAGGGGTCCGGCGGCGGCACGAAGCTGAACAGCACCGCCAGGCTGTTGTGCACGTAGGGCGCGTTGAACACGGCCTGCAGACCGTCGGTCCCGGTGGCGTTCTCGATGCCGATGGTCGCCGAGTTGAGCGTACCGGTCATCGTCTTGTACTGGTAGACGATGGTGTCGTCGGCGTTCAGGATGATCTGGAAGGTCTGGGCCTCCGTCGTGCCGTAGCGCACGACCGCGTCCCACTGCACGATGAACCGCTGGTTGGCGACGTCGGCGTAGTAGTACACCGTGCCGGCGGACAGCGGGTTCAGGTCGTCCCAGAACGCGGCGATCAGGTTGTTGGGATCGGCCGTGTTCGGGATGGCGGCGTTGGTGTACGTCGTCACCGTCGAGGAGAACGACAGCCAGCCGTTCGAGCAGACCCGGACGGCCGAGTAGTCGGTCCCGTAGAAGTTGAAGCCGAAGCCCAGGTTCAGCGGCAAGGACGTGATGTCGTCGCCGTCGGTCAGGGCCGTGCCGACGCCGTTGATCTCGACCCAGTTGTAGACGGGGCCGCCGAAGGCGTCGCTGTCGATCCAGGTGTAGCCGAAGCCGTCGGGGCCGCCGGAGCCCAGCAGCGGCGACGAACCCTCGCGGGTGTCGACGGCGCCCTTGGGCAGGTCGATGGCCTCGGGCTGCGCGGACGCGTCGGTGCCGGCCAGGTCCATGGTCGCCACCGCGGTCCAGGACAGTTCGCCGTCGCCGTTGTTGTCCAGCGTGATGACCTGCTGGGCGATGCCCAGCGGGTTCAGGACCTGGCTCAGGCTGGCCGGCGACCAGGTCACCGACGGGTAGGCCGGGGGCGTGATCGTCGGGAAGACGATGAAGTCGACGAAGGCGCAGTCGGAGCCGGTGCTGACCGAACCGTCCTTGTCGTAGGTCCAGGTGAAGGTGTGGGAACCGGCCGAGACCGCGTAGGACGCGAGCGTCCAGGGCACGGTGCCGGACCACGAGCCCTGCTCGGCGCCGTCGATGGCGAAGTGCAGGTAGTCCCAGTTGGCCTCGGAGGAGACCTTGTAGTAGAACTCGATGTTCCCCGCCGCGAGCACGTCCACCGTGACCGACAGCACCGACGCGTCGTAGTCGTTGATGTCGCCGCTGCGCACGCTGTGGGTGCCCTCGTAGGCGTCGGTCGTGGTCACGAACCAGTCGGCGTCGCCCGAGGTCTCCCACGGGAACACCGCGAGGCCGCCGCTCTCGAAGTTCTCGAAGATCAGGGCGGGCAGCGTGAAGTCCTGCTGCACGTCCGCCGACAGGGCGATCGAGACCTGCTGGCTGCCCATGCCGTAGGCCTGGGCCAGCACGTTGTAGGTCGACCCGACGGGCAGGGTCAGCGTGTAGTAGCCGGTGCCGTCGGTCGTGGCCGGGGTCACCGGGGTGCCCAGCGCGCGGACCGTGGCGCCGGCGACCGGCGCCGCCGAGTCGTCGAACACGTAGCCGTAGATCATGGCCGAGGGGGCCGGCACCAGGGCCATGTTGGCCGTGGTCGTGACGTCCTCGACGACCGTGACCGGCTGCGAGTCGGGCAGGTAGCCGAAGGCCGAGTAGTCGAACGTGTAGTCGCCCTGCTCCATCATCATGGAGTAGAAGCCCAGGGCGTTGGTGTTGGACGCGCGCGGGGTGCCGTTGACCTCGACCAGCGCGCCGGCGACGGGGTCGCCGGTGACGCTGTTGGTCACGACGCCCTCGGCCGTGCCGTAGCCCTGCATGACCGCGAGCACCGCTTCGTACGCGTCGACGAAGCCGTGGCCGTAGGTGTTGTCCTCGCCCACGGTGCCCAGGTCGTTGGCGGTGTCCATCAGGATCTGCTTGATCGTGATGACGTCCAGGCCGGGGTTGGCCGCGCGCATCAGGGCGACGACGCCGGCGATGTGCGGGCCGGCCATGGAGGTGCCGCCCAGGTACTGGTAGCCGCCGCCGGGCTCGGCGCTGTAGACGTTGTCGCCGGGAGCGCAGATCTCGGGCTTCATGGCGTAGGCGCCGCCGCAGCCCGACGGCCCGCGGCTCGAGAAGCTGCTGATCGTGTAGGGCGGCGTGTCGATCGTCGAACCGACGCTGAAGCAGTTGTAGGGGCTGGCGGCGCGGTCGCCGGGGCTGCGCAGCGAGGTGGAGCCGGGGCCTTCGTTGCCGGCCGACCAGGTCAGCACGACGCCGGAGGCTTCGCAGTTGTCGATCGCGGCCCACCAGCGGCTGTCGCAGTCGAAGTAGCCGGTGAAGTTCTCGTTGACGCCCCAGCTGTTCTGCACGACGTCGGGGACGTCGCCCAGGGTCAGGGGGTTGCCGTCGGGATCGGCCATGAACTCCAGCGAGGCGATGACGCCGTTGTCGAACGCCGAACCGGTGCTGGAGTTGATGATGTTCGTGGCGATCCACTGCGCGCCGGGGGCCACGCCGATGGAGTCGTCGGAGGCCAGACCGGTGATGGTGCCCATGACGTGGGTGCCGTGGTAGTGGCGGTCGACGGGGAACGAGGGGTCGCCCAGGTTGGCGGCGTCCAGCCAGCACTCGGCGGCCGGAGCGAAGTTGCCGCGCCAGCGGGCCGACAGGGCGGGATGGGTCCCGTCCACGCCGGTGTCCAGCACGCCGACGACCGCGCCGGTGCCGTTGATGCCCAGCTCGGTCCACACGCGGCGAGCGCCGACGGCGACCACGCCCGGGGTGATGCCGATGCCGTTGGTGTCCTTGTCGAAGCCCTTGGACTGCGGCCCGTTGGCGGGCTCGATCAGCTCGACTTCGAGGTTGGGCTCGACGATTTCGACGTCGTCGCGCAGCGCGAGGGCGCGGGCGCCGTCGACGGTGGTGCGCACGACCACCGAGTTGACCAGCCAGTGGGATGTGTAGCCCTTGACTTCGCCGAGGGCCTTGCTCGCGGCCAGATCGGCCAGCAGGCTGCCCTGGGAGCGTTTCGAGACGTCCTGGAGGCTGCCCACGACGATGGCGTGGCGGTCTTCCATGGACGACTTGGCGTTGTGGAGCTGCCAATCGAGGGCAGCCACGTCGACCTGGTCCTGAAGGACGACCAGGACGGTGATCTCATCGCTCCCCTGCATGCTGCTGACGTATTTCTCGAAACCGCGGGAGACGTTCCCCGCGGCCGATACGCCGGCCAGCATGACGAGAGCCAGGGCTAGGACGAGAACTTTTCTCATGTTCGACCCCTTCTCTGGCTAGGCCAGGACTCTTGATGGAACAGAACGTAGCGCTCTGCCCCGAGGCGGTGCAACGTGCCTCGAGGCTACTAGCGAGGAGAACATTCTATCACAGATCCTGCTGATCGGACAATACCCTACTTCCCTCCCAAAATCTCATATCGAAATCATCGGAAATGTAGTTAACATCAAGCCAGACTGTCCGTTGCATAAAAACGGCCGGTCGAGCCTGGGCTCGACCGGCCTCGAGACAAGTCGGCGGGGGTTGGAGGGAGAAACCGACTTGCCGCGTAGTGGAAACGTTACACCGCAACGAGTTCGATTTCAATCCTTATCCCATGGTAAATCCCGCCCGCCGCACTCCTACTTCTTCTTGTACATATAATAAGCCAGGGGGATCACCACGACCGTCAGCAGTGTGGAAACCATCGCCCCGAACACCAGCGACAGCGCCAGCCCCTGGAAGATCGGGTCGAACACCATGACCGACGAGGCGGTGATCACGGCGCCCGCCGTCAGGGCGATCGGCAGGAACCGCACGGCCCCGGACTCGATGACCGCTTCTTCCAGGCTCAGCCCCTGCTTCAGGCGCGACTCGATGAAATCGATGAGCAGGACGCTGTTGCGGACCATGATGCCCGCCAGCGCGATGAACCCGATCATCGAGGTGGCCGTGAAGAAGGCGCCGAAGATCAGGTGCCCCGGGATGATGCCCACCAGCGTCAGCGGGATCGGGATCATCATCAGGATCGGCACCACGAAGTTCTGGAACCAGCCCACGATCAGCAGGTAGATCAGCAGCAGCACGATCGCGAAGGCCAGGCCCAGGTCGCGGAACACCTCGTAGGTGATGTGCCATTCCCCGTCCCACTTCAGGCTGGGCTGTTCGCTGTCGCCCGGCTGGGCCTTGAAGTGCTGCTTCAGCTCCGTGCCGTCGGGCAGGGCGATCTGCGCGACGCGCTCCTTCATGTCCAGGATCGCGTAGATCGGGGACTCCAGCTCGCCGGCCACATCGGCGGTCACGTAGACCACCGACTTGAGGTTGCGGCGGTGCAGGCTCGGGGGCAGCGTCGAAGTCTCGACACTCACGACGTCCGACAGCGGGATCAGCGCCCCGGCGCTCGAGTAGACGTAGAGGTCGGTCAGCGATTCCAGGCTCGCACGGTCCGCCTGCGGAAGGCGCAGGGTGATGGGAACGGCCTCGACGGCCTCCGGGATGTGGGCCAGCCCGGCGTCGTAGCCGCCCAGGGCCACCGCCAGCGTCTGCGCCACCTGGTCGGTGCCGACGCCGCGCACGGCGGCGCGCTCCTTGTCCACGACGAAGCGGTAGCGCGTCTGGTCGGCTTCGACGAACCAGTCGATGTCCACCACGCCGGGCGTCGTCTCGAAGATCTCCTTCACCTGCCGGGCCACGTCGACGCGGCTGGCCAGGTCGGGGCCGTAGACCTCGGCCACGAGCGTCGAGAGGACGGGCGGCCCCGGCGGCACCTCGGCGATCTTCACCGCGGCGCCGTGGCGCTTCGCGATCTCCTGGATCGGACCGCGCACGCGCTTGGCGATGTCGTGGCTCTGCGAGTCGCGCTCGCCCTTGGGCAGCAGGTTCACCTGCAGGTCGGCCACCGTCGGGCCCTGCCGCAGGAAGTAGTGCCGCACCAGGCCGTTGAAGTTCACGGGGGCGGGCACGCCGGCGTAGAGCTGGTAGTCGGCCACCTCGGGCACGCCGGAGAGGTAGCCGCCGATCTCGCGCGCCACCTCGGTGGTGCGCTCGAGCGTCGTGCCCTCGGGCATGTCCACGATGACCTGGAACTCGCTCTTGTTGTCGAAGGGCAGCATCTTCACCTGGACGGAGCGCGTCACGAAGAGCAGCGACACCGCCACGGTCAGCAGGGCGACCGAACCCATCACCAGGATCCGCTTGCGCCCGTCGGCGATCAGCGGGGCCATGAGGCGGCTGTAGAGCTTGTAGATGCGCGTGTCGTGCAGGTGGTAGCCCGTTTCCGCGGCCGCGAACTCGGGGTCGTCGGCGAAGCCGCCGGTCGCGTCGAGGGCGTCCTTGTCCTTGTGGCCGAGCAGCCGGACGGCCAGCCAGGGCGCGACCACCAGCGCAATGAACAGCGAGAAGAGCATCGCCAGCGAGGCGCCCACCGGCATCGGGCGCATGTAGGGGCCCATCAGGCCGCTCACGAAGGCCATCGGCAGCACCGAGGCGATGACGGTGAACGTGGCCAGGATGGTCGGGTTGCCGACCTCGTCGATGGCCTGCAGGGCCGCCAGCACGCTGCGGCGGCCGGCCATCTTGAAGTGCCGGTGGATGTTCTCGACGATGATGATGGCGTCGTCCACGACCAGGCCGGTCACCAGGATCAGCGCGAAGAGCGTCACGCGGTTGAGCGTGTAGTCGAGGATGTAGTAGGTGAACAGCGTCAGGCCGAAGGTCGTGGGGATGGTCAAAAAGATGATCAGCGCCCCGCGCCAGCCCATCGCCGGCAAGACGACGATCACCGCCAGCAGGATCGCCAGCAGCAGGCTGTTGATGAGCTCCTTCGCCTTGTGCTGCGCCGTCTCGCCGTAGTCGCGCGTCACGGTGAGGTTGACGTCGCCGGGGATCAGGCGGCCCCGCAGGCCCTCCACCTTGTCAAGCACGTGGGCCGCCACGCGGGTGGCGTCGCTGCCCTTGCGCTTGGAGATCGAGACGGTCACCGCCGGGTACTCTTCGCCCGGGGCGAAGCCGCCGTGGTCCGCCGCGAGCGTCGCGGCCCCGTGGCCGCCGTGCCCGCCCGCCGAGCCGAAGCCCGGCCCCAGCCCGTGGAAGGCGTAGCTGTCGACGTCGGACGGGCCGTCGACGACCGCAGCCACGTCGCCCAGGCGCACCGGGCGCTCCCCGAACACGCCGACCACCAGATCGGCCACGTCCTGCGCCGAGGTCAGGAAGGAGCCCGCCTCGACCGTGAACTGGCGGTCCAGGGCCGGGAACGAGCCCGCCGGCAGGCTCCGGTTGGCCGACTGCAGGGCCGGCACCACCGACAGCGGCGTGACGTTGAAGGCGGTCATGCGCTGCGGGTCCAGCTCGACGCGGATGGTGCGCTTGCGGCCGCCCACCACGTCCACGACCGAGACGTTCTCGAGGTCCTGGACCTCGTTCTTCAGCTCGCCCGCGATCTGCCGCAGCTGGAAGTGGTCGTAGTCCCTGCTCCAGAGCGTCAGCGACATGATCGGCACGTCGTCGATCGAGCGGACCTTCACCAACGGCGGCAGGGTGCCCGGCGGCATCTGGTCCAGGTTGCCGGCCAGCTTGTTGTAGACGCGCACCATGGCCTTTTCCATGTCGTGGCCGACCAGGAAGCGCGCCGTGACCAGGGTGAAGTTCGGGTAGCTGCTGGTGTAGACGTACTCGACGCCCTCGACCTCCCAGATCCGCTGCTCGAGGGGGCGGGCGAGGCGGTTCTCCACCTCGACCGGGTCGGCGCCCGGCAGCATGACCATGATGTCGATCATCGGCACCACGATCTGGGGCTCCTCCTCGCGCGGCGTCAGCGAGATCGAGAACAGGCCCAGCAGGAGCATCGCGACGATCAGCAGCGGCGTCAGCTTCGAGTTGATGAAGGCCTGCGCCAGCCGCGTGGCGGGGCCGTAATTCCCGGGCTGGTGGCTCATGACCGCGTCACCACCCGGTCGCCCTCGGACAGGGGCGTCGCGCTGCCGGTGACGACCGTCTCGCCGCCCGACAGGCCGGACAGGACCTCGACCCGGCCGTCCCGCTCGTCGCCCAGGCGGACCCAGCGCAGGCGCGCGGTGTCGTCGTCGACGACGAGGAAGACGCCCGTCAGCTGGCCGCGCGTCACGATCGCGGACCGGGGCACCAGGACGCCGCGGCGCTCGCCCGTGGGCAGGTCCACGCGGGCGAACATGCCGGGGCGCAGGCGGGGATCGGGATTCTCGAGGTACATTTCGACGTCGTAGGTGCGCGAGCCGGGGTTCGCGGACGGGATCACGCGGGCGATCGGGGCGGCGAACACGGCTCCGCCGAGCGAGGTCACCTCGATGCGCGCCGTGTCGCCGGCCGCGACCAGCGAGACGTCCCGCTCGCCCACGGCGGCGACCACCTTGAGGCGGTTGAGCTGGTCCACGTACATCAGGGGCTGGCCCGGCGACGCCATGTCGCCCACCTCGACCATGCGGCGCGTCACCACGCCGGCGGCGGGCGCGACGATGTTCAGGTAGCCGAGGTGCACGCCGGCCTCGGACCGGGCGGCCTCGGCCTGGGCCAGGCCGGCGCGGGCCCGCTCCAGCCCGGTGGTCACGTCGTCGAGCTGCTGCTTCGAGACGGCCTTGCGCTCGTACAGGTTCCCGAAGCGCGCGGCCGTCGCCTCGGCGTTGGCGACCACGGCCTCGGCCTCGCGCACGCCGGCCTCGGCCTGCTCGCGCCGGGCGCGCAGGTCCTTGTCGTCGATGCTCAGCAGCGCCTGCCCGGCGCGCACCGCGTCGCCTTCGCGCACGTGGATCCGGCTCACCCAGCCCATCATGCGCGTGCTGACGTGGGCGCGGACGGCCGGTTCGACGCTGGCCACGGTGCCGACGGTCACCTGCAGCGTCGCCAGCTCGGCGGCGGCGGTCTCGCAGACGACTTCCTTCGCGACGGCGTGCGTCGCGGGCTTCTCGTCGCCGCAGCCGGCCAGCGCGGCGATCATCAGGCCGGTGCCGGCCAGGAGCTTGAACTTCTTCATGTCGTGGTTCCTCCGCAGGTTCGTCATTCGCGGTCCTCCCGTCCGGCGGCGGGGTCGATGGCCCCGGCGTAGATCATCCCGGCCTCGCTCACGCGCAGGTCGTGGCGCGCCTGGACCAGCGCGCCTTCGGCCTGCGTGGCCATGGCCTGCACGTCCAGCAGGTCGACCATCGAGGCGAGTCCTTCGCGGTACATCTCATCGACGATGCGCAGGCTCTCCCGCGCGGAAACGACGGCGTCGGCGGCGACGCCGAGTTTTTCGGCGGCGGCGGCGGCCTCCCGGCGGGCCTGGTCCAGCTCGAGGCCGGCCTGGCGCTGCGCGGAGTCGGCCAGGTGCGCCGCCGCGCGGCTCTGCGCGCGGGCCTTGCGCAGGGCGCCGACGTCCTCGAGGCCGGAGAAGACGTCCCAGGTGGCGTAGACGCCGAACGTCCAGCTGTCGGCCTCGTCGCCGAACAGCTCGTCGCGGTGGAACCAGTTCTTCTCGGCCTGCAGGTTCAGGTGGGGCAGCATCGCGCCGCGGGCCACCTTGGCCATGTGGGCGGCGGCGGCGGCCTGCTCGCGGGCGGCGAGCACGTCGGCCCGTCCGGCGACGTCGCCGCGATCCGCCGCGCTGATCGCGCCGATCGCGGCGTCGGTCGCGGCGCCGGCCCGGTCTCCGGCGGGGGCCAGCGGCAGGGATGTGCTCACGGCCGTCAGCATGCGGATGTGGTCGCCCGCCGTCGCGGCCAGGTTGCGCACCTCGATCAGGCGCTGACGCAGGCCGTCGCGGTGGACCTTCGCCTGCAGCAGGTCGGCCTCGGTGACCATCTCGTTGTCGACCATGGCCTGGGACCGCTCCACGTGTCCGTCGGACGAGGCGAGCGCGGCCAGGATGACACCCTCGTAGGCCTTGGCCAGGACGAGCCCCTCGTACGCCTGCACGGCGTGGAAGCGCACCGTCTCGGCGGCGCGGGCGTGCTCGTGGCGGGCGGCGCCGGCCATCGCGTCGGCGGCCTTCTTGCCGTAGAGCGCCATGCCGGCGTTGAACACCGGCTGCTGCAGGCGCACCTGCATGATGTTGTTCTCGCCGACGCCCGGCTCGTTCAGGGTGTTGCCGGCCGGCGGCGCCGCGAAGTCGGCCATGGTCGCGCGCCGCTGGTTCAGCTTGAAGCCGAAGCCGTACAGGGCGTCGTCGGTGCGCAGCCGGTACGCCCCGAGCGACACGCGGGGCAAAAATCCGCGCCAGGCGCCGAGGGCGTCCGCGTCCGCGGCGGCCCGCATCTCGCCGCTGGCGGCGAGCATCTCGTTGTGCCGCAGCGCGGCCTTGATCACCAGCTCGCGGTCGACGAACAGGGTGTCGGCGTGCACGACGCCGATCTCTTCGAGACCGGTGTCCGCGGCCGCGGCCGCGCCGCCCGCCAGCGCCGTCAGCGCCGCCAGCGCCGCCAGGATCACCAGCAGGCCGCCGCCGGCGGCGAGCCCCGATCCCGTCTTGTTGCTTGGAGTCTGCATGGTTCTCCCTCTGCGAACGATCGTTGGACTAGCGGGGACCCGCGTCGCGGGTCTCCGGGACACCGGCCCTCTTGAGCATCGTGATCAGGGGGCACCAGTCCGTGAAGGCCGACTGGAGCAGGTTCAGGCCGACGAAGGCCGTGAACCACAGCCAGTTGGGGCTGACGTAGTGGGCGAGGGCCAGGCTCAGCAGCACGAAGGCGCCGGCCACGAGCCGCAGGATCCGGTGGAGTGTCATGGTCGATGCCTCCCGTGTCGTGGACCATATACAATCAACTGCGAATACAATTATATATTAGAATATGAGACTGTCAAGCCCCGAAATCGGGAATTTGCCCCCCCCGCCGAACGGGCCTATCCTGCAGCGAATCCGGGCCGTGGGGTCCAATCCGGGATTCGTTCCGCAACTGGAGGATCGCATGTCCCCCTCGTCGCAAGAGAGAACGTTGCTGGTCGCCGGGCCGCGCGGGTTCTGCGCCGGCGTCGAGCGGGCGATCGCCATCGTGGAGCAGTTGCTCCCGCTTGTCGAGGGTCCCCTGCACGTGCGCAAGGAGATCGTCCACAACCGGGCGGTGGTCGACGATTTCGTGCGTCGGGGCGTGGTCTTCGTCGAGGAGCTGGACGAGGTGCCGTCCGGCGGCGCCGTGGTCTTCAGCGCCCACGGCGTCTCGCCGGCGGTGCGCGCCGATGCCGTCCGGCGCGGCCTGCGCGTCGTGGACGCCACCTGCCCGCTGGTCACCAAGGTCCACCGCCAGGTCGAGCGCCACGCCGGCCGCGGCCGCCACATCCTGCTGATCGGCCACGCCGGCCACGACGAGGTGATCGGCACGATGGGGGAGGCGCCCGACGCCATCACCCTGGTCACGTCGGCCCGGGACGCCGAGTCGGTGGAACTGCCGGAGGACCGCGACCTCTACTACGTGACGCAGACGACCCTGAGCGTGGACGAGACCAGCGAAATCGTCGAGATCCTGCAGCGCCGCCGGCCGGACCTGTCCGGCCCCGCCCACAGCGACATCTGTTACGCCACGCAGAACCGGCAGGACGCCGTGAAGGCGCTGCTGGCCGACGGGATCCAGCGGCTGCTGGTGGTCGGTTCGGACAACAGCAGCAACTCCCTGCGCCTGGGCGAGGTGGCGCGCCTGGCCGGCGTGCCGGCCGACCTCGTCGGCGGCGCCGCCGACCTGCCCCACGCGGAGCTGGCGTCTCTGCATCTGGTCGGATTGACCGCCGGCGCTTCGGCTCCCGAGTACCTGGTCCAGGAGATCGTCCGCTATTTCGAGACCGCCGGTTGGCGGATCCAGCCCCGTATCGTGTTGGAAGAACACGTGAAATTCGACCTCCCGCCCGAGCTTTCCTGAAACCAGATCCTTTAAGTAGACGTATATGCAGTTATGCAGTACTTTGACTTTGACAGTCGCAGATGAGGTCGTTAATTTATCGGCAACTTCGCGCCGCGGCCACCCAGGCCGGCGAGATCGGCGCGGCAGCCGTCATGCCGACTCCGCAGGCAGCGCCAACATCGCAGGTAGCGCCATCACCAAGGGGACGAACGTGGACAAGAAGCTCTACGAAATGCAGGCCGAACTCTGCAAGACGCTCTCGAACCCGAAGCGCCTCGAGATCCTGGACATCCTGAAGGAGGCGGGCGAGATCTGCGTCAACGAGCTGGCCGAGCGCCTCGAGATCCCCAAGGCCAACACCTCGCAGCACCTCGCCGTGCTGCGCCAGGCCGGCGTCGTCAACACGCGCAAGGACGGCATCAACGTCTACTACAGCCTGCGCTCGCAGAAGATCACCGAGGCCTGCTCCCTGACCCGCACCATCCTCGTCGAACGCCTCGAGGACCAGATGGGACTGACCAACCTCATCCGCGAACAGGAATAGCGCGTGAACGCGCTGCTCGCCGCCCTGGCCGGTCTGCTGGCGGGAGGGATCCTGGTCCACCTGCTCGCCCGGGCGCGCGAGGCCACCCTGCGCGAGAAGGCCGCGCGCCTCGCCGACGAGTTGGCCCGGCGCGACCGCGACGGCGGCGCGCAGCGCGACGCCTTCCTGGCCGTCGCCGCCGACGCGCTGCGGCTCAACAACGAGAGCTTCCTGCAGCTGGCCCGCCCGGAGCTGGAGAAGGTCGTCGCCCGGGCCTCCGGCGAGCTGGCCCAGCGCCAGCAGGCCGTCGAAGGCCTGGTCAAGCCGATCGGCGACACGCTCGCCAAGGTGACCCTCGAAATCACCCAACTGGAGAAGCAGCGGGCGACGACGCACGCCGATCTCGTGCGGCTCATCAGTACGGTCAACGACGACCAGCGCGCCCTGAAGTCCGAGACCTCCAACCTCGTGCGGGCCCTGCGCCGTCCCGAGGTGCGCGGACGCTGGGGCGAGCTGCAGCTGCGCAAGGTCGTCGAGATGGCGGGCATGCTGGACTACGTGGATTTCGTGGAGCAGGCCTCGGCCGAGGGCGAGGACGGCCGGCTGCGCCCCGACATGATCGTGCGCCTGCCCGGCGGTCAGCAGGTCGTGGTCGACGCCAAGGCGCCGCTGGACGCCTACCTCGCGGCCGTCGAGGCCGTGGACGAGGACCGCCGGCGCACGCTGCTGGCCGATCACGCCCGCCACATCCAGGACCACATGCGCAAGCTCGGGCTCAAGAACTACTGGAGCCAGTTCACGCCCTCGCCCGAGTTCGTCGTGATGTTCCTGCCGGGGGAGAACATCTTCGGCCAGGCCCTGGCGCAGGACCCGTCGCTCATCGAGAAGGGCGTCAACGAGAAGGTCATCCCCGCCTCGCCCACCACGCTGATCGCGCTGCTGCGCGCGGTGGCCTACGGCTGGAACCAGCAGAAGCTGACCGAGAGCGCGCTCGAGATCAGCGTGCTGGGCCGCGACCTCTACGGGCGGCTGCGCACGATGGCCGAGCACCTCGCGAAGCACGGCCAGCACCTCGACCGCTCGGTCGACAGCTACAACAAGTTCCTGGGCTCGCTCGAGCGCAACGTCCTGCCGCAGGCCCGCCGCTTCGAGCAGCTCGGCGCCGCCGTCGGCGAGGGCCTGCCCGAGATCCCGCCCATCGAGAAGGCGCTGCGGTTGCCGCAGGCGCCGGAGCTGACGGCTCCACTCACCGAAGACGTCTCCGATTGATCAGTTCCCGGACGTGGAAAACCCCGACCCGGCGCGAGCCGGACCGGGGTTTTCGCGAGCGTATCGTCCCTACTGGATGATCTGCATGATCTCCAGCGACTGGTTGGTCTCGTCGAGGTACTTGTCCTGCAGCCGCATCGCCCTCTCCAGCGTGATGCCCAGCTCGTTCAGCGCCCAGGGATCGACGTCGGCAGCCGCGAGGCTCGCCGGCGCGCCCATGCCGAGCATGTAGGAGAGGTGGTCCGACACGTTCACCAGGGCCACCAGGCCCGGGTAGGAGGTGCCGGAGCCCAGGCTGTGGTGGCAGTGGACGGACTCGACCAGGTTCGCCGGGAAGTTCCAGCTGCGCAGCACCGCCTTGGCGACGTTGGTGTGGTCGACGCTGAGCAGTTCGGACTCGGCGGCGATCCAGCTCTGGCCGTTGTTCAGCGCGTGGTTGCAGACCTCGTCGAAATCCTCCGTGAAGTACTTCTTCATGATCAGCTTGCCGATGTCGTGCAGCAGGCCGCCGGTGAACGTCTCCTCCTGCTGCTTGATGCCGGCCTCCTGCCCCAGGATCTTGCAGATCGTGGCGGTGCAGAGGCTGTGTCGCCAGAAGTCCTCGATCGGGAATCGGCTGTCCTCCTCCATGCCGCCGACGTAGTCGAAGACGCTGATGGCCAGCGCCGCGTTGCGCACGGTGCGGAAGCCGAGGATCACCATCGCGCGGCTGATGGTGTTGATCTCCTGCTTGTAGCCGTAGAAGGCCGAGTTCACGAGCTTCAGGATCTTGGTGGTCAGCGCCTGGTCGCGCGAGACGATTTCGGCGAGCTGCGGCACCGAGACCTGGGGATTGCTCATCTTGCTGAAGAGCTGCTGGTAGACGATGGGCAGGGTCGGGACTTCCTTCACGACCAGCTTGAGATCGCGCGGATGGATGGTCTTCAGGGACAGGGTCGCGGTCGACAAGTGAGGCTCCTCCTCGTTCACTCCCGGATCCTTCCGTCGCGTATGCCGGTCCCCACGATCTCCTCACCGGGTCCGCGCCGCCGTGTCCGGATGTGGTGATGCTATCGACCGCCGGTCGGCGGTCTTGAGCCGAATTGCGCCCCGACCATCGATTTACCCGAAGATAACAGATGGGGCGCCGGGGGGGGCGGGGCGGACCTCGCCGATGACCTCGGCGCAGAGGGCGCCCCGGGCCAGGGCGGTCGCGCGGGCCTCCTCGCAGCGCCCCGGCGGGACGGCGAAGAGCAGGCCCCCGGAGGTCTGGGGGTCGTTGACCAGGCCGATCATGTCCTCGCCGAGCGAGGGGGCGTAGCCGACGCGATCGGCGCCGTAGGCGCGGTTGGACTTGGTGCCGCCGCAGGTGAAGCCCCGGCCGCAGAGGCCGACCGCGTCGGGCAGCAGGGGGAGCGCGGCGGTGGCGATTTCGAAGCGCACGCCGGCGCCCACGGCCATCTCGGCGGCGTGGCCCGCGAGACCGAACCCGGTCACGTCGGTGCAGGCGCGCACCCCGCAGGCGTGCAGGAAGGCGCCGCAGCGGTTCAGGGCGGTCATGGCGCCGACCAGGGCCGCGTAATCCGGCCCCGCGTCGGTCAGCACGCCTTTCTTCAGGGCGGCCGCCAGCGCGCCGGTGCCCAGCGGCTTGGTCAGCACCAGCAGGTCGCCGGGGCGCGCGGCGCTGTTGCGCAGGATGCGGTCCGGATGCACGACCCCGGTCACCGCGAGCCCGAACTTCACCTCGTCGTCGCGCACGGTGTGGCCGCCGCCGACCACGACCCCCGCCTCGCGGCAGATCTCCGCGGCGCCGGCGAAGATCCCGCCCAGCACCTCGGGCGGCAGCGCGCCTTCGGGGAAACCGCAGAGGTTCAGCGCGACCAGCGGGGTGCCGCCCATCGCGTAGACGTCGCTGAGGGAGTTGGCGGCGGCCACCGCGCCGAAGGCGCGCGGGTCGTCCAGCACCGGGGTGATGAAGTCGGCCGTGGCGACCAGGGCCTGACTGTCGTTCAGCGCGTAGACGGCGGCATCGTCCGACGTCTCGTAGCCGACCAGCAGCTCCGGACGCCGGGTGTCGGGGATGTTCGCGAGGATCGCCTCGAGGCCCGCCGGGCCGAGCTTGGCGGCTCAGCCGGCGCTCTTGGCGAAGCGGGTCAGGTAGACCTTCTCCCCGGGCAGCATCTTCACCCCCTCGTCAGAAGTTGAAGGAATCCATGAACTGGAACACCGCGTCGTCGTGCTCGGGGATCGCGAGCTCGAAGCGGAACTGGTGGTCCGAGATGTTGATGTGCACGCCTGCGCCCCAGCTGGCCAGGGGGTGGCGGCCGCCGCCGTCGAACCAGTTCGCGCCGACGTCGCTGAACGCGTGCAGGCCCCCGCCGATGACGCGCCCGTCGCCCGAGATGACCATCATGAACAGCGGCCAGCGGTACTCGGCGCTCAGCAGGAAGCCCTCGTCGCCCACCAGGCTGGCGTAGCCGTAGCCGCGCAGGGTCTCGGGGCCGCCCCACCAGAGCAGGTCCTCGGGCGGGACGCGCCCGTCGGCGCGCCGGCCCCACGCGCGCAGGGCGAGCACGTGGTCCCAGGGCAGCGGGGCGAAGGCCCGCAGGTCGCCGGTCAGCAGGGTGTAGTCCGGGAAGCCGTCGCCGAGATTGCGCTCAGCGATGAGCCGGTTGTAGAAGCCGCTCGTGGGGTACCACGGCTGGTTGCGGCTGTCCAGGCCCAGCGTGCCGCGCAGGATCACGCGGTGGCGCGTCGCGGCCGGCCAGGGGTCCGGCAGTTCGCCGATGTCGCTCTTTTGCAGGAAACCGTCGGTGGCCAGTTCGGCCTGCGCGAAGAGGGGCCGGCGGTAGTCCCAGCGCACGCGGCTCCCGAGCCGCCAGTGTTCGAACTTCGTGTCGCGGTGGACGAAGTCGGCGTGCTCCCAGCCGGCTTCCAGGCCCCAGGACAGGCCGTCCACGCCGAACAGCCAGGGATGCTGCCAGTCGGCGTCGTAGCCGTGGCGGGCGTACCACGTGGCCGCGAGCGAGAGCCTCTCGCCACGCCCCCGGAAGTTGATGTCGTAGACGCGGGCGCCGAGCAGCACGTCCCAGCGGCGGTCGTAATCGATGATCGGGTAGTAGCGGAGCGTCGCGTCCTCCTCGACGACCACGGTCACCGGGACGACGTCGCCACCCTCGTCGTCGTAGACAAGGTCCACGTAGGCGAACCAGCCGGTGTCCTCCAGGTGTTCCCAGGCCCGGTCCAGGACCGCGAAGTCGAAGGGGTCGCCCTCGGCGAAACCGAGCTCGTTCAGGATCAGCGCGGTCTGCGTGGAGGTGTTGCCCTCGACCGTGAGCGGCCCGAACACGGGCGCGTCCTGGGCGCGGGAGACGGCGGCGGGTCCGAGCAGTGTCAGCGCCACGCAGAGGGCCGCGCCCAGGCGCTGCGCAGAGGTCGGCGGGGAAGTGTGGGACGGCATCCGTGCTCCCGCTCCGTCGGGGTTCTGGCGAGCGGCGCCGGAGCCGGCGTCGCGGAAGTGACGGAGCCCAAAGTAGCACGGAAACGAGGGCGGGAGCAAGGCGGCCTCGCGCCGGCGGCGCGTCCCGTCAGGCGGGCTGCGGCACGGGATCGTCACGGCCGGCGTCCATCGCCGCGACGCCGGGTCCGGGATGCAGGGCCACGCAGGCCAGACCGTAGCGGACGAGTTCCGGGTCGAGGTCGCCCGGCTGCAGTCCGGCCAGCACTTCCTGGAGCGCGAGCTGGTCGGGCGCGCCGTCGTGGCGGGCCAGGCGGAGCGCGGCGACGGTGGGCACCAGATGGCCGAGCGCCGTCCGGCAGAGGTCCGCTCCGGGCGTGCACCCGTCCCGCAGCACGGTCCGCTGCAGGCGCAGGGGATCGATGATCACAGTGTCGATGCGGCCGGCGGCCAGGGCCACCATCGGCGCGGGGTCGCGGCGGCCCGGCAGCGGGACCGCGCCGCGCCAGTCGATCGGCAGGATCCGGTCGTCGTGGAACAGCGTGAGCAGACCGTTGCCGGGCAGGGCGCCGGGGCGCCCGTCCTCGATCCGCAGCAGGTGGCGGCCCTCGAAGTAGACGACGAGCATCTCGCCGCGCCTGACCAGCAACGCGGTCTCGCCGCGGCCGACCGTCAGCTCGAGACCGGACCCGGCCGCGAAGCCCAGGTCGAACGGCCCCTCGATGGCGCCGCCGGCGGGCCGCGACGACCAGGCGCACGGAAGCCCGCGCCTGTCGCCGGTCTCCCAGCCCGCGCGATGATCGAGGGGGTGCCCGTCGCGGTGCGCCACGTCTTCAGTCCTTGCGCCGGCCGGTGAAGGGGTTCAACCCGATCTCGGACTCCCAGCCCAGGCCGAGACGGCGGTTGCGCTCCTCGGACGCCTCGGCGAAGGCCTCCAGGATCCCGCCCAGCTCCTGCGCCTGCAGCGTGAAGTCGTCGCTCGTGAGGGCGGGCTGCAGCAGCGCGTGCACGCCGCGCCAGACCTGCTCCACCAGCACCACCATCCCGGCGTCGATCCCGCCGAGTTCGGCCACGGTGCGCTCCAGCGGCCGGGCCAGCCGGATCGCGCCGCGGCGGTTCAGGTGCGTGATGAGCGCGCCGAGGTCCTCGGCCGTCTCCTCGAGGATCTCCTGCTGCTGCGGCCCGAAGGAGCGGCCGCGCATCTCCACCGCCACGAGCAGGCGCCCCGCCAGGGACTGCAGCAGCTGCGCCAGGCAGAGCCGGAAATCGCGTTCGCCGACCATGGCGGACTGCGGCCGCAGGTAGGTTTCGTAGCGGGGCAGGGCGAGCAGGAGTTTCGCCATCTGGGACGGGTTGGCGGTCGCGGCGCGGGCCATGGTTGTGCTCCGGGGTTGGGGCGCGCGTGGACGGCGGTGCATTGCACGTGTCATCGGCCGCCGGGCGGGCGACTTGATACGCGGTACGGGAGGGGGGATTAAAGGGCCAAGACGGGGTTGGTCAGCAGGCCGATGCCCTCGACCGCGACGCCGACGACGTCGCCGGGGCGCAGGAAGCGGGGGGGATCGCGGTACACGCCGACGCCGCCGGGGGTGCCGGTGGTGATGATGTCGCCGGGCAGCAGGGTCATGTGCAGGCTGGCGAAGCGGATCAGCTCGTCGATGGGGAAGATGAGCTGCTCGGTGTTGCTGTGCTGGACGACCTCGCCGTTCAGGGTGCCGGTGATCTCGAGTCCGTCCGCCAGGTAAGGCAGCTCGTCGGGGGTGACGAGCCAGGGGCCGCACGGTCCGCCGGTATCGATGCTCTTGCCGCGGAAGAACTGCTTGTCGGCCTGCTGGGCCTCGCGATCCGAGACGTCGTTGAAGCACATGTACCCCGCGACGTGCGCGGGCGCGTCGGCGCGGGAGATGCGCCGGCCGGCGCGGCCGATCACCACGGCGAGCTCGGCCTCGGCGTCGACCTGGGTCAGGTCGGGGTCCAGCAGGATCGGTCCGTGGTCGGACTGCAGGCAGGTCGTGGCCTTGCTGAAGAGCATCGGGCGCGGGGGCGGCGCCTTGCGTTGCTCCTCGGCGTGGTCGCGGTAGTTCAGGCCCACGGCGATGATCTTCGACGGCGAGGGGATCGGCGGCAGCAGCGGGTACTTCGTGCGCGAGAACAGGGGCACGCCGTCGATCACGTCGCTGGGGTTGCGCCAGCGGTCCGCGAGCGAGCGCACCTCGGACATGCGCGCGAACAGCGCGTTCCAGGAACGCGGCAGGGAGCGGTCCGCAGCCACGAGGTCGAGGCAGACCTTGTCGGTCAGGGCCACGCCCGGCCGCGGCCCGTCGGGATGTTTGAAGCTGATCAGTCGCATGATGGGATAGTATACGAGAAGGCCGGGACGTTGTCCCGGCCATTCTCGCCCTTAGGCCGACTTCCCTGTCGCGCCTGGATCACTTCACTTCGATGCGCCGGGGCATGGCCTGCGAGTGCTTGGCCAGCGTGATCGACAGCACGCCGTCCTGCAGCTCGGCCCGGATCCCCTCGGGATCGATCTGGCGCACCAGGTCGAAGGAGCGCCGGTAGTTGATGGCGCCGGTCTGCTCGCGCCTCACGGCCTTGTAGCCTTCCTCGGACTTCAGCTCGCGCCGGGCCTTGACCGTGAGCGAGTCGTTCTCGATCTCGATCTCCAGGTCCTGGCGGTTGACCCCGGGCAGGTCCATGCGGATGATATAGTCCTTGTCGCCCTCGAAGACCTCGGTGCGCGGCGCGGTCCACAGCTCCGGATCGGTGCCGGAGTAGGCGGTCGCGGGAGCGAAGAAGGTGTCCAGCAGGGTCGCGAGGTTCATGGGCATCAGGTTGGTCGTCATGGTCCATCCTCCTGTTTGTGGGTCGGTCCTATCGGTGGCCGCTGCGGCGGCTGTTCACGCGATTTCGCAGTCCGAAGATCAAGGGCCGTGCCTGAGGCGAGAAATCGGGCTCCCGGCACCGCAATGTGTTGACGATCTTGAGGATACGTGATTCGATGCCGGTCGCGCGCATCGCCGGCGCCGGACGATGGTCACGACAAGTTGACAGGAATGACAGGCGGGCGGTCAGGCTGGACATGACAATTCGGCAGAATTTCCGACTTCATCCGGGACTCGTCGCGATCCTGTGCGGCCTGTCCGTGGTGAGCGCGGCTGCAAATGCCGGGGCAGCCGCCGGCGCGGACTTCCCCTTGCGCGTCGGCGAGGTCCGGCTGCGCATCGAGGAGATCTTCGCCTCGTCGGAGCTCGCCGACTCCCACGGCTTCCTGCACGCGACGCGACGCCTAGTCAACGCCCTGCACATCGACACCCGCGAAGCGGTCCTGCGGCGCGAGTTCCTGTTCGCGGAAGGCGACGTCCTGGATGCCGCCCGGCTGCAGGAGACCGAGCGCAACCTGCGCGCGCTGGGCTACCTCACGAACGTCTCGGTCGTGGCCGTCGACACGCTGCCGGACGGGCGCGTCGATCTGGAGGTGCGCGCCCAGGAGACCTGGTCGCTGACCACGGCGGCCACCTACGCCCACTCGCCGGTCAAGGACCGCTGGTCGGCCGAACTGTCCGACCAGAATTTCCTGGGCTACGGCGTCGAGGTGATCGCGTCGTTCGGCGCGGACGAGGACCGCTCCTTCCGCCGCCTGGCCTACCAGGATCGGCGCGTGTTCGGGTCGCCCTACCAGGTGCGGTTCGACTACACCGATCTGAGCGACGGCCGCACGCGCGGCTTCTGGTTCTCCCGCCCGTACCAGGCCGAGGAGACGCCGTGGAGCATGCAGGCCGGCGTCTGGGACCGCAGCTTCACGCCGCGCTTCTACGTCTCGCCCGCCGGTCCGGCCGGCGGCGGCGGCGAGTCGAGCCTCTATGCGAGCCTGCCGTTGCGCGAGCGCGGCATACAGGCCTGGGTCAGCCGCCGCGTCGGTCGCGGACCCGGCCGGATCTGGCGTCTGGGCGTCGGTCTCTGGTCCGACGAGAACAAGTTCTTGGTGCCGGTCACGGTGGGACTGTCCGACGGCCGGGTGGTCGACCAGTCGGTCCTGCGCGCGGCGGCCGGCCCCGCCCTGCGGCGCAGCACCGGCCGCCGCGTCCAGCCGCTGCTGATCGTGGAGTCGCTCGGCCGGCGCTGGACCACCCAGCGCTACGTGATGAGCTACGGCGCCCAGGAGGATCTGAACCTCGATCCGCTGCTGCGCCTGTCCGCCGGTCCCGTGCTGGCCGGCCTCGGCAGCGATCGCGAACGGTTCATGGCCGAGTGGCGGGCCGTCGACTGGTCCCGCCTCGGCCCGGGCATGCTGCTGCTGCGGCACACCGGCCAGGCCAGCCTCGGCAGCCGCGACAACCAGTCGGTGGGGATCGGCCTGGAGGCGGGCTGGATCGTGCGCACGGGCGAGGCGGATCTCTCGCGCGCCTGGGTCGAGGGCGCCATCGGTTCGAACCTGCTGGGTCCCGAGGCCTTCGCGCTGGGATTGACACGGGGGTTGCGCACGCTGGACTATGACGGCATGGTCGGCGACCGGCTCGTGCGCTGGAACCTCGAGCAGACCCGGCTGTTGCCGGGCGAACTGCTCGGGCTCTACAAGCTCGGCCTCGCGGTCTTCCAGGCCGGCGGCGCCGCGTGGTGGAACGACGAGGCGCGCGGCCTCGGACGCGCCCGTCACGAGACGGGCGTGGGACTGCGCTTCGGGCCAACGCGCTCGGCGCGGGCCGACGTGGCCCGCCTCGACCTCACCTGGCCCTGGTCGGGGGGCGGTCCTCAGGTGACAGCCGTCACCAGCGGCTACTTCTAGAAGATCGCCGAACGGAGCCCGATGCGCGCGTCCCGCTACGTGGCCAAGAACGCCTTCCTGATGACCGTCGGCCTGTTCGCCGGCCGCATCCTGGCGTTCCTGATCTTCCGGCGCATGACCGGCACGGTCGGCGTCGAGGGCATGGGCGTCTGGGGCCTGTCGGTCGATCTCACCTCGATCATCCTGACCATCTCCACCTTCGGCCTCACCACGCTCATCACGCGCGAGATCATCAAGGACCACGCCGACACCTGGCCCATCTTCTGGGCGGCCTTCCGCATCCGGCTGTTGCTGGGCTTCGCCACCTACGCGCTGCTGGCGGTCTACGTGTTCGCCACCGGCTACGACGGGGCGACGCGGGCGGCGGTCATGCTGATGGCCGTGGGCGTGCTGCTGGAGTCGACCGGCCTGGCCTGCGACTCCGTGCTGCAGGCCCACGAGAAGGTCGAGCACTCGACCTGGAGCCAGCTCGTCTCGGCGGCGGTCTACTTCGGCCTGGCGTGGTGGTGGCTCGACGCCGGCTTCGGCGTCATGGGCGTCGTCTGGGCCAACGTCGTCAGCCGCGCCGCGCGCCTGGTGATCGTGCTGCCGCTGATGGTCCGGGTCGCCGGCTCGTGGCGCGGCGCGGCCTCGGCGCGCCGTATCGGCATGCGCTGGATGCTGCGCCTGGGCCTGCCGCTGTTCATGGCCACGACCTTCGGCATCATCTCCTACAAGATCGACACCGTGATCATCATGGAGATGCTGGGCAAGCACGACGCCGGCGTCTACACGATCGGCCACCGGCCGCTGGACCTGCTGCTGATCGTGCCCTACCTCTTCGCCGCGGCGCTGTTCCCCTCGCTGATGCGCTACCGCGAGCAGGAGCGCGACGGCGAGCGGGGGCACGTGGAGCGCATGGGCGAGCGCGCGCTGCGCTACCAGCACCTGGTGGTGTTCCCGATGACCCTGTTCTGCACGCTGGCGGCGGCGCCGCTGATCCGCCTGGCGACCTCCGGCGACGCCGACCTGTCGGCCTCGGTGACGGTGTTCCGCATCGCCATCTGGGGCGTGCCTGTGCAGGCGGCCAGCATCGTCTTCAACCGCCTGCTGATGACCGCGGGGCAGGAGCGCACCTTCATGCGCATCGCGCTGGCCGCGATGACCACCAACATCGGGCTCAACCTCATGGTCGTCCCGGTGCTGGGCAGCCCGGGCGCGGCGGCGGTCACGGTGCTGAGCCTCGGCGTCAGCCTCGTCATGCACCGCGTCTACCTGCAGCGCGCGGGCATCGTGATGCCCGTGCGGCGCGCCCTGGTGGACGGCTCGGCGGCCATGCTGCTGGCCTGGGCCGCGGCGGTTCTGCTCGGCAAGCTGGTGGCGCCGGGGTGGGGCGTGAGCTGGTTCGCGCTGCCGACGATCGGGATCTGGCCGTTCGCGGCGATGACGGCGCTGGCGGGGGTGCTGTACGTGGTCGCGCTGCTGGGGCTGCGGGTGGTGGGGCGGGGGGATCTGGAGTTGGTGACGGGGTTGTTGCCGGGGAGGCGGTGATGTCGGCGCCCCCGTCGCTCAGGGCGCGGACTCCCGCCTGATCCAGATCTCGTGCGCCCCCACCACGGCAAACGGCTCGAACGCCCCCCTCAGATACTCCTCCACGATCGGCAACCTCTCCCGGCTCGTGATCCCGTCGATGGCGTACCCCGTGCTGTCGTCCGCGTAGAGCACCAGCTTGACCGGCCGCCGTTGCAGATCTTCCACGATCTCCTGCTGGTAGAACGGCGGCATCGCGAACCACACCACCGGGAAACGGCAGGGGCAGGGTCGGTCCAGGTAGTAGTACCAGACCGCCTCCGACGTCATCGTGAAGAAGTCGTCGCCCGGGGCGAGGTTGGCCTTCAGGAAGTCGATCGCCTCGGCGACCTCCGGCGTCACCAGCTCGCGGTCCGGCTGTTGGAATGGGAAGTTGCGCGCCAGCAGGTCGCGGTGGTGGATCTTCCAGGCGCCGGCCAACGCGAAGACAGCGACGATCGTCGCCAGAACGATGTGCGCCGACCGGCGGCGCAGCAGCCCGCGCAGCGGCCCGTCGATCAGCAGGTGGAGCGACAGCAGGTAGGTGGGCGCCGACGCGTACAGGACGTGCTCGGGGTCGGAGCGGCCGAGCGCGCTGCGGTAGAACAGCACCGACAGCACGAGCAGCAGGAAGGCCGGGAACCGCGCCTCGGCATGGGCTACGGAGGCCCGCAGGCGCCCGCCGTCCGTCGTCGCCGCCGCGCGCAGCAGCCCGAACAACACGACGAAGGCGTTGAACGCCGTGACGGCCACCGGGATCAGGTAGTCGCGCTCGGTGAACGGGTAGACCTTGCCGTCCATGAGCTCCTTGTACTGCGGCATCTTCACGAAGACGAAGTCGGCGAAGGCCGCGAACTGCCACTGCAGGGCAGCGCCCAATAGCAACACGCCCGCCAAGCCGCCGACCGCACCGGCGAGCGCCAGGCGCCCCGCCGCCTTCCGCCCGGCAGCCATGTGCAGCAGCAGTGGCGCGACGAGCAGCAGCGCCGCGGTCAGGAAGAAACCCCGGTCGACCGAGAACGCGAACGCGCCCACGGCCGTGAAGGCGGCCAGGGCCGCGAACACCGCGAGCCTCGCGACACCAGCCGACTCATCCGCCCGCAGCCGTCGCCACAACTCCAGCAACAGCAGGACGAACCCGTAGCTGACGACATCGCGCGGTGGGATCGCCAGCAGTTCCGCCAGATGCAGGAAGATGGTCCCCGTCAGCAGGATCACACCCAGGAACGCGGCGTGCGCGTGCGCGAGACGCCGTCCGCCCAGGCGCCACAGCAGCGCGAAGAGAAGCAGGTAGCCGGCCACCTTGGTCAGCGACTCCAGCGTCCGCGCCGCGCCGATCGAGCGGCCGAACAGCGCGAAGGCGGTCGTCGAGCGCAGCGGGTCCTGCCAGACGCCGTGGACGAAGATCGTGTCGCGGTAGGGGGCCTGCCCGGCGAGGTGGCAGGTCGCGGCGCCCAGCGTCTCGCCCTCGTGGAAGGCGTCGATCTGCCGGTTGCCCGCGTGGTAGGTGGTGACGCAGATCGCCATGATCGTGACGTAGAGCAGCGACAGCAGGACGATCCAGGGCGCGGGACGGCGGCGTGCGGTTGCCGGCGGGAGCGTAGCCGGTCGCGCCGTCGCAGCGAAGAGCAAGCGCCGCAGCGGCGTCGCGGCCGCCAGCAGCAACAGCAGCGACGGGCCCGCCACGACGATCAGGTATTTCAGGAGGTTGTTAGCGGGGTTGTAGCGCAGCGCGGCCAACAGCCCGGTCACGTCCCAGGGGTTGCGCCAGGGCAGCTGCACGTACCGTTCGGCCACCGCCAGCCCGAGCAGCAGGCCCGCGGCGGCGAGCGCTGCCGGCAGGGCCGCGCGCAGCAGGGAGCGGACCTCAGGAGCGCTTCTCCTCATGGTACTCCCCTTCGACGTTCACGTCCCAGATGGCGGTCTTGTCGGTGGCGCCGGACGCGATGGCGTCGACGGCCGCCATCGCGGTCAGCATCGAGTGGTCCTGGTTGTTGTAGCGGTGCATGCCGTTGCGGCCGATCGGGAAGAGGTTCACGAGCGTGTCGAGGTGGGCGCGGATCTCCCCGAAGCGGTCGTAGGTCCCGAAGTAGGCCGGGTAGGTCTTGGGCATGCGGATCACGACGCGGTCGCGCACGTCGGCGGGATCGATGACGCCGATCTGCGCCAGTTCGGCGACGGCGAAGTCGGCGAACGACGCGTCGTCCATGCTCCAGAGATCGTCGCCCTCGTTGCAGAAGTACTCCAGGCCGAGCCAGGCCTTCGTCGGATCGGCCACCAGGTAGGGGCTCCAGTTGTTGAAGACCTGGAGCCGGCCGAGGCGCACGTCGGGCTCCTGGATGTAGATCCAGTTGTCGGGGATCAAGTTGTCGGGCGTCGGGCGCGACGTCTCGTTGCGGATCAGCAGCCGGTCGAGCAGGAGGCCCACGGTGATGAAGTCGCGGTAGCGCAGGCCGGCGGCGACCTCGCGCACGTTGGCGGGCACGCCGCCGCCCAGGCCGGCCACCAGATCCAGCACGGGCATCGTCGAGATCACGTAGTCCGCCGCGTGCGCGGTCGTGCGGCCGCTCGCCGCATCCTCGATCCGCACGGCGGTCACGCGCCCGTCCGCGACGTCCATCCCGACGCAGCGGCTGCCGTGGTGGATCTCGCCGCCGCGCTCGACGACGCGGCGCGCCACCTCCTCCCACATCTGCCCGGGCCCGAACTTGGGGTACAGGAAGCGCTCGATGAGGCTGGTCTCGACGCCCTTCTGCCGCACCGAGCCGTCCCGGCCGAAGATCCCGCGCGCCGCGTGGATCAGGGCGCCGGTGATCGACAGCCCCTTGATGCGCTGGGCGCCCCACTCGGGCCGGATCGCGCGGCAGGGCACGCCCCAGACCTTCTCGGTGTAGTCCCGGAAGAACGTGCCGTAGAGCTCCCGTCCGAAGCGGTTGATGAAGAAGTCCTCCAGGTTGCGCTCCGGGCGCACCGGGAGCAGGCGCGCCCGGGCGTAGCCCAGACCGATGCGCAGCATCCGCGCCGGGCCCAGGTTGCGGACGGTCTGCAGCGACAGGGTGACCGGGTAGTCGAAGAACCGGCGCAGGTAGAAGATCCGCGACAGGCGGGAGCGCACGAGCATGACCGCGTCGGTGGTCGCGGGGTCGGGCGCCGGCGTCCCCTGCTGGGGCAGGATGCGCAGCCACCAGTCCATGACCCGGTCGGACTTGGAGAAGAAGCGGTGGCCGCCGATGTCGATGCGGTTGCCGGCGTGCACCACGGTGCGCGAGAGGCCGCCGAGGGCGTCGCTGGCCTCGAAGACGACGGGCACGACGTCGGTCCGCTCGAGCAGCTCCAGGGCGGCGGTCAGGCCGGCGGGGCCGGCCCCGATGATGGCGGCGCGCTTCATGTCCTGGGCGTTTCCTGGAAGAGGGCGCGCCGGCGGGCGCTGAAGTTCCAGAACAGGACCAGCGCCGCGGCCACGCACTTCGAGGCGAGGTAGTGCAGTCCCAGCGTTTCGGTGCACTGCCAGATGACGAGCTCGTTGAGACCCAGGCCGACCAGCCCGATGAGCCCGAACACGCCGAACTCCGCCCAGCGGCTGTCCAGCCGGCGGGTCGCGAACACCCAACGCACGCTCAGCGCGTAGTTGACGGTCAGGCCCACCAGGAACGCCAGGGCCGCGGCGACCAGGTAGTGAACACCGGCGATCTCCTTCAGCGCGATCAGCGAGCCGAAATCCGCCAGGAAGGCCGTGCCGCCCACGATCCCGTAGCGGAAGAACTGGATCCGGGCGCTGTCGGTGGCCCCGCGCACGAGGCCCGTCGTCGAGATCATCGTCTGCACATCCACGTGGGCGAGGGACGGCCTGGGGCGCGCAGGGGGCGCCGGGGGAGGGCTCACGAGGCGACATGATAGATCGGCCGGCGGGCGCTGTCGATCACTTCGCGGGTACCGGCCCGGCCCGCGACTGGCCGTCGGCCGCGACCTGGTTTTTCATGTGCTGGATGTGACGACTGCGGCCATCCGTAAGCGGAGGGGACGATGAGCGTACCGTTCGAAATCACGGGCACCGACCACCTGGGCTTCGTCGTGGGCAACGCCCGCCAGGCGGCGGTCTACTACCAGGAGCGCTTCGGCTTCACGCCCGTCGCCTATAAGGGACTCGAGACCGGCAGCCGCGACACCTCGGCCTGGGTGCTGCGCCAGGGGAAGATCACCCTGGTCCTCGAGACGCCCCTGAAACCCGACCACCATCACAGCACCCACCTGGCGCGTCACGGCGACGCCGTGCAGGACATCGCCTTCCTGGTGGACGACGCGCGGCGGGCCTGGGAGTGGACGACCGCGCGCGGCGCCCGGGCGGTGCGCGGGCCGGAGGTGCGCGAGGACGCGCACGGCCGCGTCCTGCTGGCGACGATCGCCACCTACGGCGACACGACCCACACCTTCGTCCAGCGCGACGGCTACCGCGGCGTCTTCTTGCCGGGCTACGCGCCGGTCGCAGCGACGCAGCCGGTGGAGGCGGCGGGGCTCGAGTTCGTCGACCACATCGTGGGCAACCAGGGCGACCGCGAGATGGAGCGGGTGGCCTGCTGGTACGAGGAGGTCTTCGGTTTCCACCGCATCTGGACCGTCGACGACAAGGATGTGTCCACCGCCCACTCGGGCCTGCGCAGCATCGTGGTCGCCAGCGCGAACGAGCGCATCAAGATGCCGATCAACGAGCCCGCCGACGGTCTCAAGCGCTCCCAGATCCAGGAGTACGTGGACGCCAACTTCGGTCCCGGCGTCCAGCACGCGGCCCTGTACACCCGCGACATCGTCGCCACCGTCGAGCGGCTGCGCCGCCACGGCGTGGAGTTCCTGGAGATCCCCGACGCCTACTACGAGACGCTGCTGGACCGCGTCGGTCCCATCGACGAGGATATCGAAGTCCTGCGCCGCCACGGGATCCTGGTGGACCGCGACGAGAGCGGCTACCTGCTGCAGCTGTTCACGCGACCCCTGCAGGACCGGCCCACGCTCTTCTTCGAGATCATCCAGCGCAAGGGCGCGCGCAGCTTCGGCAAGGGCAACTTCAAGGCCCTGTTCGAATCCATCGAGCGCGAGCAGGCGCGCCGCGGGAACCTGTAACCGGGAACGGAACGCCCCATGAAGCTCTGCTCCTACGCCCGCCGAACGGGTGACGACCCGCGCCTGGGCCTCGTGCGCGCGGGCGAGGTCGTCGACGTCGTCGCCGCCGCTTCACTGCTGAACCGCGGCAGCGGCGCGCGCGACTGGACCGGCGTGCCGGCGACCATGCAGGAGGCGCTGGACGGCTGGGGGCGCTGCGAACCCCTGCTGCGCACGCTCGCCCAGGCGTCCGCCGGTCTGAAGCGCGACGTCGCGCGCGACGGCGACCGCCCCGCGGTCCTGCCGCTCGACGGCGTGCAGCTGCTGCCGCCGGTGCCGCGGCCGCCCTCGTTCCGCGACTTCTACGCCTTCGAGCGGCACGTGCGCGCCGCGCGCGGCCACCGCGGCCTGGACATGGTCCCGCAGTGGTACGAGTTCCCCGTCTTCTACTTCTCGAACCCGGCCGCGATGCTGGGCCACGGCGCGACGCTCGCGATGCCGCCGGACACCTCCGAGCTGGACTTCGAACTGGAGGTCGCCGCGATCATCGGGCGCGACTGCCGCGACCTGGTTGCGGCCGACGCCGAGTCGGCGATCGCCGGCTACTGCGTGCTGAACGACTGGTCCGCCCGCGACCTGCAGCGGGCCGAGATGAAGGTGGGCCTGGGGCCCGCCAAGGGGAAGGACTTCGCCACGGGCCTCGGGCCCTGGCTCGTGACCCCGGACGAGATCGCGGACCGGCACATCGGCAAGGGCTACGACCTCGCGATGTGCGCGCGGCGCAACGGGCGGGAGATCTCGCGCGGCAACTGGCGGGACATCCACTGGTCCTTCGGCGAGATGCTGGCGCGCGCCTCGCGCGGCGTCGACCTGCACCCCGGCGAGGTGATCGGTTCGGGGACCGTGGGAACCGGCTGCATCCTGGAGCTGCGCCCCGAACGGGCCGGCGGCTGGCTGCAGCCCGGCGACGCGCTCGAACTGGAGATCGAGGGGCTGGGCGTCCTGGCCGCGACCGTGGCCGGCGCCGCGCGGGAGGAGTGAGATGCCGTACTACGTCGCCCGGGGCGCGATCCCCGGCAAGCGCCACATCCAGCACCGCATCGGCGACCGGCTGACCTACGAGGAACTGGTCAGCCGCGAGGGCTTCTCCGACGTCGCGAGCAACGCCTACCACCTGCGCCCGCCGACCGCCGTGCGCAGCGTGGGCGAGTTGCAGCCGTTGCCGCTGCTGGCCGCCGACGACGAGATACACCGCCACCGCCACCTCGTCACCTCGCGCCTGCCGGCCGCCGGCTGCCCGGTGTTCGGCCGGCGCGTGCTGGCCTTCAACGACGACCTCGTGGTGGCGACCTGCGAGCCCGAGTCCGCCCAGCCAGCCTTCTACCGCAACGCCCTGGCCGACGAGCTGGTGTTCGTCCACCACGGCCGCGGCACGCTCGAGAGCATGTACGGCGACCTGGACTTCGGGCCCGGCGACTACCTGGTCGTCCCGCGCGGCACGACGCACCGCCTGCGCTGCGAGCCCGGCCGCGTCAAGCTGTTCGTGGTCGAGACGCGCGGGCCAGTGCAGGTGCCGCGCCACTACCGCAGCGACCACGGCCAGATCATGGAGCACGCCCCCTACTGCGAGCGCGACCTGCGGGCGCCCCGCTGGCGCGACCCCGTCGACGAGCCGGGCGACTTCCCGGTGCTGGTGAAGCTGCGCGACCGCGTCCAGGAGACGGTGCTGGCGCACCACCCCTTCGACCTGGTCGGCTGGGACGGCTTCTGCTACCCGTGGGCCTTCAACATCGGCGACTTCATGCCCGTGGTCGGCAAGGTCCACCTGCCGCCGCCGGTGCACCTGACCTTCACGGCGCCCGGCCTGGTGGTCTGCTCGTTCGTGCCGCGCCTGTTCGACTTCCACCCCGAGGCGGTGCCCATCCCGTACGCGCACAGCAACGTCGACAGCGACGAGATCCTCTACTACGTCGAGGGCAACTTCATGAGCCGGCGCGGGATCGGGACCGAGTCGCTGACGCTGCATCCCATGGGCTACCCGCACGGACCGCAGCCGGGCCTCATCGAGAAGGCGCTGGGCGCGAAGGAGACCGGCGAGCTCGCGGTGATGGTCGACACCTTCGCGCCGCTGCGCGTGGGGCTCGACGCCCTGGCGACCGACGACCCCACCTATCCCCTGAGCTGGCTGGAGGGCGCATGATCATCGACCCGTCGGATCTGGACCTGCGGGGCGCCTACAAACTGCTGATCGGCTCGATCCTGCCGCGCCCGATCGCCTGGGTGTCGACCGTCGACGCCGACGGCCGGCCCAACCTGGCGCCGTTCTCGTTCTTCACCGGGGTGGCCGCCGCGCCGCCGGTGGTCTGCTTCGCGCCCATGCGCCGCTTCGGCGACGGCGCCGAGAAGGACACCCTGCGCAACGTGCGCGCCACCCGCGAGTTCGTGGTCAACATCGTGGACGAGGACACCGTGGTGCAGGCCAACGAGACCGCGCGCGAGTTCGCCCCCGGGGTGAGCGAGTTCGCCGAGGCCGGCCTCACGCCCGTCCCGAGCGAAGCGGTGAAGGCCCCGCGCGTGGCCGAATCGCCCCTGAGCATGGAGTGCCGCCTGCTGCAGATCGTGGAGGTGGGCGCCGACGGGGCGGGGGGCGGCGCGCTGGTCCTGGGCGAGGTGCTGCGCTTCCACATCCGCGATGACCTGCTCCATGACGGCCGCATCGACACCGCGCTGCTGCGCCCGGTGGGCCGTCTGGCCGGCAGCGAGTACACGACGCTCGGGCGGCGGTTCGAGCTGGAACGGAAATGAGGGAGGGACCCGCGTCGGGTCCCTCCGGTGTCGTGTCCGCGGCGAACCGCTACTGGATGTACTTGCTCGACAGCTGCATCAGCACCGCGCCGTGCGTCATCTTGACCTCGCCGACGCCGACCGCGAACCAGTGGTCGGCGGGCGTGCCGCCGCCTCCGGTCGTGCCGCGCAGGTGGATGCAGTCGTAGGTGCCGTCCGGCACCGTGACGCTTTCGCCCGTCGCGATCACTTCCCAGTTCACGACCGCACCCTGTCCGGACGTGCTCCACACGTCGCCGACGTTGCAGGGGTACTTGCACCAGAGGTCGGGCGTGAGCAGGCCCCCGAAGAGTTCGTCTCCGTAGAAGTAGAGCCCGCCGACATCGTTGCGCAGGTAGATGAAGTAGTTCTCGAAGATGTCACTGCCGGTGTACTGGACCACCGTGACGTCGACGCCCGCCACCTCCTGCTCCAGGCCCGCGGTGAGGGTCACCGTCTCCGGGTCCCCGCCGAACTCGTACTCGTAGGTCCAGGAGTTGTCGAGGGTGAGCGGCCAGACGACGCCGCCGCCGCCCTCTTCGACGTAGGTCCCGGTGAAGGTCAACGACCCGCCCGTCGCCAGGGTTTGCGTCATGTTGGCCGGCGCCGTCCAGCCCGACACCGCGCCCCAGGTCAGCGTGTAGCTGCCCGCGGTCCTGCCGGTGAGCGTGAGGTCGCCCGTGCCCGACCGGTCGTAACCCCCGGGTCCCGTGATCTGCCAGGGCGCGTCGATGCTGTCGGGCTCGGGGTTGATCGTGATCGTTCCCGCCTGGGCCACGTAGGTCCCGGTGAACGTGATCGTGCCGTCGTCGGTCAGCGGCGACGTGGCGGAGGCCGGGCTGGGCGTCGTCCAGCCCGCCACCGCGCCCCAGGTGATCGTGTAATTCCCGGCGGCCAGGTCCTCGAGCGTCTCGTCCCCGTTGCCGGAGTCGCTGAAGACGCCCGGTCCCGCGAGTTGCCAGGGCGCGTTGATGGTGTTGGGCTCGGGATTGATGATGATGGAGTTGGTCTGCGGGTCGCCCGACCCGTCGTCGTCGCCGCAGCCGATGCAGGCCGCGACGCCGAGCAGCAGGAGCAGCAGCAGTTTCGATGCGTTCCGATTCATAGGATGTCTCCCTCCAGGTTTTGCAAACCTACAGTCGATGGTACGGAGCGCCTTCCCGGTGTCGGGAGGCGTTGGGGATGCCGGACGCATGGTGTTAAAAAAAAATCGAACCCCCGCCGCGATGTTACCGCCCCGCGCGTTGCCGGACAAGGGGGCCACGCCGGATGGTCGCATGATTCAAGGGCATACCGGACTGTCGCGATCGCCTATTTCTGGGATATATTGAACGCCGATTGGACGACTTCCAGGCCATGGGGATGCCGATGCTGAACGATCCGTCGCTGTCCGAACTCATCGCCGCCGCCCGGCGGCCGACGTCCCGCGACGCCGCGCCTGCGGACGGGGAAACCGTGGGGTCCCTGCTCGCGCGGCGCTCCGTCGCGCATCCCGGACGCGACTGGCTGGTGTACGTCGACGAGAGCGGCAGCCGCACGGTCCTGAGCTACGGCGAGGCGGGCGCGCGGGTCGCAGCGTTGGCGGCACTGCTGGCCGGGCTCGGCGTGGGCCGCGGCGATCGCGTGGCGACCCTGGCCCACAACCACCCCGACACCGTCCTGCAGTACCTCGCCGCCTGGTCGCTGGGCGCCTGCGTCGTGCCGCTGAACGCGGGGGAGGACGCCGCGCGGCTCGCCTTCATCCTGGCCGACGCGCGGGTGAAACTGCTCTTCACGCGCGCCGAGTACCTGGACCGCGTCGCCCCGCTGCGCGCCGAGCTGCCGGATCTGCGCGACGTGGTCCTGGCCGGCGACCGCCGCCGGGGTTACGCGCACGCCGACGACGCCGCGCTCGTGCCGGACGCCGGGCCGTCGACGCCGGAGACGGACGACGAGGCCCTGCTCGTCTACACCAGCGGCACGACCGGCCGGCCCAAGGGCGTCGTGCTGACCCACGGCAACCTGCTCGTCGACGCGCGGCAGATCGCCGACTGGCACGCCCTGGGGCCCGACGACCGGATGATGTGCGTGCTGCCCATCCACCACGTCAACGGCATCGTCGTGACGCTGGTGACGCCGCTGGCCTGCGGCGGCACGGTCGTGCTCTGCCGGAAGTTCCGCACGGAGTCGTTCTTCCCGCTGCTGGCGCGCGAATGCGTGCAGGTCGTCAGCGTCGTGCCCACGCTGCTGGCCTTCCTGCTGCAGGGCGCGGACAAGGGGGCCGTCGCGGCCGGTCGCCCGGACCTGCCGGGCTTCCGCCACCTGATCTGCGGCGCGGGGCCGCTGACCTGCGAGCTGGCCCTGCGCTTCGAGGCGCGCTTCGGCCTGCGCATCGTCCACGGCTACGGCCTGAGCGAGACGACCTGCTACGCCTGCTTCCTGCCGGTCGACCTGCCGCCCGACGAGCACCGCGCGTGGCTGGGGGATCACGGCTTCCCCTCGATCGGCACGCCGATCCCCGCCAACGAGATGGCGATCCACGACGCCGCCGGCGGCGCCCTGCCCGCGGGCGAGCGCGGCGAGATCGTGATCCGCGGCGCGACCGTCATGGCCGGCTACTTCGGCGCCGACGAGGCCAACCGCCAGGCCTTCGCCCACGGCTGGTTCCGCAGCGGAGACGAGGGCTTCTGGCTGCCCGCTCGCGACGGCCGCCCCTACTTCTTCATCACCGGCCGGCTGAAGGAGCTGATCATCCGCGGCGGCGTCAACGTCTCGCCTCTGGAGGTCGACGAGGTCCTGATGAGCGTGCCGGGCGTGCAGGCGGGCATCGCGGTGGGCTTCGCGCACGACGTCTACGGGGAAGAGGTGGGCGCCTACGTGGTGCCCCTGCCCGGCGCCGAACTCGACGCCGGGGCCGTGCTCGACTTCTGCCGGGGCGCGCTGCCCCGCCACAAGTGCCCCAAGGTGGTCGTGTTCGGCGACGAGGCGCCGGTCACCGCCACCGGCAAGTACCAGCGCAACCGCCTGAAGCCCCTCTTCGCCGCCTGGCGGGGGGCGGATTTCCGGGACTAGCGCCGGGGGAACGGGGCTTGCGGGGGGAACCGGGGCGCCGCATCTTGGTTCGAAGACCTGCAACCGTACCCCGGATGGTGAATTCGTGACGAACCGGATCCTGCTCGCCCTGTTCTGCACGCCGCTGCTGCTGGCCGGCTGCGGCGTCTCGGACACGAAGCAGATCGTCGATCCGCCGCCGCCGGCCGTCAACCGCTTCGCGGACCTGACGTTCGGCACGGACGACTCGTTCGAGATCGTCACCTGGAACCTGCACAATTTCCCGTCCACCAGCCTCAGCGTGGAATACGCGGCGCAGGCGCTGCGGGCCATCGACGCCGACATCGTGGCTTTGCAGGAGATCGTCTCGGGGATGCGTTTCCGCGCGCTCGACGATTCCCTGGCCGCCTGGTCAGGCTACCGGGCCACGGGCGCGCCGGCGGACCAGAACCTGGCCCTGCTGTGGAAGGACGCGACGGTCACGCCGATCGGGGAGCCGTACGAGATCTTCACCGACGAGTACGCCGCGTTCCCCCGCAGCCCCCTCGTGTTGGAATGCGTGGTGGCCGGCGACACGCTGGTGGTCGTCGTCAACCACTTCAAGGCCTACGACGACAACATCATCGACTATGGCAACCCCGAAGACGACGAATACCGCCGGGTGATGGCGTGCCAGCTGCTCGACGCGTGGATCCGTGACGAGCATCCCGACACGGCGGTCATCGTCCTGGGCGACCTCAACGACAAGCTGATCGATCCCCCCGCCTACAACGTGTTCCAGATCTGGCTGGACGCCTCGGAACTCTACCGCTTCGCCGACATGCCCCTGGCGACCGGTCCGAGCAGCGGTTGGTCCTGGAGGTACAGCGGCCATCTCGACCACATCCTGGTGACCAACGAACTGTTCCCCGCCGTCGAGGCCGCCGGCGCCGAGGTGCGGACGTTGCGCATGGACTCCTACCTCGAGAATGCCTGGACCGAGTACGAAACCCACCTGAGCGACCACCTGCCGGTGGCCCTGAAGCTCCCCTTCTGAAATCAGGATATTCCCTCAAGTTTTCGCCGTCGGTGCCGAAGTTGACTACGAACCGCCAAGGACGGCGGTGAGGTAGTCAATGGCGGATGGCCAGAAGGGAGTCAAACGATGGCCATCACTGCAATCGGGGTTCAGCCCCAGTACCACACACATCCTGCCCTGCGGCAGCGGGGAGATCCCGCGGTTCAGCAGGCTGTCGTCGGCGACGTCGCCGCCGTGCCCGAGGCCGAGCAGGCCGAGGCGCACACGCGGGACGAAGGCGCCCGGCAGGACCACCCCGGCAGGAGCCACGTCCAGCAGACCTTGCACCAGGTCGAGCATTCCGTGCGGCAGAAGCTGCGCGACGCTCTCGACGCGTCGACCCTCGACGCTTCGGCCCGGAGCGAGATCCTGCAGGTGGAGAAGCAGTTCCGCGGCGATCTGGCCGCGGCGTTCCGCGCGTCGAGCGACGGCAGCGAGGTCGATCCCGAGGCTCTGGCCGAGGGCGTGCGCCTGTCGTTGCAGTCGATGGCCGAACGGCTGCACTTCACCCTGGACGCACTGCTGCCGCCCGTGCCTTGGGAGGCGGAGATCCCGCCTGAGCCCGAGATGCGCGAACAGCCGCCGGCGGATACGCAGGTGGATGGCGGATTGGATCTGCTCGCCTGAGTCCGACTTCGTCCGGAGCCGTAGGGGCCGCAAACAAGCGGCTCCGGCGGCGCGCCCGCCGGTCGGAATTCGCCCGCCGGGTATTGAACCACAGCCCGCAGGCGGCGCCCGTCAGTCGACGGCGACGAGCCGGCCGGGCCCGCGGTCGCCCGCCACACCCGTGAACAGCAGCAGGCAGCGGACCGGTCGCTCCGGATCGCAGGCGCGCAGCGCCTCGCGGTAGGCCTTCATCTGGGCGCGGTAGTGTGCGACGACCGGCTCGAGGCCCGTCGCGTCCACGCGGTTGGTCTTGTAGTCCACGACGACGATCTCCCGGTCGTCGATCCGCAGCAGATCGACGACGCCCAGCAGCTGGCGCTCGGGGCCGTCGCCGAGGCGCGGCAGACGCGCCATGACCGCGGCCTCGCACAGCACGCGGCCGCAGGCGGGGCGGAAGATCGCGTCGTGTTCGGGGTTGGCGAAGACCGCGGCGGCTTCCGCGTGGGCGGGGCCGTCGCCGCGCGGCATCGCGCCGCCTTCGACGGCGAGCTGGAGCCAGCGGTGCACGGCGGTGCCGTGGGCCAGGGCGGCGTCGCGGCGGGCTTCGGCCTCGGTGTCATCGACGGCGCCGTCGGCGGTCTCCGGGGCGAGCAGCCCCGCTTCGGGCGTCGTGTCGCCGGGCGTCGTGTCGCCGATTGCTGACGCCGAGGGGGACACCGTCTCGATCAGCGGCGCCCAGCCGGTCGGCTCCCAGAGCGACGGGCCGGCGGCGGGTGCGGCGCCCGCCGTCGCCGGCGCGGCGGCGTCGCCGGCCGCCAGATCGTCGGGCAGAGGATCGAGGCCGCGCTGGCTCGCGGCCAGCCAGCCCAGGAAGCTCGGCCCGTGCGAGTTGCGCTCGGGCGCCGCGCCCAGGACCACGAGCTCGTCGCGGGCGCGGGTCATCGCCACGTACAGCAGGTTCGCCAGCTCGCGCCGCTGCTCCTGCAGCCGGCGGGTCGCGGCGGCCGCCAGGGCCGTGCCGGCTCCGACCCCGTCGTCGTCGCGGTGCTGCTTGCGGATGCCCTGGACCAGGGCGCCGCCGCCCGCAGGCCCGCCGCCGAGCACGAGCGTCGTTTCCTCGCGCGTCATGGGGTCGGCGGCGTCGACCAGCAGCACGCAGGGCGCTTCGAGGCCCTTGGCGCCGTGGATCGTCATCATCCGCACGCGGCCGTGCTCGGTGTCCGGCAGCACCGCCTCTTCCTGGTCCTCCCGCAGGGCGGCGTTCTCGACCGTCTTGAGGAAGGTGCGCAGCGACGGGAAGGCCGTCTGTTCGTGCGCCAGCGCGAGGTCGTGCAGGCGCAGCAGATTGTAGCGGGCCTGCTCGCCCAGCGCCTCCGCGAAGCGGACGGGCGCCTCCGTCTCGCGCAGGATGCGCCGCAGCAGCCGGTGGGCCGGGACGTGCCCCACGGCCCGCAGCCAGCCTTGCAACATTTCGGCGGTCTCGGCCAGCGGCGAGCCGGCTGCGACTTCGCGCAACACGTCCCACAACGAAGCCCGGCCCGTGCGCGCGCGGCGCCGGGCCAGCAGTTCCTGGAAGGCGCCCTCGTCGGCGCGCACCAGGGGCGAGCGCAGCACGCCGGCCAGCGCGGCGTCGTCGGTCGGGAAAACGAGCCAGCGCAGCAGCAGCAGCACGTCCTGCACCTCGCGGCTGCGCGCCAGGGCGCCGCGGCCGGCCGGCACGATCGGGATGCCCGCCGCCCGGAACGCGGCCTCGTAGTGCTGCAGGTGGGTGCGCGTGCGCGACAGCACCAGCACGTCGCCGTAGCGGGCGGGCCGCACGAGGCCGTCCTCGTGCACCTGCCCGGTGTCGAGGTAGCGCCGGATCACGCGCGCGGCCAGCGCCGCCGCCGCGGCGTGGCGCGAGCCATCGTCGCCGTCGCGGTCCTCGACCGGGGGCAGCAGCAGCACGCGGCCGGGCCCGTCCTGGCGGAACGGCGTCTGCCGCGCGGCGTCGACCTCGGCCTGGCCGGGCAGCAGGTCGCAGAGCGGCTCCGCCTGGAACAGTTCACCGACGGTGTCGACGATCTTCGGCAGGCTGCGGTAGTTCGTCGGCAGGGTCAGGGCCGGCTGATCAGTCCGGTCGCACAACCAGTCTTCGACCTCGGCGAAGATCCCCGGCTGCGCGCCGCGGAAGCCGTAGATGGACTGCTTGACGTCGCCCACGACGAAGACCGAGCGCGGACGCCCGTCCGCCGCCTCGCCCGCGACGAACTCCTGCGCGAACGTCTCGAGGATCTCCCCCTGGTTGCGGTTGGTGTCCTGGAACTCGTCGACCAGCAGGTGGTCGAGGCGCGCGTCGAGACGGTAGAGGATCCACGGCCCGATCTCCCCGTCGCGCACCAGGTCCCTGGTCAGGCGCTCGAGGTCGTGGAAGTCGAGGCAGCGGTCCCGCTCCTTCAGCGCGGCGTAATGGTCGAGCCCGCGCAGCCCGAAGCGCAACCGCAGCGCGTTGTGACGGTAGAGCTCGACCAGGCCGCGCCAGGCCGCCAGATCCTGCACGGGGCGCGCGGCGACGGCGTACGCGGCCTGGGCCTCGCCCTTGGTGGCTTTGCTGCCGCCGCGCGGCTTGCGGGGCGCGCCTTCCTTCGTCAGGGCGGTGCCGCACAGCTCATCCAGCGCGGCGGCGACGGACCCGCCGCCGTCGAGCGCGGCGGCGACCGCCAGGGCCCGGTCGCGGCGCTCCTGCATGTCGCTGGGGAGGCTCGTGCGGCTGCCCGCCGGCTCGGTCCGCTCGACGGCGTCCAGGCCGGCGGCGTAGTCGCGCGCGATCAGAGCGGCAGCAGCGCGCAACGATTCCAGCGACGGGTCGGGAGTCGCGGCCAGGGGCGTCCCCTGCAGCAGGTGGCGGGCGAGATCCTGCAGCAGGGGGGCGAGCAGGTCGGCCGATCGTCCGGCGGCGCTTGATTTCCAGGCTGGTCCGGCCACCCGCTCGCACCAGCGGTCCAGGTCGGGGCGGACGTGCTCGAACCCGCGCAGCAGCTTGCGCGCGGCGGCGGGATCGCCGGCCAGTTCCGCCAGGGCGGCGGCTTCGGCGGGATCGCGGCCGAGCTCGGCTTCGAGGCGCGCCAGCGCTTCGTCCCAGAGGTCGTCGGTGTTCTCCACGACGCGGAACGAGGGGTCGACGCCGGCCTCGTCGGCGAAGCGCTTCAAGAGCGTCTGGCAGAAGGTGTGGATCGTGCCCACCAGCAGGCCCGACGTGTCCTCCAGCACCTCCTCGAAGAGCAGGGCGGCGCGCTCGACCATCTCCGGCGCCGGGGGCTCGCCGAGCAGGTCGGTGAGCAGCGCGACCAGACCGTCGCGGTCCTTGCGGGCCAGGACTCCCAGACGCGCGCGCAGGCGGTCGCGGATCTCGACCGCCGCCTTGCGCGTGAAGGTCAGCGCCACGACGCTCTTCAGCGGGGCGCGCACCAGCAGCAACCGCACGATGCGATCGACCAGGACCTTGGTCTTGCCCGAACCGGCCGAGGCCCGCAGCGGTACCGACAGCGCGGGATCCGCCGCCAGGCGCTGGACGAGGTCCGCGTTCATGACGCGCCTCCCGTCGCCGCAGCGGTGATCTCGTCGATGCGGCAGGCCCCTCGCCAGGCGCAGTAGCGGCAGGGCGCGTCCTGCGCGTCGGGATCCTCGCCTCCGGGCAGCAGAGGATAGGCCGCGTCGCGATCGGCCATCGCCAGGGCGGCGGTCAGGACCGTGCGGCCGTCGCGCGTCAGGTCATGGTCGGGGCCGAGTTGCGGTTCCGCGGGGAGGTCGACCTCGCCCGGTTTCAGGCTGTAGTAGGCGCCGACGATCCCTTTGTCGGCGGGGACGCCGGCGACGCCGCCCAGGCGCACGGCCAGGGCGTAGAGGGACAGCTGCAGATCCTCGCCTTCGCGGACGGACTTCTTCGACGGCAGCGCGCCGGTCTTGTAGTCGATGACCTGGACCGTCGCGCCGTCGCGCGAGACGTCGGCGCGGTCGAGTCGCCCGGTCACCGAGATGGTTGCGTCCTGCGCCGGCACGTCCGGCAGGTCGGCGGCTCCCTGCTGCGCCAGCCAGTCGCGCAGGGCGCCGAGCGTGAACGCGAAGCCGGCTTCCAGCGCGCGGGGTTGCCAGGCGGCGGCGCGGTCCAGCTCGATCCCGACGATCCGCTCGCCCAGGGCCAGGAACGACGCTTCCCAGAGGCGACGCTGCGGCAGATCGCCGAGCCGCACGGCGAAGGCCTCGCCGGCGGCCGCGGCCAGGGCGCGCCGGCTGGCGTCGGCGCGGCCGGCCTGCAGGCTGCGTCGTCCCTCGCCGCCCTCCTTCAGGAAGCGGGCGAGCGCGTCGTGGACGATGCTGCCGTAGTCCTTGCGCTGCAGCTCGTCCAGGATGCGTTCCTCCTCGCGCAGTTCGTAGCCGCGCTCCAGCAGGAAGCGGTACGGGCAGCCGCGCCACGTCTGCAGGGCGGTGTGGCTGATCGTCGCCAGCGGCAGGGTGGGCGCCAGCACGCGCCGGTCCGCCGGTTCGCGGCGGAAGCGGTCCTGCGCGGCGGCGATGGCGACGGCGTCGGGCGCCGCCCGGCGCCAGGGCGCCGGCGTGGCCGCGGCGCGCGGATCCTGCGGCAGCGCCAGCAGCAGGCGGCCGACCAGCGGCGACGGCAGCACGGGCCGGCCCTCGCGCTCGCGCGACCAGGTGACGGCCACGCGGCGGCCGCCGTGGAGCAGGCGCAGGAACAGCTCCGCGTCCAGACCCAGATCCCAGCGCCAGTCGGGCAGGCCGTGGCGTTCGCGCCAGCGCCGGCCCAGCAGCAGCGTGCGGCGGCGCGGCTCGTCCGGGAACACGCCCTCGTTCATGCCGGCCAGCACCAGCAGATCGGCGTGCTCGAGCCGCGCCTCAAGAAGTCCGGTCACCTGGACCGGCAGGTGCAGCTTGCGGTGGGGGCGGATCTGGATCTGGGCGGTCTGGCGCGCCACGAGCGCGGTGAACTCGGCGGCGGTCAGCGGCGGCAGCGCCGCGTCCGCGGCGGCGAGGTCGTCGAGCAGACCGGCCAGCGCCGCGCGGGCGGGCGCGGCGACGGCGGCCGCCCGATCGAAGGCGTGGTCGGGCGCCGCCTCAGCCCAGGCCGCGCGCAGGGCCGCGACGTGGCGGCCGAGAGGGGCGGGAGCGCCCGCGGCCAGCGCCGACAGGGGGGCCAGGACACGCTCGAGATCGTCGACCAGTTCGCTCAACTGCGGCCGCGCTTCGGGCCGGCGCAGGCGGTGGGCGTCGTCCCGCTCCGCGGCGCGTCGGCGCAGACCCGCCAGACCGGCGCCGGCCGCCTGGCCGCGCAGGACCTCTTTCTCGAAGGCGAGCGTGCGCCGCGCGTGGGCGGCGCGGTCGCGGCCGCAGGTGACGTGCGGGTGGGTCAGCAGTTCGAGCAGCGGCTCGTGGTGCAGACCGGTCTGGGCGGCGCGCAGCAGCTGCCAGGCCAGACGGCCGTCGGCGTGGGCGGACAGGGCGTCGCCGTCGGTGGCGTCGAGGTCGAGCCCGGCGTCGTTGAGCTGGTCGACGATGCGGCGAGCCAGGCCGCGGTCGGCCGTCGCCACGGTGATGCGGCTGCGCGGCGCGCTGCGCAGCTGCGCGATCACCAGGTCCGCGACCAGCAGGCTCTCCTGTTCGGGATCGGCGCACGGCCGCAGCAGCGGCGACGGCGCCGCCGCCAGCAGGTCCTCCGGATCGCCGAGCCCGTCCAGTCGCTCGGGATAGGGACGCGCGTCGCGCGGCGGCGATGGCGTCGCGTCGTCGGCGAGCAGATGGGCGACGAGGCGGTCGGGCGCGGCGGGGTGGGTCGGGGCGGCGGAGTCGCTGAACGAAGCCAGGAACAGCCGCGCGAGCGGCGATGCGCCGGGCGGTGACGAGACGAGGTGGGCGCGCCCGGCGCCCGCGGCGGCGGCGCGCAGCAGGCGTGCAGTCAGCGGCGCCAGGTCGGACACGCCCGCGACCACGAGATCGACGACGGGCGGGCCGGGCCATGGACCATCCTCCAGGGCGGCGACGACCTCGCGCTCGCGGTCGATGTCGTCGCGGGGAGCGGCGGCGCGATGGAGCCGCCAGGCTTCCGCAACGCGGGCTGCGTCGCGGGTCATGATCTCGCCGCCGGGCTCGTCCCCGTCTTCTGCGGCGACAGCCGCGGGGTCCAGGCCGTGCCGGCGCAACTCGTCGAAGAGGCGCACCAGCTCCTCGGCCAGGCCGGCGGCGGCGCCGGGCCGCTCGCGCACCCAGGAGGTCGCCGCCAGGTGAGGCGCGAGGGCCGCGGGTCGCAGGCGGCGCGTCACGGTCGGCGCCGCGTCGAGATCCAGGCGGCCGGCGAGATCGGCCACGAGCTGCCCCGGCGTCACGAGCCGCGGCAGCAGCAGGCCCGCGCGCCCGCTCTCCTCGAGCAGGGCGTGCCGCAGCGAGCCGCAGGCGCGCACGGCCGGCAGGACCACCAGGGCCGACGGCAGGTCGTAGCCGCATACCTCCAGCAGCAGGCGGGCGAGACCCGGCAGGAAGGGAGCGTCCAGGGGGAGTTCGTGACGGCGCCAGCGGATCATCGCGGCATGATAGACCCACAGCGGCGGGCGGCACAACCACGGTTCGCCGGCGGCGGCGCGGCGCCGTCGGAGAAATGAGTTGTGCCGCCGAAAATATGTCCGGCCCGGATCATGCCCCGAGCCGGACATGCTCACCAACAATTCGGACTTCGTCCCACCCCACTGCCCCAACCCCAACTGCCCTTACCACAGGCAGTTAATCGCCGGCTGGCGCTTCAAGCGCATCGGCTACTTCCGTAGACAACTCAGCCCAACGCGTATCCAGCGGTTTCTCTGCCTCCACTGTCGCCGCTCCTTCAGCACCCAGACCTTCGCCACCTCCTATTGGCTCAAACGCCCCGACATCCTCCCACAACTGCTGACCAAGACCCTCGGCTGCATGGCCAACCGC
>JAUSBL010000013.1 GCA_030658975.1 Candidatus Latescibacterota bacterium
GCGGTTGGCCATGCAGCCGAGGGTCTTGGTCAGCAGTTGTGGGAGGATGTCGGGGCGTTTGAGCCAATAGGAGGTGGCGAAGGTCTGGGTGCTGAAGGAGCGGCGACAGTGGAGGCAGAGAAACCGCTGGATACGCGTTGGATTGAGTTGTCTACGGAAGTAGCCGATGCGCTTGACGCGCCAGCCGGCGATTAACTGCCTGTGGTAAGGGCAGTTGGGGTTGGGGCAGTGGGGCGGGACGAAGCCCGGATCGTTGGTGTGCATGTCCGGACCGGGGCATCATCTGGGCCGGACACATTATCGACGGCACAACCTAGACGAAGAGACCGGAGCCCAGGCGGGCTCCGGTCTCTTTTCATCGCGCGGGTGTCGGTCAGCGAGGTGTTTTGTCAATCTCACGAAGGGAGTCGGGGGCGGCCTCAGGGCCTGCGGGGGTTGGAGGGAGATACAGGTCCAGCGACCGCCCCTTGATCCACACTCTATAAGGCACGGCCCGTGCCAAGTTCGTGATAATTCATTCGATTGCGGAATAACAGGTTACCGGACGGGTTGGGGGACGGCGACTCGCGAACTTTCGTTAATCGGCCGTGAATCGCGATATCTCGCGACAGATTCGGTGATGAAAAAGGGCCCCCGTCCAGCGGGGGCCCCTCTTCCATGCACGTGCGGACACCCGGATCAGGCGCCGTACTTCTTGATGGCGGCGTCGAGCCGCGGCAGCATCACGAAGATGAAGCCGGCCACGCCGAAGATCGCCACCGCGAGGATGATGAAGATCTGCGCGGTCGGTTCGAGCCCGCTGATGAAGCCGGACAGCTTGTTGCCGATCGAGGTCGACAGGAACCAGCCGCCCATCATCAGGCCGACCAGTCGCTTCGGGGACAGCTTGGTGACCAGCGACAGGCCCATGGGCGACAGGCAGAGTTCGCCGAGCGTGATCACCAGGTAGTAGATCACCAGCCAGATCATGCCGGTCTTGGCCGCCCCGTCGTGGCCCATGCTCGCGCCCAGGGCGATGATCAACAGCGAGGCCGTGGTGATGAGCATGCCGATGAAGATCTTGCGGGCCGTGGTGACAGCGCGGCCGCGGGTCGCCAGGCGGGTGAAGAAGGCCACGACCACCGGGGTCAACAGCACCACGAAGAGCGGGTTGAGCAGGCCGGTCAGCATTTCGGCGTTGATCAGGCGCACGTACTTTCCGGGCGGCAGGGTCGGGGTGCCGGCGTCGGTGTGCAGGTAGACGGCCTCGCGGGTGGCGGGCGAGACCAGCAGCACCGGCACGTCGCGGCCGTCGATGGGCCGGGCCACCAGCACCTCGTCGAGGACCTGCGCGCCCTCGACGGCCTTGGCGGCGGTGGTCGGTACGCCGTGGGCGTCGGCGCCGGTGGTGATCTTGACGTCGGAATCGGCGACGACCTTGCAGGCGAGGAAGCGCTGGTCGACGGGGATGGCGGCGTCCTCGGCCTGCAGCACGCGCAGGCTGGGGTCGGCGCCCAGGGAAGCCACGAGCTGGTCGCTCAGGATGCGGGCGCCGAACATGGCCTCGCCTTCGGCGCTCACGGTCAGGAGCGTGCGCTCGTCGGGGCGCGGCAGCTCCGCGTCGGCGTTGCTGAAGTAGGAGGGCATGGCCTTCTGCGCGTAGAACTCGGTGGCCGTGGGGATCCACTCGGCGCGGCGGTCGGTGTTGCGCTCCGCGAACACCGTCATCAGGCCGCCGCTGAGGTGAAGGATCATGAAGAAGGCGCCGCCGGCGACGTAGACCGGGATCAGGGCCGTCAGGCCCGGCTTCTCGGTGGGGGAGGCCCGCCGCACGATGAGCGCGAAGTAGGTGATCACCGGCAGCATGCCCACGATGAAGCCGAAGGTGATGGCCCCGATGGTGTTCTGGATGAACGGGATCCGGCCGCCGATGAAGTAGCCGATGACGCCGAACGCGCCGGCCGGCAGCAGGATCGTGGTGATCACCTGTTTGAAGGAGATGTCTTCGGAGCTGCGTTCGGTCTGGCGGTCGGCCTTGGCGAGGCTGCGCCAGTTGAGCAGCAGGATCACGACGCCGATCAGCAGGCCCACGCCGGCGGCGGTGAAGGCCATGTTGAACGACCACAGGTTGCGCAGCGGCGCCGACAACAGCGCCGAGAGCGAGGCGCCGATGTTGATGCCCATGTAGAAGATGTTGAAACCGGAGTCGCGGCGCGGGTCGTCCGGCGCGTAGAGGTTGCCGACCATGGCCGAGATGTTGGGTTTGAACAGGCCGTTGCCCAGGCAGAGCAGCGTCAGGCCGGCGTAGAACGTGGGCAGGCTGCGCACGCCGAGGCAGAAGTAGCCGGCCGCCATCAGCAGGCCGCCGATGAAGACCGAGCGGCGGAAGCCCAGGAAGCGGTCGGCGATCATGCCGCCGATGAAGGGCGTGAAGTAGACGAAGGCCATGTAGGTGCCGTAGATCTCGGCGGCCAGCTTCGTCGAGAAGCCCAGGCCGCCGCGCTCGCTGTCGGTGATGTAGAGCAGCAGGATGCCGAGCATCAGGTAGAAGCCGAGACGCTCCCACATCTCCGTGAAGAACAGGGGTCTCAAGCCACTGGGTTGGCCCTTCGCGGTTGCCGTGTTCGCAGCCATCGGTTCCTCCACGGATTGCGGTCGGTCGCGGACCGGGGCGCGGCGCCCCGGCGGTCGGGTGCATCTGCGGAATCTAGGCCATTCCGGCGGGGCGGTCAATCGGGGGATGATTCCCGGCGGCGGACGCGCTAGATTACCGCGAGCATCGCGAACCGGAGGCGAGAATTTGAGCACACGGACACTTTGGATCCTGGCGGTCGTCGTGACCCTGGCCTCGGCTCTCTACCAGAGGATGACCGGTCCGTCCTATCCGGTGCGCGTGCGCGCCGAATTGGCGGGAGCCGTCGTCAAGGCGCGGCTGGAACGGACCCACAGCGTCAGTGGGGATCTGCCGGTGCGGATCCGCGCCGCGGACCCGGAGGTCATGGGGGAGGTGCGCTGGCGCCGGTACCCGCTGGACGAGCCGTGGCGGGAGGTGCCCCTGTCGCGCGACGCCAAGGGGGACCTGGTCGCCCAGCTGCCGGCGCAGCCGCCTGCCGGCAAGCTGGAGTACACGGTTCACCTGTCGCGGGGCGGTGAGGCGCTGGACTTGCCGGGTGGCCAGGCCGTGGTCGCGCGCTTCAAGGGGGACGTGCCGCCGTGGGTGCTGGCGCCCCACATCCTCTTGATGTTCCTGGGCATGCTCTGGTCCAACCGGGCGGGGCTGGAGGCCGTCTTCGGCGGGGCGCAGCGCCGGCGCCTGGCACGCCGGACGCTGGCGCTGCTGGCCGTCGGCGGGCTGTTCCTGGGACCCGTCGTCCAGAAGTACGCCTTCGGGGCCTACTGGACCGGCTGGCCCTTCGGCGAGGACCTGACCGACAACAAGCTCGCCGCGGCGGTGCTGGCCTGGACGGCGGCGGCCCTGATCCGCGGCGAGGGTCGCGTCGCGCGCCTGGTGACGGTGCTCGCGGCGCTGGTGGTCTTCGCCGTGTACATGATCCCGCACAGCCTGAACGGCTCGACGCTGGACTACGCCAGCATGAAGACGGTCACCGGCTGACGGCGGTCAGGGCCGCAGGCGCAGCGTCAGGCTGGTGACCCCGCCGAGCAGCTCGGCGATCCGCGGCAGGGGGAGTCCCGTGTCGCGGGCGACGTCGCGCGCCAGCGGCGAGTCCGCCGCTACCGCCGCGCCGTAGCTGCTTTCCCTGAGGATCTCCACCGTGCCGAAGCCCGCCTCGCGCGCGGTGCGCAGGTAGTCCGCGCGCAGCGACGCGTTGCCCACGCAGCCGATGGTCGCATCGATGCGGTCGGCGATCGCCGCCGGCAGCTCCGCCTCGAGCACCAGATCCGAGACGATCATGCGCCCGCCGGGCCGCAGCACGCGCCGCGCCTCGCGGAAGACCCGTTCCTTCTGCGGCGACAGGTTGATGACGCAGTTCGAGAGGATCACGTCCACGCTCGCGTCGTCCAGAGGCAGCGCCTCGATGAGCCCCTCGCGGAATTCGACGTTGGCGTGGCGGCCCTGTTCGGCGTTGCGCCGCGCGCGGTCGAGCATCGCCGGCGTCATGTCCACGCCGATGACGCGGCCGCCGGGTCCGACCTTCGACGCGGCCAGGAAGGCGTCCATGCCCGCGCCCGAGCCCAGGTCCAGGACCGTCTCGCCGGGCCGCAACTCGGCCAGTGCGACAGGGTTGCCGCAGCCCAGCCCTAGGTCGGCTCCAGCGGGGATCGCGGCGAGGTCGTCTTCGCGGTAGCCCACCTCGCGGCTGACGTCCGCCGGCGCCCCGCAGCCGCAACCGGTGCTGCAACAGCCGGTGTCCTCTCCCTCGGCGATGCGCGCGTATCCTTCGGCCACGGCCCGGCGCAGGGCGTCGGGATCGGTCGGTCTGCGATTCTCGTTCATCGTCCAGCCTCCAGTTCGGTGATTCCCGTGGGACAGCAGGCTTCCAGGGCGTCGGCCAGGTTGCGCAGCATGCGCACCAGATCCCCGCACGCCAGCCGGTAGCGCACTTCCTTGCCGCTGCGCTCCGCCGTGACCACGCCCACGTCCTTCAGCACCTTCAGGTGCCGCGAGACGACCGACAGGTCGATGGGCAGGTCCGCCGCCAGTTCCCCCACCGTCCGCGGTCCGCGCGTCCCCGCCAGCAGCATCAGCAGCGCCGCCCGGCTGGGTTCGCCCAGCGCCCGGAAGGTTTCCGGTTCCAGCCACTTCTCGAGATCCCGGCAGCAGGTCGTGCGCGATTTCAATCCCGGCCTCCCTTGCATGTATGCACCATGATGCAAATATACATCCGCCGTCTCCCCGCCGCAACCATTCATCGCGATGGTCTGGTGTCCGTTCCTCCCAGACTTGGATCCATGCCCACCGCGGCTGGGGCGTCTGCAGGGCCGCGCAGCCAGGATGGCGGAGCGGCCCGAAAGCCGAGCGCGCCGGACACAGGAGGTGTCCGGCGCGCGTCCCCAGACGCGGTGGGCATGGATCCAATTCAGGGAACCGACAGCCAGATCATCTCGATAAAATCCTCGGGCGGGAACATGGCTTCGCCCCATCGTTCATCGAGTGAAGCTGCCGGCCTGGCGGCCACGATTTCGGCGAGCGTGGCGCCGCCGGCTTTCTCGGTAGCCACGATGTGGCGGTATTCCTCGAGGATGCCGAGGTAGACGCGCATTTGCGTCGGCGTGGCGACGGGTCCGTGGCCGGGAACGACACGTGTTGCGGGACCGCACAGGGTCAGCACGTACTGCAAGCCGCGGATCATGCCGTCGATGGATCCGCCGTGGGCGGTGTCGATGTAGGGGTAGCCGCAGTTGAAGAAGAGGTCGCCCGCGTGCACGACGTCGGCCCGGTGCAGGCGGACGACGAGGTCGCCGCCGGTGTGGCCGGCAACGTGGCGCAGGCCGATCGTCTCGTCGCCCCAGCGCAGAGTCAGCGTGTCGCCGACGCAGATCCGCGGCAGCGCCGCCGCCGGTGAGGCCGGCACGTCGTGATCCAGCACGTCCAGGTGCTGGGGCGAGGCCATCCAGCCGGGGACCGACTCGTGGGCTGCGAGCATGGCGCCCGCCGCGGCCAGGGCGCCGAATCCGCCGACGTGGTCGAAGTGCCAGTGGGTGGCGACGGCCAGGGCGACCGGTCCTGACTCCAGCGCCGCCGTGGCCGCGAGCAGCTTGTCGGCCATCTGCTCGTAGTCGGCGTCGACCAGCAGGAGCCGGCCGCCGCCGGCGCAGGCCAGCACATTGCCGCCGGCGCCCTGCAGCAGGTGCACGCCCGGGGCCAGTTCCTCGGTGCGGAACTGGAGCGGCCCGAAATCCTGGGCCGCCGCGGGTCCGGCGGCGACGCCGGCCAGCAGGGCGGCCGCGGCCACCGCGGAGATCGGGAAACGCTTCATCTCGTCACCTGTTCCGTCCGTCAGAATCCTACGCTGCGGCCCTCGTTCTGCTCCTGCAGCCACGCCTGCAGCGGGGCGAAGTACGCCAGCATCGCGCGGCTGGAGAGGTCTTCGCCGGTGGCCTCGCGCATCAGTTCGCGCCAGTCGCGGGTGGCGCCGGGCTCCAGGATGGTGCGCAGGTAGGCGCCGACCTCCTGGTTGCCGTAGTAGGTGGCGGTCTGCGGGTCCTGGTGCAGGATCTCGCGGCAGATGTGGTCGTGCAGTTGGTGGAGGATGACGCTCGACAGCGCGTAGTCGTAGTACTGGGCCGCGTCGTCGTTGATGTGGGTCTTGGTCGCCGCGTCGCACCACTCCTCGCCGCGCGGGGCGGGCGGGGCGACGCCCTGGTAGCGGGCGACGTGCTCCCACCAGCGCGCGTTCATCTGGTCGGCGGGCAGGGGCTCCTCGTAGAAGTCGTGCTCCCAGTGCGTCATCGTGCCGCAGGCGAAGGGCAGGAAGGTGACCGGGCCCAGCAGGGCCTGGTTCAGCAGCCAACTGATGCGGTCGGGCTCGTCGGCCGCGGTCATCAGGCCGATCTCCTGCAGGTAGGCGGTCTGGCCGGCGACCAGCTCGATCAGCGTGCCGACACCCTCGTGGAAGGCGCGGTTGGCGCCCGTGCGCAGCACGAACGGCACCTCGGGGTTGCTGTAGGACAGGTAGTAGTAGATGTGGCCCAGCTCGTGGTGGGTCGTCTGCAGCCAGTCGAAAGTGGGCTCGACGCTCATCAGCGAGCGCACGTCCCGGTCCAGGTCGATGTGCCAGGCCGAGGCGTGGGAGTTCTTCGTGCGCGTCGCTCCGTCGGGCAGCGCGAACAGGTCGCTGCTCGCGTGGAACGAGGCGGGCAGCGGCTCGAAGCCCATGCTCGTGTAGTAGCGCTCGGCCTGCTCGATCATCCACTTCGGGTCGCGGCCGGCGACCAGGGCGTCCAGGTCGACGCCCTCGACGATGCCGGGCCAGTCCTGGGCCCACTTGTTGCCGAGCCAGTGGGCCGGGATCAGGGCGGGCACGGGCTCGCCGTAGCGGGCGGCCAGTTCGTGGCGCGTCCAGCAGTGCAGCTGCTCGTAGAGCGGGCGCAGGCCCGCCAGGACTTCGTCCATCAGGGCCATCATCTGCGCCGGGGTCATGCCGTACTCACTGACTTCCATGCCGAAGTACGAGGAGTGGCCCATGCTCCGCGCCGTCTCGTTGCGCAGGTCCCGCAGCTCGACCAGACCGTCGCGCAGGGTCGGGCCGATGGCCTTGCTCGCCTCCCAGTAGGCGCGCCGCTCGGCGAGGTCGCGCGAGTCGGCCAGCATCGTGGTGATCTCGTTGGAGTCGGTGGGTCGCGCCGTGCCGTCGGGCAGCGTGACCGAGAATTCGTAGCCGAACAGGCGCTCGTTCTGCGCGGCCTCGGCGCGGATCAGCCGCGAGGTCACCTCGGGGATGGTGCCGGGGAACTTGGCGGCGTTCAGCAGCAAGTACTTCAGCTGCTGGCGCTGCACGAAGGTCAGGTCGTCGCGCTCCAGGAAGGCGCGGGCCTTCGCGATGAGGCCGGCTTCGCCGAGGCGGGCGGCGAATTCCTCCTCGGCGGCGACGCGCGCGGCCGAGGTGGCTTCGCCGACGTCGACGTTGGCGTCCCAGCGCGCGCCCTCGGCCCTCTGCCAGAGGTCGCGGTACAGGACGTTGTAGTCGGCGAGGAAGGTATCCAGGTCTTCGGCCGGCTGGCTGCAGCCGGTCAGGACGACGGCGGCGAGCAGGGCCGCGAGCAGCAGGGTGCGCGACAGGGACATGGGTCCTCCCGGGCAACGTTGGGGTTGTCCGGGAGGTTACCAGAGATCGCACCGCGGGTGAAGCCGCGAAGCGGTTCCGCTCAGCGGGCCAGGGTGACCTTGCGCGTCTCGCTGAAGGGGCCGGCGCGCAGGCCCAGGAAGTAGACGCCCGAGGGCAGCGGCCGGCCGGCGGCGTCGCGGCCCTCCCAGGCGGCGACGTGGCGCCCCGCCGGGAGCGGGCCGTCGGCCAGGACGGAGACCTCGCAGCCGCGCGCGTCGAAGACGGTCAGGCGGCAGACGGCGGCCGCGGGCAGGTCGAAGGCGACCTCGGTGCGGGGGTTGAACGGGTTCGGGTGCGCGGCCAGCAGGCGGGGGTGCGGGGCGTCGCCGGCGCCGGTCTGGGCGTCCGGGTCCACCGTCACGGTGACGGTGAGGTTGCTGGCGGGGTTCAGGACCGCCTCGACGTAGCACACCGCGACCGGACCGGTGTCGTCCACCTGCACGAGCGAGCCGCCGGTGACCAGGAAGCCGGGGGCGTCGGCGGGCATGTTCACCCGCACGAGCGCGTTGTGGAAGCGCTCGTTGTACCCGTTGTGGACGAGCACCGACACGGTGTCCGACGTGCCGCTGTTGTCGGGCGTGAACGTCGTGGTCAGGTTGCCGCCGGTGTAGGCGTCCAGGGTGGGGCGCACGTCGAAGCGGCCGCCGGTCCAGCGGATCACCCGGAAGGGGCGGTTGGAGCCGCTCGCGTTGTCGGTCGAGACGTCGAAGGGCGCGGTCGCGTCCTCGGTGTCGCTGTGGATGTGGCCCCAGAGGTTCAGGTCGATATTCAGGGCGGGCAGGTTGAGCTCGTTCTGGAAGTCGAAGTGGCTGAACAGCACGATCGCCTCGCTGGCCGAGGCGGCCCCGACCTCCTGCTGCAGCCAGGACATCTGGGCGTTGGTGTAGCTCTCGGTGCCGTAGATGTCGGCCCGCCAGTTGTCGTAGTTGTCGTAGGCTTCCAGGCCGACGAAGTGGACCGGGCCGTAGTCGAAGCCGTAGTCCTGGGTCCGCGCCGGGGCGCCGGGCGGCGGGTTGCCGAGGCGCCGCCAGCCGAAGAAGCGCCACCAGTCGCGGCGCGAGGTGCCGTCGCTCGGGGGTGTGCTGTCCCAGCCGCCGAGGTCGTGGTTGCCGCCGGTCAGGAACACCGGCACATCGGATTCGGCGAGCAGCTGTTGGGCGCGGCTGTAGTAGCGCCTCCCGAGGTAGTCTTCGAGTTCGCCCTCGTGGATCAGGTCGCCGGTCAGCAGGATGAACTCCGGGTTGATGATGCTCACGTCTTCCAGGATCGTGCGCAGCCCCACGCTGGTGGTGCTGTCGGTCGCCGCCCCGTTCTCGTAGTAGTAGAGGTAGGTGGGCAGGTGCGTGTCGGTGATGTGCACGAAGGTGAAGTCCGTGCGCCACTGCGGCAGCACGCGCACCGCGTGCCGGGTGCGGTCGTCGAGGCCGCCGGAGGCGGTCACGCGCAGGTCGTAGAGGTCGAAGACCGGCACGTCGGGCACCGCGGCCGCGACGGTCCACCAGGTGGTCGCGGGATCGTGAGCGGCGCCGACGACCTCCAGCGGGATCTGCAGCGCCCCGCGCTCCAGCCGCGCCGTCCACCCCGTGGTCCCCAAAGGCGCGACGCAGCTGATCACCAGATCCTGACCCGGCATCACCAGCGCAGGGATGTTGACCAGCGGCCTCTGGATCACGGTCAGCGTATCGGCCAGCGTATATGTCTGGGCGCCGGCCTGGACGCCGAACAGCAAGCAAATCAACAACATCACGGTCCACGAACGCATGACGACTCCCGGGAGGAAGAAAGCCCGCACATTACCTCAATTATGCCACATTCCCGTCAAATCAGCAAATCCATTGGACATGGGTCGTGACACGTGGGGGTGCATCTCGCTTACGTGGTGACGAACTCAAGACCATGAACTTGTGGGATCAGACCGGCAACGTGGGCGCGATCGAGGAGTTCGCGGATGGCCGCGCGCCCCTTGTCGCCGTAGTCGAGGGTCCAGTGATTGACGTACATGCCGACGAACTCGTCGGCCAGGGCGGTCTCCATGTCGCGGGCCCAGCCCAGGGCATAGGCGAGAGCCTCGGCGCGGTGTTCGAGTCCGTAGCGGATGCTGGCCTCGAGGATGCGGGCGATCTCGGGCATGCGCGCGCCGTGGCGCTTGTGGATGGTGTTGGCGCCCAGCGGCAGGGGCAGGCCACCGGTGAGGTCGTCCCACCAGGGGCCCAGTTCGAGGCAGCTGTGCAGGCCCTGGTTGCGGTAGGTGAGCTGGCCCTCGTGGATGATCAGTCCGGCGTCGTGGGTGCCGGCGGCGACCTCCTCGATGATCCGGTCGAAGGGCACCACCACCGGCTCGAAATCGCCGAGCGCGAGGCGCAGTTCGAGGTAGGCGCTGGTCATCAGGCCGGGCACGGCGATGCGGCGGCCGCGCAGGTCGTCCGGCGTGAAGGCCTCGCGGGCCACGACCATCGGGCCGTAGCGGTCGCCCATGCTGGCGCCCGAGGGCAGCAGGGCGTACTTGTCGGCCACGTAGGCGTAGGCGTGGACGCTGATGGCGGTGATGTCCAGTTCGCCGCGGGTCGCCCGCTCGTTCAGGGTCTGGATGTCCTGCAGGACGTGCTCGAAGCGGTAGGGCCCCGTGTCGATCTTGCCGCGGGCCAGGGCGTAGTGCATGAAGGCGTCGTCGGGGTCGGGGGAGTGGCCCAGGGTCAGGTTCACGATCGCGCTCATGGTTCTCCTCGGGGAGTGTCGCTGCTTGTGGCCGGCGGCGGCTTCCGATATCTTCGGAGCGACGGCCAAGATAGCACCGATGCCCGGCGCGTCGAAGGAGAAACCCCGTGAGAGCCGCCTGCGCGATCATCGCCGCCCTGCTGCTCGCCGCCGCACCAGCGGCAGCCCAGGGCGTGCCCGAGGGGCTCTGGACGGCCCGCGGCCAGGAGACCTACCTGCTGCGGGGCGGGGAGTCGGTGCAGTTCCGGGTCGAGTACGCGCAGATCCCGGTGCGGGCCTGGCGGCTGACCGTCGACGGCGACCAGCTGCTCTGCCACGTGAACGTGCTGCGCCTGGCTGACGGTTCGCTGCTCTACCAGCAGAACAACGAGTCGCACCACGAGGTGCGGATCCCCTGGGGCCGCGACGAGGCCGTCGCGGTGACGATCACCGCCGACCTGTCCGGGGGCGGCGTCTTCACGGTCAAGATCCTCGGCCCGCCGCCGGACGACGTACGGCAGGCCTACGGCTACGTCATGAACCGCGGGCTCGAGGCGCTCGATGCCGGCGACGTCGGGCGCGCCGAGGCGCTGTTCGGCGATGCGGCCCGCCTGGGCGAGGACGGGGCGGCAGCGGAGCTGATGCTGGCCGGTCTCGCCAAGAACCGCGGCGAACTGGACGCGGCCGCCTCGCACCTGGACCGGGCGCTGGGCCACCGCTTGCCGCCGGAGCTCGCCGACGTCGGGCAGGAGCTGCGCCGCCAGCTCGATGCCGTACGCGTGCGCGGCTCGTTTGCGCTCACCGACGCCGACGAGCGGCTGGCCGCCGGCGACACGACCGGCGCCGAGCGCGTCTGCCGCCGCGTCCTGGCACAGACCGAGGCGTCCGCCTGGACGCGCAGCGAAGCCCAGCGCCGTTTGGGCCGGATCCTGCAGGGCCGGGGCGACCTCTACGGCGCCCTGGAGGCGTTCGACCAGGCGGTGCGCGGCGCCGCCGATCGCGGGCAGAAGGCGCTGGGCACCTACGACCTCGCCCGCCTGCACCTGGTGCTGACCAACCCGGACCAGGCCCGCGCCACCCTGCTCATCGCCCGCGAACTGGGACTGCCCGCGGATCTCGACCGCGAGGCCGACGTGCTGCTGCGGCAACTCGATCCCGAAGGAGGCCCCTGACATGGAGGTCCGGCGCGACTGCCTGCACTTCCGCGGCGACCGGCCCTGCGCCCCGCACAAGGAACGCGGCGTGCATTGCGAGGGCTGTCCCGAGTTCACGCCGCGCTGCGGGCGCATCCTGCTGATCAAGCTGGGCGCGGCCGGGGACGTGGTGCGCACGACGCCGCTGCTCGCGGCGCTGCGACGCCGCTACCCGCGCCACCTGCTCACCTGGCTGTCGTACTACCCGGAGCTGGTGCCCGCGTCGGTGCCGGACCGGCGCCGCTTCGACGCCGCCTCGATCGTCTGGGTGCGCAACACCGACTTCGACCTGATCATCAACCTGGACAAGGACCCCGAAGCCTGCGCGCTGACCAGCGAGTCGCGCTCGTCGCGGCGCGTCGGCTTCACCCTGCGCAACGACGGCTACTGCCAGCCCGCAGTGCGCGAGGCCGCCCGCGACAAGTTCCTGACCGGCCTGTTCGACGACCTCAGCCGGGCGAACACGCAGTCGTACCTGCAGGAGATCTTTGCGATCTGCGGCTGGGAGTTCGCGGGCGAGCCTTACGAACTGGACCGGCCGGCCGCTCCGCCGCGCCTGGACGCGCCGCAGGGCCGCGCCCTGGTCGGCCTGAACACCGGCTGCGGGGGACGCTGGACCAGCCGACTGTGGCCCGAGGAACACTGGGCGGCTCTGGCGACCGCCCTGCGACAGGATGGTCTGGGCGTGATGCTGCTGGGCGGCCCCGAAGAGGATGCGCGCAACCGGCGCCTGGCCGAAGCCACCGGAGCCTACTACCCCGGCATCTTCCCGCTGGACGGGTTCGTGGGCGTGATGGACCGTTGCGACGTCGTGGTCTCGGCGGTGACGATGGCCATGCACCTGGCGATCGGACTGGGCAAGCGCCTGGTGCTGCTGAACAACATCTTCAATCCCGCCGAGTTCGAGCTGTACGGCCGCGGCGAGATCCTCGCGCCCGAGAAGGCCTGCAGCTGCTACTTCGCGCCGCGATGCCGCGAGAGCGAGCCCTGCCTGCCGACGCTGCGGCCCGCGACGGTGCGCGCGGCGGTCCTGCGACAGGCGGCGGCGCGATGAGGCTCGGCCTGCTGGGGCCGGCCCCGCCCTTCCACGGCGGCATCGTCACCTGGCTGGCGATGCTGCACCGCACGCTGGCCGCGCGCGGCCACGAACTGCACTGGGCCGGCTTTCGCCGCCAGTACCCGGACCTGCTCTTCCCCGGCCGCGGCCAGACAGGCGCCACGGCGGCCTGGATGCCGGCGCCCGACTCCTGCCGCTTCGTGCCCTGGGATCCCGTGAGCTGGCGGCGCACCGCCGACGACCTGCTGGCGTTCCGGCCCGACGCGGTGGTGATGAAGTACTGGCTGCCGTTCTTCGCGCCCGGCTACTGGGGCGTGGCGCGCCGCCTGCGGGCGCGTGGCGTGCGCGTGGTCTACGTGCTGGACAACGTGGTGGCGCACGAGCGCTACCCGTTCGCTGGCCCGCTGGCCCGGCTCGCCCTGGGGCAGGGGGACGGGTTCGTCGCGCAGAGCGGCCAGGTGCGGCGCGACCTGTTCGCCACGGCGCCGCGGACCGATCCGGCCCTGGTGACGGACTGCCCGCACCCGGTCTACGACTTCGGCGTGCCCGGCCGCCCGCGGCGCTCGCGCGCGGAGGCCCGCGCGGCGCTCGGGCTGCCCGCCGGCGGACGCGTGGTGCTCTACTTCGGCTTCATCAAGGCCTACAAGGGCGTGGTCCACCTGCTCGCGGCGCTGCCGCGCCTGCGCGAGCGCTACGGCGACGGCATCCGTGTGGCGGTGGTCGGGGACGTCTATGGCGACGGCGAGATCTACGCCGCGGCGCGGCGCGCGGCGGCGTGCGAGGACATCCTGGTCTGGCGCGACGGCTACGCGCCGGACGAGGAGGTCGAGGACTGGTTCCTGGCCGCCGACGTCGTCGCCCTGCCGTACGTGTCGGCCACCCAGAGCGGCATCGTCCAGATCGCCTACAACTACGACCGCCCGGTCGTGGCCACGAACGTGGGCGGCCTGCCCGAGGTCGTGCTCGACGGCGAGACCGGCTTCCTGGTGTCGCCCGCCGACCCGGACGCCCTGGCCGCCGCGCTGATCCGCTTCTTCGACGAGGACCGCGCGGAAGCCTTCTCGGCCGCGGTGGCGCGCGAGAAGACGCGCTACTCGTGGGACCGCATGGCCGAAGCCGTGGAACGACTCGCGGCCGGGAATCCGGGCGCGGCGGAGCGGTCGTGAGCGTGCCGCGGGGCGAGCGGCGCCTGGTGCTCGTGTTGTTCCTGGTCACGCTGCTGGTGCGCCTGGCGGGCGTGGCCGTCATGCTGAAACTCGACGCGCGCCCCTCCTTCGACGAATACGGCTACGACCGCCGCGCCCAGGGTTGGCAGGCCGTCGCGGACGACCTGGCCCGCGGCGACGTCGCGCCCGAACACTGGGAGCAGGCCTATGCCGACGGCTTCCAGCCGCCGCTGCATCCCCTCTTGATGAGTACGGTCTACACGGCCGACGGCGCCGGCGCCGCCCGCGCCCGCGCGCTGTCGGCGCTCTGGAGCGCGCTCGCGACGCCGCTGGTCTACCTGATCGCGCGCCGTCTCGCGGACCGCCGCGCCGCGCTGGCCGCCGCCGGGCTGCACGTGCTCTACCCGGCGTTCACGTTCTTCGGCGCCTCGCTGTGGGCCGAGCCCCTGTACATCCTGCTGCTGCTGGGCGCCTGGGAGAGGGCGCTGGCGGCGCGCGAGGTCGCCGCGTCGCAGGCCGGCGGGAGAGCGCAGTTGCGGCGCGCCGCCACCGCGGGCCTGGCCCTGGGCCTGCTGATGCTGACGCGCCCGGCCGGCCTGCCGTTCCTGCTGCTGCTGCCGCTCGCCTTCCTCGGTCCCCGCCGCTGCTGGGCGGGCCGCCGCCGCGCGGCCGGCGTGATGGTCCTGGCGGCCGTGCTGACGATCCTGCCCTGGGAAGCGACCCTGTGGCGCCAGGAGGGCCGTCCGGTCCTGCTGGCCACCGGCACGGGTTTCAACCTGGCGCTGGGCAACAACCCGCTGATCGGCAGGGGCGAGGGGGCCACGTGGCTCGGGCCCGCCACGCACGCGCGACTGCAGCGCGAAGTCGCGGCGTTCGCCGCGGCGCGCGGGCTCGCGCCGGACGCAGCCATGCAGGCCTACGCCCTGGACCAGGTCGCGCGCGACCCGGCGGCCGCGCTGCGCCGCGTCGTCGAGCGCGCCGCCCTGCTGTGGTCGGCCGACGCGTTCCCGGTGCGCCACCTCGTGCACGCAGTGGTGCGACCATTGCCCATGCCGCTGGTCGCAGCGGTCTGGGCGCTCACGTTCGCGGCCTACCTGTCCCTGGTGGGACTCGCGCTGCGCGGCCTGCTGATCCCCGGGCGGCTGCGGCACCGCCGTGCGCTGCTGCTGCTGACTCTCGCCGGCGCGATCGGTCCGCTGTTGACCATCGCCTTCTCGCGCCTGCACCTGCCGTTGCTGGCGCTGCTGCTGCCGGCGGCCGGCGTGGGCTGGACCTACCGCGCCGAACTGCGCTCCCGTGCGCGGCGCCTCGCGCTCGCCGGTTCGCTGGCTGTCGTGGCGGTCGTCGCCGCCGGGACGCTGAAGCCGGTCATCGAGACGCAACTCATGCCTTCGGCGTGGGCCCGCCCCGTCGTCGCGCCGGTGGCCCGCGCGGTCGGCGCCCGCCCGGTCTTCGGCGACCTCGTGGAACTGTTCTACAAACCCGCCGCCGCCGCCCATCCCGACTCCTTGCGCATCACCCCCGCACCGGGCGAGACCACCACCATCCCCCTGGACCGCCCCGCCCGCCTGACCCTCACCATCCACCCCGGCGCCCCCTGGCACCGTGGAACCCTCACCCTGCGCGCGATACCCGGCGACATGGAGGTCGTTGTCGACCCCGTCGCCCCCAACCTCTGGTGGACCGACCAGGACCTCACCCCCCTCGGATTTCCCGGCCTGCAAATGCGCTGGCAAGGCGGCGCCGCCGCCTACGATTACGTCAACTGACCCCGCAACACATCGATCCTGCACATCCTGGCGTGGTGGGGG
>JAUSBL010000020.1 GCA_030658975.1 Candidatus Latescibacterota bacterium
GATCGGACGGACGTCCTCGAAGGCCGGGAAATCACCGAGCTCACCGAACTCGGCCGTGATGCTCATGCCAGACCGGCGGAAGAAATCGCGCCCCTTGCGGCCGGCAGGGATCACGCTCAGGCGGTCCACATGCGGCTGATACTCCAGCAGCATGGAGGCGCCCGCGCGGTTCATGTTGGAGTTCAGGCCGCCAGCCAGACCACGGTCAGCCGTGATGTGGATGTACGCCAGGCTCTTCACCTCGCGCTGCTCCAGCAGCGGGTGCAACAGCGCACCATCACCGCCAGTGGTGAACGTCGCGAGTTGCGACAGGACCGCGATCATCTGCTCCGAGTACGGCCGGGAAGCCAGCGCACGCTCCTGCGCACGCCGCATCTTGGAGGCCGCCACGAGCTCCATGGCACGCGTGACCTTCGCAGTGCTGCTCACCGACCTGATGCGGTCGCGGATCGCTCGAACGCTGCCGCCGCCCGCCATCCCGTATCTCCCTACGTCCCGAGGCCGTGGCCCCGGGTGCCCTGCTGGTTTCCGTCGCCTGCCGTCAGGCGGTCGTTAGTAGGCGACCGACGCCTTGAAGTCGACGATCGCCGCCTTCAGGCGCTCTTCCGTCTCGGCCGACAGGTCGCCCGTGTCCGTGATCCCCTTGAGGAGGTCAGCGTTGCCGGCGCCCATGTACTCGTGGAAGGCCTTCTCGAAGTCGAGCACCTTCTCCACCGGGACCTCGTCCAGGTAGCCGTTCACACCCGCGTACAGGACCGAGACCTGCTGCCCCAGGGTCAGCGGCTGGTACTGCGGCTGCTTCAGCAGCTCCGTGAGACGCGCCCCTCGGGTCAGCTGGCGGCGCGTGGAGGCGTCCAGGTCATCCGTACCGAACTGCGCGAAGGCCTGCAGCTCGCGGTACTGGGCGAGGTCGAGGCGCAGCGAGCCGGCGATCTTCTTCATGGCCTTGGTCTGGGCGCTGCCGCCCACGCGGGACACCGAGATGCCCACGTTGATGGCGGGGCGCACGCCCTGGTAGAACAGGTCGTTCTCCAGGAAGATCTGGCCGTCGGTGATCGAGATCACGTTGGTAGGGATGTAGGCCGACACGTCCGAGGCCTGGGTCTCGATGATCGGCAGCGCCGTCAGCGAGCCGCCGCCGTTCTCGTCGCTCAGCTTCACGGCGCGCTCGAGCAGGCGGGAGTGCAGGTAGAAGACGTCGCCGGGGAAGGCCTCGCGTCCGGGCGGGCGCCGCAGCAGCAGCGACAACTGGCGGTAGGCGTTGGCCTGCTTGGAGAGGTCGTCGTAGATCACCAGCGTGTGCTTGCCCTGCCACATGAAGTGCTCGGCCATGGCGCAGCCGGCGTACGGGGCGATGAAGAGCATCGGGGCGGGCTCGCTGGCCGAGGCGGAGATGATGGTCGTGTAGGCCATGGCGCCGTGTTCCTGCAGGGTCCGGTAGACCTGCGCCACGGTCGACTGCTTCTGGCCGATGGCCACGTAGAAGCAGTACACGCCCGAGTCCTTCTGGTTGATGATCGTGTCGATGGCGATGGCCGTCTTGCCGGTCTGGCGGTCGCCGATGATCAGCTCGCGCTGGCCGCGGCCGATGGGGATCATCGAGTCGATGGCCTTCAGGCCGGTCATCAGCGGTTCCTTGACCGGCTGGCGCGCGATCACGCCCGGCGCCTTGACCTCGATCTTGCGGGTCTGGGTGCTGGCGATGGGGCCCTTGCCGTCCAGCGGCTGCCCGACGGCGTTGACCACGCGGCCGATCACGGCGTCGCCCACCGGCACCTCGGCGATGCGCCCGGTGCGGGTGACCTGGTCGCCCTCCTTGATGTGGGTGTCTTCGCCGAAGATGGCGGCGCCCACGGAGTTCTCCTCCAGGTTCAGGACCATGCCGAAGATGTCGCCGGGGAACTTGATGAGCTCGCCGGCCATCACGTCCTGCAGGCCGTAGATGCGGGCGATGCCGTCGCCCACCTGCAGGATGGTGCCGACGCTCTCGACCCCGAGGTCGCGGTCGTACTTCTGCAGCTCCTGCGAGAGGACGGAGCTGATCTCTTCTGGCCTGAGTTTCAAGGCTCTCTCCTCGTTCTAGCGAACGTTGGTCCGGAACAGTTGCGCGCGCAGCTTGTCCAGGTTCGTCCTGACGGTCCCGTCGATGACGCGGTCGCCCATGGTCACGCGGACGCCCCCGAGCACGGCGGGGTCCACGGTCTTGGTCAGCACGAGCCGCCGGCCGGTCAGCTTCTCGAGCCTGGCGGTCAGGTCGCGCTCGAGGTCCTCGGGCAGCGGCACGGCCGTGACGACGGTCGCGCGGGACAGGCCCTGCGACTCTTCGACCATGACCGCGAACTCCCGCTGGATGTCCGCGACGTGCTGGACGCGGTTCTTGTCGATCAGCAGCAGCAGGAAGTGCAGCAGCGTCACCTCGACGCGCCCGGTGAACAGCTTGCGCACCAGGGCGGTCTTCTCGTCGTGGGCGACCTGGGGGCCCTCGAGGAAGGCGACCAGCGTCGGGTTCTGCCCGAGCGCCGCGACGACTCCGACGAACGACTCGGCCACGCCGTCCAGCTCGCCGGCCTCGCGGGCGGCGAGCATCAGGGCGCGGGCGTAGCGCGTCTCGACGCCGCGGTCACGCATGCGGCATCTCCCCGAGACTGTCGATGTACTCGCGCACCAGGCGGCGGTGCGTCTCCGGGTCGAGCTTCGTGTTCAGGAGCATCTCGGTCGAGGCGACGGCCAGGGTCACCACCTCGTCGCGCAGGACGACCTGGGCCTTGTGGGCCTCGACGTCGATGTCCTGGCGCGCCCGGTCGAGCGTGGCGTCGGCCTTGTCGCGGGCCTCGGTCCTGATCCGCTCGGCGATCTCCTCGCCGCGCTTGACCGCCTCCTGCACCCGCTCGCGCTCGATGGCCTTGATGTCGCCGATCTTCGACTCGAACTCCCCGCGCAGCGTCTGCGCCTCGGTCCGCGCCGTCTCCGCCTTGGCGAAGTCGTCGCGGATCCTGGCGCGCCGCGCATCGAGCAGGTCGAGGATCGGCTTCCAGGCGAACTTCGCGAGCACCCAGACGAGGATCACGAAGCCGATGATGTTCGTCAGGATGACCCTGATGTCCAGCTGCATGTCCGAACCTTTCACGGTCTAATGGACACCGTCGAACGGCCCGCGACGGACCCCGCGGACCGCGGGCGTCCCGGGATCCCGCCGGCGGCCTGTCAGCCCAGCTTGCCCATCAGCAGGATGACCGACAGCAGCGCGTAGATCGTCAACGCCTCGATGAAGGCGCAGCCGATGATCATCGCGGTCTGGATCTGGCCGATCGCCTCGGGCTGGCGGCCCATGGCCTCCATCGCGGAGCCGATGGCGCGGCCCAGGCCGAGGCCCGAACCGACGGCGGCGATGCCGACGCCCAGGGGCAGGGCCAGTCCTAGCAGGTTGTTCTCCATGTCTCCTCCTCACCTTTCACGGTCGTGGTTGACGGGTCGGACTCGCGGACTTCAGTGCCCGTGCCCCGCCGCGGCGTGTTCGTGGTCGCCGTGCGGGAGCATCAGGGCGATGTAGATCGTCGACAGCAGCGTGAAGACCAGCGCCTGGATGGTGCTGGTCAACATCACCAGGAACATGATGGGCACCTGGATGGGCAACCCGAAGGGCAGGTGCGCGAACGCGAGCATGCCGGCGCCCAGCACCACGAACACGGCCAGCAGCTTGTCCTCGCCCATGACGTTGCCGAACAGTCGCAGGCTCAGGCTCAGCGGCTTGATGAACTCGCCCAGCACGTGCAGAGGGAACATCAGGGGCACGAAGCACCACTCCAGGCCGCTGCGCGGCGAGCCGGCCAGGTGGTGCAGGTAGCCCAGCGGACCGTTCTCCCTGAGGCCGATGAACTGCACGTACAGGAAGGTGCAGAGCGCCAGCGCGGCGGTCGTGTTGATGCTCGAGGTCGAGGCGTGCAGGAACGGCACCATGCCCATGAGGTTGTTGATCAGGATGAAAATGAACAGCGTGCCGAGGTACGGCGTGTAGCGGCGCGCGGTGGGCCCGATCGCGCCCTCGACCAGGCCGTACAGGCCGTCGACCAGCATCTCGACCGCCACGTGGAAGCGCGACGGCTCGTTCGTGGGCCGCGAGGCCACGCGCAGCAGCACGGTCATGATGATCAGCGACGCCAGCGCCGAGTACAGCGGGTCCAGGAAGCCGGCCTTGTCGCCGGTCAGCCGGTCGCCCCAGAAGATGCTGATGAAGTTCGGCAGGTGGTAGGGGTCGTGCGCCTCGGCGTGCCCTTCGCCGTGGTCCGCCTCGCCGGCCGCCGCCGCGGGGAACGCGGCGAAGGTCAGCAGGGCCAGGGCCGCGACCAGGAACACCAGGCTTTTCGGCTTACTCGTCATCGCGACTCCGCGGCTCGGTGCGAGGGAGCTGCAGGCCGGGCCGCAGCAGGATCCCGACCACGACCAGCACGACCAACAGGAGCGAGAAACCCAGGGCGCAGGCCTTCGGCTCCGCGGCGCCGGACATCAGGGCCCAGGCCGCCAGCGCGTACAGGGCCGCCTTGCCCAGCATCAGAACGACCAGGGCGCGCCGGTCGCGCGTCCCGCCCGGCGGCACCAGGGCCAGCCGGACCAGCCGCTCGATCATCCAGAAACCGGCGACCCCCCAGACGGCGGCGCCCAGGAAGCTCAGCGCCGACCGCGGCGTCGCCACGAGGAACATCAACGCGGCGCCGGCGGCGGCCACCGCCAGGGTCCACCGGCGGGCCCGGGCCAGGATCAGCGTCGTGTCCAAGCCGCCCCCGCCGCGCTCGTGCGCTGGTTCTTCGTGACGCGCCGGTTCATCTCCGTGACAGCAACAGCCAGATCTGCCGGGCCGCCGCCGCGAGGCCGAGCATCGCGCCGCCGGCCTCGAAAGCCGGCGTGTGGCCCCAGCGCCCGGCGGCCAGCGAGCCCAGGAAGTAGCCCAGGGCCGGCCCCGCGATCAGCATCATCGGGATCGCGGTGTAGATCCCCACGTCCCGCAGCTGGCGGCCTCGCTCCTGCGGCGACAGGCGGCGTTTCAAGACGGCCTCCCCGCGTCCCGGCGCACCTCACCGGGCGCGTGTGAGCACCCGGCGGCGGGTTCGCGCACACAATGAGTTACCGGCCGCTCTGCTTGTCAACCGGATATCGGAGTCATTCTCACCATTAACAGCGTTCCGTGCGGCCGCAGCCGGACGGGGCGGCGTCACCTCTGCGGCGCGGGGGCTCCCGGCTGCGCGGGCCGCGGGGTCGCCGCGGGGCCGCCCGGGGCCTGCTTCGGCCCGCCCATGCTGCAGTTGCCCTCGAAGAAGACGCCCTCGTCGATAACCAGGCGCTTGGTCTTGATGTCGCCCTCGACGTGGGACCCGCCCTGCAGCTCGATCTTGTTCTCGGCGATGATGTTGCCGAAGAGCTGCCCGCCGATGACGGCGTTCTTGACCCGCACGTTGGCCTGGACGGCGCCCGTCTTGCCGATCACCAGCATCTCGGGGGTCTCGATCTCGCCCCGGAACTCGCCTTCGATGCGCAGGGTGCCGACGGCGTGCACCTTCCCCTCGAACCGGCTGCCCTGGGCCAGCACCGAGGTCTGGCTGCCGACGGTCTCGTGCGTGTCCGTCTCTTTGCCCATCATGTCCACGTCCTTTTCGACCGGTGATCCGCGGCTGCGTCTGCGAAGCCCGCCGCCGCGCGTAGGTTACCCGAATTGTGCGGGATTTCAACCCCGATATGGCCCCGTCACGACGACCCGGACCCGGGCCCGGCCGGACCGTCGGCCCCCGACGGCTCCCCGGCGCCGCCCATGCCCGGACGCCAGGGCGGGAACAGCATCTGGAAGCGGGCGCCCGGGCCCTCCAGCAGCTCGATGTGCCCGCCGTGCTCGTGGACGATGCGCGCCACGATCGACAGGCCCAGCCCGGTGCCCTTGCCGTACTCCTTGGTCGTGAAGAAGGGCAGGAAAACCCGCTCGCGCGACTCGGCCGGCACGCCGGGGCCGCTGTCCTCGAACAGCAGGCTCACCTCGTCGCGGCCGCCGCCCGCGATCGTGATCTTCACCGCGCCGCCGTCCGGCAGCGCGTCCAGCGCGTTGGCCATCAGGTTGAAGACCACCTGCTCGATCTCGTTGCGGTTGCCGTAGATCTCGCCCTGGGTGCGGTCGTCCAGCGCCACGTCGACGTTCTGCGTGCGGATGGTCTTGTCCATCAGGAAGATGGTCTCGCGCGCGACCTCGACCAGCGACAGCCGCGTGCGCAGGCTGCCCGACGGCCGCGCGAAGTTCAGCAGGCCCTTGATGATCGTGCGGCACTGCTCGGTCTGGCGGATGATGCGCTGGATGTCCTCGACGTCGTCGGGGTTGCCGGCGTTCTCCTCGAGCATCTGCGCCGACAGCAGGATCGAGCCGAGCGGCGTGTTGAGCTGGTGCGCGATGCCCGCGGCGAACTGGCCGATGCCGGCCAGCTTCTCGGCCTCGCCCATGCGCGCCTCGAGGTGCTTCTGCGTCGTGATGTCGCGGGCGATCACCACGAAGTGGCCGCTCTCCTCGTCGGCGCCGCGCCGCACCCCGGGGCCCGACGCCACCGGCGAGACGGTCAGCGAGATCTGCCCCGACTCCTGCTGACCCCGGCGGCGCAGGGGAAACTCGTAGGTCATGCTGCGGTTCAGCCGGTCGGCGTCGACCATGGCGCGGTCGATTTCCACGGCGCAGCAGAGGTGGATGTCGCGGAACGGGCGGTGCAGCACGTTGCGGCGCGGCGCGGCGAAGAGGCTTTCGGCCGACTTGTTCCACTCCAGGACGCGGCCCTGGTCGTCGAGCAGGAAGATCGCCTCGCCGGCGTGGTTGATGATGTCGCGGTAGCGCCGCTCCGAACGCCGCAGCCGCAGCTGGTCGAGCTGACGGCGGCGGCCCACGACCCAGATCCCCCAGCCGACCGCCACGAACAGGACCATCGAGGCCACGGCCCAGGCCTGGGACCACAGGCCGAGCGGCCCGGCCGCGTCGCCGTCCGCGGGGAAGGCGCCGCCGCCGCGCACGTGCATGAGCAGGCGCACGAAGCCCGCCACGACGAACACCAGCAGCACCGCGGTCGCCGCGAGCAGCAGGGCCAGCAGCGGGTCGGGGCGCCAGCTCCGCGCGAGACCGGCCAGCCGCGAGCTCTTCAGCGGGTCCGTCGCCTTCACGTCCGCCCGCCGTTCACGACAGGTCCGTGTCCACGCCGAGAACCGCGAGGATCCTCAGCAGGTCGTCATCCGAGAAGAAGCGGATGGTGATCTCGCCTTTCGCGTCGGCGCCGCGGTCGATCTGCACGGGCGAACCGAGCACGGCCTCCGCGCGCTCGCGCAGCGCGCGGATCTCGCGGCTCTCGCCCGCCGCGCCGCGCTTCGCCCGCGCGCGCGGCGTCTTGCCGCCGGCATCGGTGGTGAGCAGCGCGCGCACGCGGGCCTCGCACTCGCGCACCGAGAGGCCGCGCGTGCGGCAGAGCCGCGCCAGCCGCAGCCGCGCGGCGGGATCGACGACGCCCAGCAGCACCTTCGCGTGGCCGCGGCTGAGCTGGTCGTCGCGCACCATGTCCAGGATCTCCTGGTCGAGCGCGAGCAGGCGCAGCGTGTTGGCCACGCCGCTGCGGCTCTTGCCCAGCATGACGGCGAGCTCCTCCTGCGTCGCGCCGTAGCCGTCGAGCAGTTGCTGGAAGGCCGTGGCCTCCTCGACGGGGTTGAGGTCCTCGCGCTGGATGTTCTCGAGCAGGGCGACCTTCAGGGCCTCGGTCTCCTCGTACGTGCAGACGATGGCCGGGATCTCCGCGATGCCGGCCATGCTCGCCGCGCGCAGTCGGCGCTCGCCGGCGACCAGGCAGTATTCCAGCTTGGCCGCGCCGGCGGCCGGTTCGGCATCGGGATCCAGCCGCGCCGCCAGGCGCAGGGGGTTGGCCTCGCCGGCCTTCAGGCGCCTCACCAGCACGGGCTGCAGGACGCCCACCTGGCGCACCGAATCCGACAGCTCCTGTAATGTATTGTCATTAAATAATTTACGAGGCTGGTCGGGGTTCAGGCCGATCGTCCCGATCGGGATCAGGCGCGCTTCGCGATCGCCCAGTCCGGCGCCGAGGCTGCCGCCGGCGCGATCCGCGCCCGAGATCAGGGCCGATAGCCCCCTGCCGAGCACGCGGTCCTGCCTGGGATTCATGACGCCTCCTCGCTGCTCGCCAGACCCGTCACGATCGCGACGGCCGGCTTCTCGTTCCTGGCGATCAGCTCCGACGCCAGATCCATGTAGCACTGGGATCCCTGGCACTCGACGTCGTAGAGCAGGATCGGCTTGCCGAAGGACGGCGCCTCGCTCAACCGGACGTTGCGCGGGATCCTGGTGCGGTAGACCGTTTCGCCGAAATAATCGATGGCCTCGGCGGCCACCTGGTTGGACAGCTTCAGGCGCCGGTCGAACATCGTCAGAAGCACGCCTTCGATGCGCAGGGCGGGGTTCAGGCCCTTTTGCACAAGTTGTACCGTGCTGAGCAATTGGCTCAAACCCTCCAGGGCGTAGTATTCACACTGGATGGGGATAAGTATCGCGTCGGCCGCGGTCAGGGCGTTGAGCGTCAGCAGACCCAGGCTCGGTGGCGTGTCGATGATGACGTAGTCGTAGCGGTCGGTCGCCCCATCCAGGGCGTTGTCCAGGAAGCGCTCACGGCTGACCTGCGGCACCAGTTCGATCTCGGCGCCGGCCAGGCGGCGGTCCGCCGGCACCACGTCCAGGTAGGGGATCGCTGTGGTTCGGGCGCAATCCGCCAGCGTGGCGTTGCCCAGCAGTAACTCGTAGCTAGTCATGTTGTATTCTATTATGCCAAAACCACTTGTGGCATTGCCCTGGGGGTCCAGATCCAGGAGCAGTGTCCGCTTTTCGGCGGCGCCGAGGCTGGCGCTGAGGTTGACGGCCGTCGTCGTCTTGCCGACGCCGCCCTTCTGATTGGAGATGGCGATGATCCTGCCCATGGGGCCCTTCCTCGGGGGTTGGTCGGTGTGTGGCGAGGGTGTGGGACGGAACATATTCCTCGGGCATCGGGTGTGTCCAGACGATTCGGGGGGTTATCCACACACATGCGCAAAAACCTGTTGATAATTCTGCGGATCCTTCTGCGCCGGGGGACGCCCGCCGGGCACATCCTGTGCCTGGCGGGCTTGGCTTGCGGGTCCCTGCGCCCTCCTGGCGCAGGGGCCCTCCAGACACCCCCGGTGCAGAAGAATCCGCAGGAGGGGGGTGTTCTACGTGGAACAATTGGGCGTGGGAGAATTGAGCGGGGGTGTTCCACGTGGAACACGTGTATGCGGACGAAAGGGTCAGGCGCCTGTGGGGTAGTGGGAGATGAGGAGGGTGTCGGGGCCGGAAGGGTGGGTGAAGGGGAGGCGGCAGCTGAAGGGCTGGGTTGGGGCGCCCGCGGGGGTGGAGGGGGGCAGGCCCAGGTCGGATTCGGCGCGGGTGGCGGATTCTTCTTCGTTGGAGCAGAAGCGGCAGATGGTGATGGGGGTGCCGGCGGCGGGGCGGTCGCGGCGGCAGCCGGCGAGGATTTCTTCGTCGGTGAGGCGCAGGGCTTTCAGGGTGATCAGGTCGTGGGCCGGGATGGTCGGGGGCGGGACGGCTGGTTGACGGGGACCCCAGGTGGCGCGGCGGACTTCGAGCTGCCAGCCGGCGGTCCGCGCGACCTGGTCGAGGAGCCAGGCGCGTTTGTCGCGGGGTTCGACGAGCAGGGTGCCGACGTGTGTCATCCCGGGAAGACCCACATCCTGGAGCCAGGCGTGCCAGATCAGGCCGGGGAAACCGCCGCCGGAGCCCAGATCGATGTAGCGAAAAGAACTGACGGAGTCTGCCGGCACGGGAGAGAACCGCGGCCAGGCCTCGTGCAGCGCCCGGAAGGCCGCCTCGCATTCCTGTTGGAGCGCCAGCAGGCGCATTTCGGGGGCAATGCGGGAAATGAGGCTGAAGCGGGCGTTCCAGCGCAGGACTTCGGCGCCGTGATGGTCCAGGGCCGCGCGCGCGGAGGCAGAGAGCTCATGGCAACTCACGACTGTCCCTCCATTTGCTGGCCAATACCGACAGGACGGCCAGATCGGAGGCGCGCACGCCGTCGATTCGTGCGGCTCTTCCCAGATTGGCGGGGCGCAGGCGGGCCAGCTTCTCCCGGGATTCCTTGCTCAGGGTCGTGATCTCCTGATAGGGCAGATCCTCGGGCAACTCGAGGTTGCCGAGATGGTTCTGGCGCGCCAGCAGTTTGTCCTGCTTGGCGATGTAGCCCTCGTAGCGCAGGTCCACCGCCGCCTGCAGCAGGGACTCCTCGACCAGGCGGGCGGGCAGCTCGGGCTCTCCGGGAGCCGGCAACAGCGCCGCCGCGATCGCCTGGCGCAATTCGACCGGGATATCCGCGGGCAGGGCCGGGGCGTCCAACCCTCCGGAAGCCTGCAAGACCAGGTCCGCCGCCGCCACGCTGCCGCCGTGCTGCGGGTCGCGGCAACGTAACGTCCGCAGCACCACTGCTGCCCGCTCGGCGGCGCTCACCCGCGCGCGCAGCCGCCGCAGGTCCGGATCCGACAGCAGGCCGATGGCCGCAGCCGTCGGCAACAGCCGCGACGCCGCATTGTCGCAGCGCAAGGCCAGGCGCCGCTCGGCGCGGGAGGTGAACATGCGGTAGGGCTCGGTGATGTCCTTGGTCGTGAGGTCGTCCAGGAGCACGCCCAGGTAGGAGTCCTCGCGGGGCAGATCCAGCGCTTCGCGGCCGCCGAGGCTGCGCACCGCGTTCACGCCGGCCGCCAGGCCCTGCGCGGCCGCCTCCTCATAGCCGGAGGTGCCGAGGATCTGGCCCGCCAGGTAGAGGCCCGCGACCGGCCTGCTCTCCAGGGTCGCGCGCACCTGCCAGGACGGGGCGCTGTCGTACTCGACAGCATAGCCGTGCCGGGCGAGCACCGCGCGCTCGAGCCCGGGCAGGGTCCTCACGAAGGCGTCCTGGACATCGCGCGGCAGGCTGGTCGACAGGCCATTGACGTAGATCTCCTCGGAGTCGCGCCCTTCGGGCTCCAGGAAGACGAGGTGCCGCTCCTTGTCGGCGAAGCGCACGACCTTGTCTTCGATGGAGGGGCAGTAGCGCGGACCCGTCCCCTCGATGATGCCCCCGTACAACGGGGACCGGTGCAGGTTGTCGCGGATCAGCGCGTGCGTGCGCTCGCCGGTCCAGGTGAGGTGGCAGGGGACCTGCTCGATATGTAACTCGTTGGTAATAAAGGAGAAGGGCTCGATTTGCTCGTCTCCGGGCTGGACCTCGAGCCGCGCGAAGTCGAGCGAATCGCGCCACAGGCGCGGCGGGGTGCCGGTCTTCAGGCGGCGCAGTTCGAAGCCGAGGCGCGCCAGGGCGCCGCTGAGGCCCAGGGACGCCGCGGCGCCCTCGCGCCCGCCCGCGGTGCGCTCGTCCCCCACGTGCATCAGCCCGCCCAGGAAGGTGCCGGTCGCCAGCACCGCGCGCGGCCCGAGCAGTTCGCGGCCGTCGGCCAGGACCACGCCGCGCAGGGTGGGCGGCGCCGTATCCGCGATCAGCAGATCGACCGCGTCGCCCTCGACGACGGTGAGTCCGGGCTGCGCCCCGACGACTGCGGACATGCGCGCCTGGTAGGCGTGCTTGTCGGCCTGGGCGCGCGGCGCGCGGACCGCGGGGCCCTTGCTGCGGTTCAGCACGCGGAACTGGATGCCCGTCGCGTCGATGGCGCGGCCCATCTCGCCGCCGAGCGCGTCGATCTCGCGCACGAGGTGGCCCTTGCCCAGCCCCCCGACGGCGGGATTGCAGGGCATGCGCCCGATCTCGCGACGGTCGTGGGTCACCAGCGCGGTGCGGGCCCCGAGCCGGGCCGCCGCCAGGGCGGCCTCGATGCCGGCGTGGCCGCCGCCGATGACGATCACCTCGAACACGCTCATCGCATCATTTCTTCGGTCCTGGTCATTTGCCGACGCAGAAGCGGGCGAAGACCTCGCCCAGCAGGTGCTCGCTGAACACCCGGCCGGTCACCTCGCCCAGTTCGGCGAGGATCCCCGCGAGCAGTCCGGCGGCAACTTCGTCCGGAGCGGCGCGCAGCGCAACTTCGCCGCGCAGCGAGGCGAGCTCGTCCCGCGCCGCGGCGAGGCGGTGCCGCTGGCGCTCGTTGAAGGCGTGGCCGATTTCCGCGACCTCGCGCAGGCGCTCGCCGCCGGCCGCCGCGAGCAGGGCCTCGCGCAGTTCGTCGAGGCCGGCGTCGTCGCGCGCGGACGTCACGACGTAGCCGGCCGCGCGCGCGGCGCTGCATTGCGCGGCATCGGCGAGGTCGGCCTTGGTGGCGACCTTCACGACCGTCACGCCGTCGCCGTCGAAGTCGGCCTCCCCTTCCGAAGCGACGAGGTCCCGCAGCAGCAGCACGATGTCCGCCGTGGTGGCCGCCGCGCGGGCGCGCGCCATGCCGAGCGCTTCGACACGGCCGCCGTCGGTGCGCAGGCCGGCCGTGTCGTGCAGCACGAAGACCACGCCGCCGTGGCGCAGGCGCGCGCTGACGACGTCGCGCGTCGTGCCGGGCTCGGCGTCGACGAGCGCGCGTTCCCGCGCGAGCAGCGCGTTGAACAGGGAGCTCTTGCCCGCGTTCGGCGCGCCCAGCAGGACGACCTGCACGCCCTCGCGCACGCGGCGCGCGGCGCCGGCGTCGGCCAGCAGCGCGGCGAGCGCGGCGAGCGCGGCGTCCAGGACGGCCAGCAACGCCTCGCGCGGGACCGCGACGGCCGCGGCGTCCTCGCCCTCGAACTCGAGCCCGCCCTCGAGGCGCGCGAGCAGGTCCAGCAGCGGCCGCTCGATCGCCTCGACGTCGCGGCGCAGACCGCCGCGCAGCTGGCGCAGGGCGGCTCGTCCCGCGAGTTCGTCCTCGGCGTGGATCAGGTCGGCCACGGCCTCGGCCTGGTCGAGGCTGAGGCGGCCGCCGAGGAAGGCGCGCCGCGTGAACTCGCCCGGACCGGCCGGGCGGGCGCCGGCGTTGCAGCAGGCCCGCGCCACGCGCCGGGCGCAGAGCGCGCCGCCGTGGCAGTGGAACTCCACGACGTCCTCGCCGGTGTAGGAGCGCGGCGCGAGCATCGGCAGTACGAGGCCGTGGTCGAGGACCTCCCCGCCCGGGCCGTCGCGTAGCGTCGCGGCGCGCGCCAGGTGCGAGCGGACGTCCCCGGCCGGCAGCGCGCGCGGGCCGACCAGGCGGCGGGCGACGTCCAGGGCGCCGGGGCCGCTGAGACGCACGACCGCCAGGCCGGCCTCCCCGGCCGCCGTGGCGATCGCTACAATGGTGTCGTTGCTCGTGGACATGCCCAACCCGTCATGAGAAGGGGCGGCGCGCCGCGCCGCCCCCGAGTCCGCTTCAGCGGTGCGTCCGCGCGCCTAGGACTCGTCCTCGGCGGCGGGGTGCGAGCCGTCGTCGGGGAGGATGATCACGTGGCGATCATACCCCTCGCCCTCGGTCTCCGTCATCAGTCCCTCGCAGCGGGCGACTTCCATGTGGATGACGCGGCGCTCGCGGGGGTTCATCGGCGGCAGGTGCACGGGCTGGCCCTCGCGGCGGACGCGGTCCATGGCCTCGGCCGCCATCGTCACCAGGCGCCCGTCGAGGCGCAGGCGGTGGTTGTTGATGTCCAGGTTCATCGAGACGTGCTCGCCCATGGCCACGGTCGCCATGCGGTCGACCAGGTGCTCGAGCGAGTCGAGCGCATAGAAGCGGCGGCCGATCAGGACGTCGGCGCTGTCCTCGTCGGTCACGAGCTTGACCTGGTTGTAGTCGCCGTGGTTGACGGTGACGCGGCAGGGGAAGCCGCAGCGCACCATCAGCTCCTCGGCGAAGAGACGCTGGGTCTCGGCGGCGTCCGCGAGCGGCACGCCGCGGCGGGGCTTGACCAGGTCGACGGCGGCGACGGCCTCGCCGGGGGCGGCGTCCTTGTCGATGCGGGCGGCCGCGGGCGGGTTCTCGTCTTGCATCGCTGGGTGCTCCTGGTGTTGGGGCTGCTGCCGGATCTCCTGGCGATCCTCGTCGCGATCCGTGAACGCGGGCGTCGTCTCCCTCGGGATCGGGGGGGCGGCCGCCGCCGGCATCTCCCGGCGGGGCGGCGCGGTGCGGTCGAACTCGAGGCCCCGGACCGCCTCCGCCTCCGGACGCGCCTCCGGACGGGCGGCAGGAGCGGTCTCACCCTCAGGGCGCTGGCCGCGCGGACGGCGGCGGCGGCCGGAGCGGCGCTCCGCGTCCTCGCGGGATTCGGCGCCGTTCGACTCGCCGCGGCGAGGCTCGGCCCTCGTGTCCTGGCGAGGCTCGGCGCGCGGACGCTCGTCGCGGCGCCGCGTGTCGTCGCGGCCGCGGCCGCCGTCGCGGCTGCGACCTTCATCCCGGCTCCGGCCTTCGTCCCGGCCACGACCCTCGTCCCGGCCCCGGGCGGGGCGCTGCTGCCCATCGACGCGGGCCGCCCCGCGGTTACCGTCGCTGCCCTGGCTGCGGTCGGCGCCGCGGTTGCGATCCCCGCCGCGCCCGCGGTCGGAACCGCGACCACGCTCGGAGCCGCGACCGGCGTCGCGGCCGCGATCGCCGGGCCGGCCGGATCCCTGGGCGTCCTGGCGGGCGCGGGCGCCGCCGCGGCGGCGGACGCGGACGCGGGCCGCGCGGCGGCCGAACAGGCCGAACAGTCCGTCCTTGCCCTCGTCGAGCACTTCGATCTGGACCTCGTCGCGGCGGGCGCCGAGGTGGAGCAGGGCCTCGGACACGGCGTCGTCGACCGTGCGTCCCTTGCTCTCGTAGACGTCACCTGGCAGTTTCTCGTTCTTCACGCTGGTGCACCTCCCGATGCGGGTGCGGACTTGTGGATCCTCCAGGTCTGCAGGGCCGTGACGGCCGTGTTGATCGTCCAGTAGATCACGAGTCCGGAAGGCATGTTGTAGAGGAAGAAGAGCATCATCACGGGCATGATCGTGTTCATGGCCGCCATCTGCCCGCCCGCGCCGCCGGTGGGCGTCAGCTTAGTCTGCCACCAGGTCACCGCCGCCATCAGCAGGGGCAGCAGGTTGAACAGGTTGCCGAGCAGCGGCAGGGAGAACGGCAGCACGAACAGCGCGTCGGGTTGCGACAGGTCCTTGATCCAGCCCAGCCAGGGCGTCATGCGCAGGTCCACCATGTTGTAGAGCACCTGGTAGAGCGCGATGAACACCGGCATCTGGACCAGCATCGGCATGCAGCCCGACATGCCCGCGAGGGGATTCACTCCCTCTTCCTTGTAGAGTTTCATCATCTCCTGGTTGTAGCGCTGCGGGTCGCCGCTGTGCTTCTTCTTCAGCGCGTCCAGCTTCGGCTTCAGCCTGGCCTGCGAGTCCTGCATCTTCTTCATGGCCTTGGTGCCCTTGGCCGTCAGCGGCCAGAACACCAGTTTGCTGAGGATGGAGATGATGACGATGACCCAACCGTAGTTGGGGATGAACCCGTGCAGCCAGTTCATCAGGCGCAGCACGAGTTCGCTGATGGGCTGGATCCACTTCCAGCCCAGGTTCACGATCTTCTCGAGATCGTGGCCGAGGGCCCGCAGACGACGGTAGTCGTTGGGGCCGAAATAGAGCGACATCGCGGCGGAGGCGCCGCCGGCGCCGGGGCGCGCGGGGACTTCGAAATCCCAGGACTGGTGTCCGGTCTCGCGGTCGCCGCCGAGCCTGACGCGCCCGTCGACGGCCGCGCCGCCGTTGTCGGGCAGGAAGCCGAGGATCGAGAAGTACTTGTTCTGCACGCCCGCGAAGCGGACGGAGCCGCGGAACGATTCCTCGCCCTTGCCCTTGACGAGGTTGTCCTGCGAAACGGCGTGGAACTCCTCCCCCACCTGCACGAAGGCGCGGAAGCTACCATGCTGCATCATGACCTTGGTCTCGTGCTCGGTGACCGCGATGCCGCGGCGCCAGGCGAAACGCGCGCCGCGCAGCATGGGGCCGCCCGACGGCAGCTCGTAGCGCATGTCCACCACGTAGGTGCCCGGACGCAGCGTGTAGATCTTGCGCACGAGCAGGCCGCCGGCGCCGGTCGCCTCCAGCACGAGCTCGCGCGGCGCGGCGCCCGCGCCCAGCGTGAAGCCGGCCTCGCCGACGGGCAGGAACGGCGCGTCGGTCAGGTCCAGCTCGCCGGTCTCGTGCACCAGGACGTCGCCCGCAGGGGCTTCGTCCAGCGCGCCGGAGGGCGGCACCAGTTCGACGGGGCCGCCTTCGCCGTTGCGGTAGTCGCGCAGCTTGCAGCCGACGATCGCGCCGCCGGCCTCGGCGATGCGCAGGGTGAACAGGTCGTTGCCCACCTCGTAGACGCCATCGCCCGGCGCCGCGAACGTGCCGGTGGCGGAGGCCAGGACGGCGACGGCGGAAGTGTCGGCCGCGGCCGGCGCGATCCCCGCGCCGGGATCCGCTGTTACGGCCCCCGTCGGATCGGTGACGACGCTCTCGGCAGCGGTCGCGGCCGGCAGCGGCGCCGGCCGGTAGCGGTCCATGACCTTGGACCAGACCAGGAACAGGACCAGGAACAGCACCATGGCCAGGAGCGTGCGTCTATCCATGACGATGATCTCCGTTTTGGGAGGAGGCGCCCGCCGCAGCGGAAGGCACCGGGTCGTGGCCGCCGGCGCGCCAGGGGTGGCAACGCAGGATGCGGCGCGCGGCGAGCATGGCGCCGCGCCGCAGGCCGTGGGTGCGCAGGGCTTCGGCGGCGTACGCGGAGCACGACGGTTCGTAACGGCAAGAGGCGGGCAGCAGCGGCGAGAGCAGGCGCTGGTAGAGCTTGATCAACAGGTAGGGCGCACGCCACATCCGTCCGGTCATCCTCGCGTCTCGTGGTTCCTTGCGATTCGTATCCCCTACTGTGCCGGCGGCGGCGCGGGCCGGCCGTCAGCGCGGGCCTCTGCGCCGTCGTCGGGTTCGTCCAGGCGCGCGACCGCGGCGCGCGCGTCCGCGACGACGGCGTGGATGTCGCGTTCGAGGATCGGGCGGCGTCCCACCGCGACGACCCAGAGCCCCGCCGCGGACGTGTCGTCCGGCGACGCATGCCCGGCGGCACCGACAAACCAGGCGGTCTTCTTCACGGTCGCTTCCGAGCCCGGGAAGAACACCGCCTGGAGCATGTGCCGCAGAAGTCGCTTGGCCCGGTTGCGCTGGACGGCTCCGCCGACCTTCTTGCTGGCGACAACCGCCCGGGCATCGTCCGGAGCCGGAAGCAGATGGAGGACGAACGTGCGGGTGACGAGTTTCCGGCCCTCTAGGTAGACCTTCTGGAAATCCTTCTGCCGGGTCAGCGATCTCGGATTCACATCCGTCCCCGACGTCCCGACATCAGACGCATCCCGACATCAGACGCTCACGCGCTTGCGGCCCTTGGCGCGACGGCGCTTCAGGACGAGACGTCCGCCCTTGGTGGCCATCCGCGAACGGAAGCCGTGAGTGCGGGCGCGCTTGATATTGCTGGGCTGATAGGTCCTCTTCACGGGGGCCTTCCTTGTGCAACGGGTTTTCAGAGCAGAACCGATGAAGATTAGGCCCGTTGCGCGGGAGTGTCAAGGAACTTCACCGACGGATCGGCCCCGGAATGCCGTCAGGAGGCCATCCCGGGGGTCTGAGGCGTTCCTGGTCCGAGGGCTGGTCCGCCGGCGCCGGCCCAGACCCGCGGGCGGACCCCTGGCGCAAATCCCTGGACGGCAGGGAGTTCAGTTCTTTTTAAAACGCCCGTAAGAAAATCCTTGCAGCCCATTTTGGGCCATGCTAGCTTCGCCTCGCGGCTGTTGAAAACCAGAGAATGGCACCCCAAGATTATCCACAATTCCTCGTTCCTGTGGATAACTTGACATCGGATTCCGGCGTCGGTTTTCGCAACTCATTGATATTTCTGGATTTATTGTGGCGGCCCGCCTGTTGATAAGTGGGCGCCGGTTGGGGAAGTCTGTCTCGCGACCAAGGAAGGGGCTCCCATCCCATGGAACTGGCTCCCCTGACAAGCTACTGGGACGCGGTCCTCGACCTCATCCGCCACAAGGTCTCCCAGCAGACCTACGAGACGTGGTTTTCGCCCCTGCGCCCGGTGGCCTGGGACGCCGACGGGATCCAGGTCCTGTGCCCGGACCGGTTCTTCCAGGACTGGTTCAGTGAACACCACTCCGCCACGCTCACCCAGGCCCTGGCGGACCACTTCGGGCGGCCCGTGACCTGCACGTTCACCTTCGACGAGACCGCCTCGGACCGCCGGCGCGACCTGTTCGACGCCGGCGCCATCGTCGAGGAGGCCCAGGTGCTCCCGGTCGAGCGGGCGCCGGCCGGCGGCAAGTCCGCCCCCGTGGACCCGGCGGCCCCCCCGCCCGCCGCGGCCCGCCAGGGCCACGGCCGGATCTACCTGAACCGCGACTACACCTTCGACAGCTTCGTCATCGGTTCGGGTTCGAAGATGGCCTACGCGGCCTCGGTGGCGGTCAGCGAGAAGCCGGGCGGGGTCTACAACCCGCTGTTCATCCACGGCGGCGTCGGCCTGGGCAAGACCCACCTGATGCACGCCATCGGCAACGCCGTGCTGGCCGGGGCGCCCGGGCGCAAGGTCTGTTACATCACGGCCGAGCAGTTCATGAACGACCTGATCTGGTCGATCCAGAAGAACCGCACCTACGAGTTCAAGAACGAGTACCGCAACGTCGACGTCCTGCTGGTGGACGACGTGGCCTTCCTCGCGGGCAAGGAGTCCACGCAGGAGGAGTTCTTCCACACGTTCAACACGCTCTACAACGACAGCAAGCAGATCGTGCTGACCTCGGACCGCCCGCCCAAGGAGATCCCGACCCTCGAGGAGCGGCTGCGCTCGCGTTTCGAGTGGGGCCTGCTGGTGGACGTCCAGGCGCCCGATTTCGAGACCCGGGTCGCGATCCTCAAGAAGAAGGTCGAGACCAACAACATCTACATCTCGGACGACGTCATCGAGTACGTCGCCACGAACGTCACCAACAACATCCGCAATCTCGAGGGAGCGCTGATCAAACTCCTGGCGTTTGCAGGTCTCACTGGCAGCGAGATCAGTCTGGACATGGCCTCCGAAGTACTCTCCTCCGTGTTCCAGACGTCTCCGGTCAGGGCGGCGACGATCGCCGACGCGATGAATGTCTCGTGTGAGCATTATCGCGTCACGATCGATCAGCTCAAGTCCAAACGGCGCACCCAGGACCTCGTCCTGGCCCGCCAGGTGGCCATGTACCTCGCCAGGGAAAAGGTCGGCGTCTCCCTCAACCAAATCGGCCGCGCGTTCGGCAACCGCGACCACACCACCGTCCTGCACGCGTGCCACAAGATCAAGGGCCTGATCGACGAGGACCCGCGCTTCCGTGGGACCATCAAGGACCTCTTCGCGCGCTTCTAGGACGACGCACCGGGCCGGCCTCCCCAGGGAGGCCGGCCCTTGTTTCAGCCCCGACGGAGTTGGGGAGAAGGCTGTGGACGGACGGTGCACGGATCGTGCACGGGCGGGACCCTGTGGACGACGCGCCGGGATCGCCCCTGTCATCCACGAACCATCCACAATCCGCATCGCCGCCGCAGGCGCCCGCAGGGCGGGAAAGGAACCCCGATCCGGCAGATGTCCACCCTGTCCACCGCCTCTACTACCTCTGCTACTTTATCTATAAAGACTTGAAGAGGAAGAGCGCTGTTCATATCATGGTCATCGCTGCCGAGCGGCGCCGCTCGCGGGCACCCACCCTGATCCGGAGGACGTCCTTTGAAGTTCACGATCCAGCAGGAAGACCTGCAGAAAGCCCTGGCGATCGTCGCCAACGTGGTGGCCAACAAGCCGGTCATGCCCGTGCTGAACTGCGTGCTGCTGGAAGTCGACAAGGGGAGGCTGACGGTCTCGTCCTCCAACCTGGACATGTCCGTCACCACGTCCACCGACAAGGTCACGGTCAAGGACGGCGGGCGTCTCGCCGTGCCGGCGGCCAAGTTCGTCTCCTTCGTGCGCAGCCTGCCCGCGGGCGAGGTCGTCGTGTCGGAGAAGGGCGGCCGCGTCAGCGTCGTGGCCGGCAAGTCGAGCCTCAGCGAGCAGGTCATGGACGTGGCGATGTTCCCGTCGCTGCCCGGGATGCCCGAGGGCGAAGGCCACGAGGTGGACGCCGGGGTCCTGGCCCGCATGGTGCGCGCGACGTCCTACGCCGTCTCCCGCGACGAGACCCGGCCGGCCCTGCTGGGCATCCTCTGGGAACTGAAGCCCACGTCGCTGGCCATGATCGCGACCGACGCCCACCGCCTGGCCCGCATCGAGCGCAAGATGGACTGGACGGTCACCGAGGTGCGCAGCGTCATCGCCGACACCCCGGGCCTGCTGCAGTTCGTTCGCCTGGCCGAGGGCGTCGAGAGCGCCCGCGTCAAGTTCGGCGACAACCAGATCAGCTTCCGGCTGGGAGAGACCGTCCTGCACATCCGCCTGCTCGAGGGGCCGTTCCCCGACTACACGGCCGTGATCCCGCAGGCCAACAACCTGCAGATGATCGTCGACCGCGAGGCCCTGAACACCGCCGCGCGCCGCGTCTCGATCACCGCCGACCGCGTCACCAGCCAGATCCGCCTGGGCGTCGAGGCCGGCCGCCTCGAACTGAGCGCTTCGGGCACCGACGGCAGCCGCACCGAGGACGAGATGCCGGTGGAGTTCGACGGCGAGGCCATGGAGATCGGCTTCAACTACACCTACCTGCTGGACGTGTTGAAGAACATCAATGCCGACACGATCCGCTTCTCCCTGCGCGACTCGCAGAGCGCGGCCCTGGTGCGCCCCGAAGGCGAGGCCAAGGACGGCGACCTGCTCTGCCTGCTGATGCCGCTGCGCCTGACCTCCGAGTGAGGGCGTCGTGAGACTGGTCGAGGCTTCCCTGTCGGGCTTCCGCAACCTCGCGGAAGCCCGGCTCGCATTCTCGCCCGGAGTCAACGTCTTCACCGGCGCCAACGGCCAGGGCAAGACCAACCTGCTCGAGGCGCTGAACTACCCCGCGCTGGGCCGCTCCTTCCGCGGCGCCCGCGACGAGGAACTCGTCGGCTTCGGCGCCGCGGCCGCCCACGTCGCGGTCGAGGCCGAGACCGAGAGCGGCGCCCGCGAGCAGTACGAGTACGGCCTGGAGCGCGGGGGCGGCCGCCGCCTGCGCGTGGGCGGCGAGCCCGTGCCGCGCAAGGCCGACCTGGTGGGCCG
>JAUSBL010000082.1 GCA_030658975.1 Candidatus Latescibacterota bacterium
CCTTGGCCTTGTCCAGTGCGCTCTTGGCCTCGGCGAAGTTCAGCCCCAGGGTCATCAATGCTTCTATGACTGGGTCCCCGGCCCCTGTCCCCTGTCCTTTAATGCTGGGCAGCCCCTCCACCACCGCCTCGGCGATCTTGCCCTTCAGCTCTACCAAGAGCCGCTCGGCCGTCTTCTTGCCGATCCCGGAGATCGCGGTCAGCATGGTCATGTCCTGGTTGGCCACCGCCTGCTCCAGATTCTCCGGGGACATGTGGGAAAGCAGGGTCAGCGCCAGCTTGGGTCCTACCCCTGAGATGCCGATCAGTATCTTAAAGACCCTGCGCTCCTTGTCTTCAATGAAGCCGAACAGCTGCAGCACGTCCTCCTTGACGTGCAGGTAGGTCAGCAGCTTGGCCTGGTTGCCGGCCTCCGGCAGTTTTTCAAAGGTGTTCAGGGAGATGCTGATCTGGTAACCCACCCCGTTGGCCTCCAGCACCGCCTCGGCCGGGTGTTTGTGGATCAGGGTGCCCTTGATGTGATGGTACAACGTTTCAAACCTTTCAAACAGTTTCCAACATTTCAAACTTTTGCCACGGCCTTTACCTTGGCCGCAAATTGCCTGCGTTGAATGTGGCACATCGCCACCGCCAGGGCGTCGGCCTCGTCCTCCTGGGGATTGACCTTTAAACCCAGCAGCGCCCGGATCATGAAGCCCACCTGGCCCTTGCCGGCCCGGCCCTGCCCCACCACGGCCTTCTTGACCTCCAGCGGAGAATACTCAAAAAGCTTGCAGCCGGCCTGTTCCACCGCCAGCAGGCAGACTCCCCGAGCGTGGCCCATCACCAGAGCGCTGTGAACGTTCTTGCCGTAGAAGGTGGCCTCCACCGCCGCTTCCTGGGGCTGGTACTTACGAAGGACCTCTAACAACCCATGATGAATGGTCAGCAGGCGGGCCGAAAGGGAAGCCCCCGGCCGTGCCTTAAGGCACCCGAGGGCTATTACCTTGCTTTGGCTACCGCCGCATTCTATCAGGCCGTACCCAGTTTTATGGCTTCCGGGATCTATTCCTAAGATCACCATTTACGATTCACAATTTACAATTCACAATTTTGCTTGGTGCCCCTTGCGGCAGTCATCAGTTTACTTGTCCAGTTTGGCCATCACGTCGGCCGGGATGTCAAAGTTGCTGTAGACCTTCTGGGTGTCGTCGAACTCCTCCAGCGCGTCCATCAGCTTCATCATGGTGGTAGCCTGGCTGAAATCCAGCTGGACCGTGTTCTGGGGCAGCTTGGTGACCTCGGCCGAGAGCACCGGGATCTTCTTTTCCTCCAGGGCCTTTTTGACCGCTTCAAAGGCGGCCGGGGTGGTGAGCACCTCAAAGGTACCGTCTTCCGGCGTGACATCATCGGCTCCGGCATCCAGGGCTATTGACATCAGGGTGTCCTCGTCGGTAACCGAGGAATCCACCGAGATCACGCCCTTGGTCTCGAACATCCAGGAAACGCAGCCCTGGGAGCCCATGTTGCCGCCGTTCTTGGACAGCAGATGGCGAAGTTCCGAAGCGGTGCGGTTCTTGTTGTCGGTGACCGTGTCCAGCATCACCGCCACTCCGTTGGGGCCGTAACCTTCGTAGGTCACCTCTTCGTAGACCACGCCCTCCAGCTCGCCGGTGCCCTTTTTGATGGCCCGGTCGATGTTATCGGCCGGCATGTTGGCGCCCTTGGCGGACAGGATGGCGGTCCGTAGGCGGGGGTTCATGTTGGGGTCTCCGCCTCCGTTGCGGGCGGCGATGGTTATTTCCTTGATCAGCCGGGTAAAAGCCTGCCCCCGGGCGGAGTCTATGCCGGCTTTTTTGCGCTTGATAGTGGCCCATTTTGAGTGTCCGGACATTTTATTTTAACCTCCGTATACCAAAAATTAGAAAATAAATTACGTTTGATAATTGCCGTAATTGGTTGATAAACTATGATTTTACCGCAAAAGTCCGGAGTTGTCAAGCGATAAAGGCAGACTCTACTCAGTGCAGTTTGGGACCGAAGGTGGTGCTGCTGTAGTGCTTGCCAAACTCTTTTTTGACGCTGACTGTAATAACCAGGTTGCCTTCGGCCATACCTTGGACCTGAGAGAGAACGGTCCCCACGCTGACCTTCCAGTCCGGGGCGTTGCGGAAGGGCCGGAGGTCGATGTCCATTCCATAATCGAACCGGTTTGAGGAATAAGTGGAGTCTTCCGGAATGCCGGGCATCACGATATAATACGGCGGAGCATAAAGGGTCAGGACATATGGCATGATGGTGGTCACCGTAGTGCTGCCGAGGGAAAGGCGTCCGAATGGCACCAGCGAGACGTAATAATTTAGGGGGATATCGGCCACCAGACCCATAGGCAGGCTGCCCTCCATGGTACTGACCGAGAGATCCTCGTCCTCAATGATATTTTTCATTTCGAAATCGGTGCCGGTGAAGTTGAAACCCATGAACATAACCACCGTTGATTTCTTTTCAACTATCTCCCCGGCGATGTCACGTCTCTCCCCCTTTTTCAGGGCGACCACCGCAGTGGCCCCCAGGGAAAAGGCCGAGGCGGGATAATCCTCCTCGAAGTTGGTCAGCGGATCGTTCATCGGAATGTTCAGACCCAGGTACATGAAATGCGACATCAAACCGAAACCGTCCTTGAAGCCCCGCGACATCTCGAAATCGAAACCCTTGCCGGTGGGAGCGTCGTTGGTGGCGCCCTTGGCCTGCCCCAGTTTCATGTACATCCAGGTGAAGCTGAACTGCTTTGTCCCCTTGAAAAAATCCAGGGTGGAGATGGGCGGCGGGGTGGGCTTCAGGTTTACCCCGCTGTCATCCTGGGCCCAAAGCGAAGGGGCCAGGATCAGCATTGCGAGAATGGTGATGATGGTCTTATTCATTTAATTTTCCTTTTTAAATTGCTTTGCCTCGGCCATCCCGGCCATCTTTCTCACTATCTGATTGACCGCCTTGCGGGTGGCCATGCCGATGGTGGTCTCGTCGAAACCGGTGGTGCCGAATTCAAAGGTCAGGGCCACGCCCTGGGTGGTGGTGCTGCTGGTCCCGATCCCGGTGGCCCCGCCGGTTATCTCGGCCGTCTCCGAGTCAACCATCCGGGCGTCCACCACCACCCTGGTGGTGATGGTCTTCTTGCCGCCCACCCCCACAAAGGCCGAGGTCTTGCGGATCCCGAATTCGCTGACCTCGCCGATGAGCACGGCCTTGGCCCCCAGCATTTTCCCCACCTTGGCCGCGGTTTGGGCGGTAACGGCGCCGCTTAGACCCAGTTTCTGTTCGGCAAATATCTTCTTCAGCACTTCATCGTTGCGTTCCACCACGGTAAAGCGGCCCGAATTGACCAGGGCCGTGATCAGCATGCTGGAGATGCCCCGCCCGATCCGGGGATCCTCAAAATCGGTCTTGTTGTCCAGGTCCAGCACGGCAATGATCTGCTTCCTGCCGGCATAGGGCGGCAGGTCCAGGGTCAGGTCCTTGGACTCGTCCTGAGGCGGCTGGTTGGACATCTGGGGAGCACATCCCGCCAGGGCCAGGGCCGTTAAAAGGATAATCAGAAGTCTATTACTTGTCATTCTATTTCCTGAATGTCATAAGTTATTTTGGTTTTGACAGGATACTTGATCCGCTTCTGCCAGATGATCGCCATGATAACAGCTATTAAGCAAGCCCAGGCCGCTTTTGTCAAAATCAATATATGATATTTTCCAACCCGTCCCGGCAATAAACGGCTTGCTTGCGTATACCCCCTTCTCTTTCAGATCCTCGATCCGTTTCGGAAGATCTTTCATGGCAAAGGCAACATGGTGCAAACCGGGGCCGTGATCCTGTAGGAATTTTTCAAGTTCTGGATGATTGATTGGCTTAAGAATTTCGATAAAGGTGGGGCCGCAGCGGAATGCAGCCATTTCAACGCTTTTTTCACCTTCGATCACACGGCGGTCGCACAACTCAAGTTCAAAGGTATCCCGGAAGATTCGCACGGCCTCGTCAATGTCGCTGACAACATATGCTATGTGATGGACGCCTCAAACATGGCGCTTTCCTTATAATAAAATTATCCTCTGTGTCTCTGCGTCTCAGTGGCGAGGCAAAGGCATCACTCCCCGAACTTCTTCTCCCGTACCGTCTGCCCGCCCTTGCCGTCCTCCACCACATAACCCAGGGCCAGGATCTGGCCCCTGATGGCGTCCGAGCCGGCCCAGTCCTTGGCGGCCCGGGCCTCTTGGCGCTTCTGCAGCAGTTCCTCGACCTCCTTGGGAATGGCTTTTGTCACGCCTGTTCCCAGAAGATCCAGACCCAGCACCCGGTCGAAGTCGCTTATCAGCGTCAGTTTCTGGGCGGGGCTGAGGTCCGGGGACTTCACCGTATCCCACAGGACAGCCAAAGCCTGGGGCAGGTTCAGGTCGTCGTTGATGGCATCCAGGAACCTTTGCTTGAAGGAAACCTCTCCCCCGCCCTCCCCTCGAGGGGAGGGATTAAGGGTGGGGTCCGCCCTAAGTTTAGCGATCTCGGTCCTCAGATTCTCCAGCGCTCTCTGGGCCGCTGTCAGCGATTCCCATGTGAAGTTCAACTGCGAGCGATAGTGCCCGGTAAAGCAGAAATAGCGGTAGGCCAGAGGATGATATCCCTTCTCCTTCAGGTCCACCACCCGGTAGAAATTGTTCAGGGATTTGGACATCTTGCCCCCGTCCACCAAAAGATGCTCGGCGTGCATCCAGCATCGCACCCAGGGCTTGCCGGTGGCCGCCTCGGTTTGGGCGATCTCGTTCTCGTGGTGGGGAAAGATCAGGTCCACCGCCCCTGCATGGATGTCAAATGTCTCGCCCAGGTACTTGGTGCTCATGGCCGAGCACTCGATGTGCCAGCCTGGGCGGCCCTTGCCGAAGGGAGACTCCCAGAACACCTCTCCGTCCTTAGGTTCCCAGGCCTTCCACAGGGCAAAGTCGGAGAGGCTCTCCTTTTCGTACTCGTCGCTGGCCACCCGGGCACCGGCCTTAAGCCCGGCCAGGTCTATGCCCGATAGTTTGCCGTATCCGGCAAATTTGGCGATGTTGAAATAGGTGGCCCCGTCCCCGCTCTGGTAGGCGTAGCCCTTGTCCGAAAGCCGCTGGACCAGGTCTATCATCTCCGGGATGTGCTCTGTGGCCTTGCACATGATATCCGGCTGCTGGACGTTCAGCGCGGCGCAGTCGTCCAGGAATATTTTGGTGTACTTTTCGGTGAAGTCCTTCAGGCTCATCCCATCTTTTTGCGAATCGCGGATGGTCTTGTCGTCCACATCGGTGATGTTCATCACGTGGCTGAGCCCAAAGCCGTTGTACTGGAACATCCGGCGCAAAGTGTCCTCGAACACGTAGGTCCGCAAATTGCCGATGTGGGCGTAGTTGTAGACGGTGGGCCCGCAGGCATAGATGCCGACCTGGTTGGGCTTTAGGGGAATGAATTCCTCTTTTTTCCGGGTCATGGTGTTGTAAAGACGGATGGACATCGGATCTCCGTGGTTGGTTATGAGATTGTAATTATTCCGTTGATTAGGCACCGACCTAACCCCTGCCCCTTCCCCGCAAGGGAAGGGGTT
>JAUSBL010000039.1 GCA_030658975.1 Candidatus Latescibacterota bacterium
CGGCCGCGGCGGACAGCGCGGCGGCCGCCGGCGCTCCCCCGGCGCTCAACGAACTGCAGCGCCTGCTGGCCGAGGCCCGGGCCGCGATGGCGGACACCACCCGCGCCGGACGGCCGCCCTTCCTGCTGCGCTGGTCGCGGACGGCCGAGGCCACGGTGCGCGCCCAGATGCAGAAGGTCGACTGGGCGGCCGGCCTGACCAACAGCTTCGCGCTGCGCGACCTGAGCCTCCTGAGTCTCGACCTGGACACCGCGCACGAGGACTACCGCTCGCAGGAGAAGGCCGTCGACCGCCGCAACGGCTCGCTCACCTACGCCACCGACCCCCAGCGCAGCCTGCTGGGCAGCCTCGCACTGGCCCAGAACTGGAGCCGCGACGAGGTCACCAACACCACGGGCCTGACCAACGCCAACGAGCGGGACGTGCGCACGGCCAACGCCCTGGTCCAGCGCCGCGATCTGGGCCTGCTGGGAGCGCGGCACGACGTGAACGTCCGCGGCACCTTCACCGAGCAGCAGGCCGAACAGCTCGGCATGCGCAACGACATCTCCGAAGGCCAGCTCGACGGCGCGGTGCGCTCCAAGGTCGCAGCCGGCGACTGGCTGGTCGTCAACACCGGCGTGTACGGCGCGACCCAGAGCGGCGAGCGCTCCCTGGGCCTGCAGACGAACCCCTCGAGCACCAGCGGCGACAGCCTGCGGGCCGGCGCCTACTACGACCGCGGCTTCTGGAGCGGCGGTTTCACGTTGACGAGCTCGAGCTTCGACAAGCGTTACCTCGACTACCGCCGCAACGCCAACGGCATCGTCGACACCATCGGCGCCGACGAGAAGATCGTCAAGGAGCTCGAGAGCGACGACGCGGTGACCCTTTCCTGGAACAACGCCCTGCGCCTGTGGGGCGTGAGCTTCGGCGCCAGGATGTCCAGGGACATGTCGAAGAACGGTTTCCGGGCCAGCGGCGTCGGCACGCGGGAGCGCCACCAGGACCGCGCCAACCTCGAACTGGGTTTCCGGCCGACCCGCCTGGACTCGGTCCAGTTCCAGTACAGCTACCTGTGGAAGTGGGACGACCAGCGATACAAGGGCGCCGTCAGCTCGCGCGGCCGCCAGATCTCGGAGTCCCGCGACTTCAAGTTCAACTGGGTCCACGACCTGTTCCGGCACACCGACCTGCGCCTGGCCTTCACCACGGGCCTGTCGCAGGAGATCGCCGAGCGCATGTTCAACCAGAACGACCGCGACCGGCTCGAGACCTCCCTGAACCTCAAGGTCGACACGACCTTCGACAACAGCTTCAAGGTGAACCTGGCCTTCGACGCCCGGCACATCGAGGACATCTCGATCCGCCGCGAGCGGTCGGCCAACAACAGCATCAAGGACACCTACGAGGTTTCCCCCGGCTATTCCTGGCCGGTGGCGCCCTGGCTGGACCTGGCCCAGAGCTTCCGGGTCTGGATCCAGTTCTCGGACTACGTCTACTCCGGGTTCGAGGGCATCGACAAGCTGGACGACTACAACAAGCGCGGCAACCTGAACACCCGCGTCTCGATCAAGGTGAGCAGCCGCCTGCGCGTGACGCTGCGCCACGACTACAACATCAAGTCCAACGCCAAGAAGACGGACTCCGACGCCGTCGGCCACGACTTCTACAGCCGCGAGCAGGTCCAGGACGTCTCGAAGGTCGACGTCAGCCTGACCTACAAGCCGACCCCGTGGCTGACCCTGGACGGAACCACCTACCAGTCGCGCGACTACAAGCAGTCGTTCGGCTCCCGCGTCAGCGAGAGCGAGAGCTTCAGCGGGCAGGTGAGCGTGGGCGGGCAGATCGAACTGGCCAGCAAGGACCGCTCGCGCACCCTGAAGGCCACCGTGCACCGGTTCTTCGCGCACGGTCCGAGCGTCCAGGCCTACAACAGCGAATACTGGGACGCCGACATCCAGTTGAACTGGAGATTTTGATGACCCCCTATCGCAAAGGCTCGTTTCTTGCTATAATGATCCTGTCCCTGGGATTGGTCCCCGCGCTGGGCTGCCTCTTCGAACCCCGGGACGCGGAGCCCCCCACGGGCGGCTCGATCACGTATCTGGACCAGTCCTCGCCGGAGAACGTGCTGGCGAACCTGGAAACGGCGTTCCAGAACCAGGACGCCGCCGGTTACGAGCGGCAGATCGCCTCGGACTTCGTCTACGAGCCCGACGGCGACACCCAGGCCTCGTACCCCGACGTGGACTGGTCGACCTGGAACCGGGACACCGAGATCGCGTTCATCCAGAACTTCTTCAACAACGTGGACGGGATCGCGGCGAACCTTAACGCGGAAGTGATCCAGGAGGGCGTCGAGGGTACGACAGCGGAGTTCATCGAGATCTACGCCGCTACGGTGACCGAAAGCGGGGGCGAAGTCCCCTACCGGGCCCGGGCGACCTTCAACTTCCGGATCGACGGCACCTTCTGGGTGCTGGCGCGCTGGTTCGACGAGCAGGGGGAGCAGGACCCCGAGACCCAGAACTCGCTGCCCACGCTGGGCCAGCGACGGGGTGCCTTCGCCGCATCTGGAGGTGGCTGAGCGAGCCGTTGATATGCTATCATCTGGACCATCACCGACTGACGATCCCCCCCGCAGGACGCGGGGTCGACGGCGTAACGCCTACGGCGCGCCAGGCGCGCCACCCGAGATGTGGAGGTGACCAACATGCGAAACCACACCCGATTCCTCACCAGTCTGGCCGCGGTGGCGGCCCTGGTCGTGATGGCCGGCGGCTGCATCTTCTCTCCGGACGAGGGGGACAACCCGCAGCCGCCCGCTCCGACGTACCCGTTCGCGGACACGCCCGAGAAGCTCATGACGAACTTCAAGAACGCGTACGGCCGCATGAACGTCGACGAGTACCGCAACGTGCTGCACATGCAGTACAAATTCTTGTTCGCCGACGGCAGCCCCGCGGCGCCGACCGAGGGCTACTACACGCGCGAGCAGGACCTCCAGTCCACCACGCGCATGTTCAACGGCGAGCAGGGCCTGGACCCCGACGGTCTGCCCAAGCCCGGCGTGCGCGACATCGATTTCGACGAACTGACGCTGTTGACCGTCTGGGAGGACGTCCCGGAGACGGACATCAACTTCCCCGGCGCCATCCGCGCCCTGTACGATGTGAAGGTCGTGTTCTACCTGGACACCGAAGGCTTGAACACCATCACGGTGGATTCGCAACAGCTGTTCTACCTGAAGTCCATCTCCGAGGAGCAGGACGACGGCAGCACCAGGACGCACTTCTACATGATCGGGCAGGAGGATCTCTAGGAGAGAGACCCACGATCCGCTGCATGAAGACGACGGGAGGGGCGCTGCGGCGCCCCTCCCTTTTTCGCACGGGAGGGGGGGCGGCGGGCCGAATCCGCGCTGGCGCGCGCGATATTGATATGCTAGGATCAACTCCATCCCGATACCGATCGTCCACCCCGCGCGATGCGCTCCCATCCAGTGGCGGAGGTTCCTTCCATGCGACGCTCCACGACGGGTCCGTTCTGTCTGTCCGCCTCGATCGCGCTGCTCGTGCTGATCGGCGGCTGCTTCCATTCGAACGATCCCGTGGACCCGGATCCGCAACCGGACGCGTACCCGTTCGCGGACACCGTCGAGCAGCTCATGACGAACTTCAAGAACGCCTACGACGAGATGGACATCGACGAGTACGACAACGCGCTGCACGAGGAATTCCACTTCGTGTTCGCCGACGGCAGCTACGTGGCGCCGCCGTCCGGCTTCTTCACGCGTGAGCAGGACCTGGAGTCCACCACCAACATGTTCGCCGGGGAACAGGGTGCGGATCCGGACGGTCTGCCGAAGCCCGGCGTGCGCGACATCGTATTCACGGAACTCACGCGCCTGTCCGAGTGGGAGGAAGCGGAAATCAACGACGCCCTCTTCGCGGGCTCCATGCGCGCCCTGTTCGACGTGCGGGTCGTCTTCTACCTGGACACCGATTCGGTCAACACGATCACGATCGACTGCCAGCAGCTCTTCTACGTGAAGTCCGAGACCGAGGAGGCGGAAGGCGGCGGCACACGGCAGCGCTTTTTCCTGTTCGGCCAGCAGGATCTCGATTAGAAATCAGGTTCTGGCCGCAACCTTGCGTTGGACAAATCCCGCCCCGTGCGTATCGTGGCCGCATGCTGCCAGCCGCCACGAAATCGCTGCGTCCCGATCGGCGCCCGCGCGCAGACCAGGCGCCCCTGCGGGCTCTGCTGCTGATCCTCGTGATCGGCCTGGCCGGCTGCGGCCCTTCCAATTCCGACCGCGATTCCGACCGCGACTCCAACCGTGACGCCGAGCCGGCCGCGAAGCGCTCAAGCCCCGCGCCGATTCAACCAGCCCCACCGCCGCCCGCGCCCCGCGCGACGTCGCCGTCCGACCTGCTCGGCCCCCTGGACATCCCGACGATCGCGATCGTCGTCGACGACTGGGGCCACCGGCGCGACGCCACGACCCGCGGCTTCGCCGAGCTCGACTTCCCGCTGACCTTCTCCATCCTGCCGGGCCTGCGCTTCTCCCGACAGGACGCCCTGCAGGCGACGCCGCTTGCGCTGCCGGATGATCCCGCCTGGGACACAGCCGCCGCGCCGCCGCCTCAGCGCCGCCGCGAGATCATGCTGCACCTGCCGATGGAGCCCGAGGGCTACCCCGAGCACGATCCGGGGCCGGACCCGCTGCGCGTCGGCATGGACCGCGGGCGGGTCGCCGCCATCCTGGACGCCGCGCTGGCGGGCGTGCCGGGAGCGCGCGGCCTCAACAACCACATGGGCAGCGCGGCCACCGCCGATCCCGAACTGATGACGGCGCTGGCCGACGAGCTGGCCGCGCGCGGGCTGTACTTCCTGGACAGCCTGACCACGCCGCGCTCGGTCGCCGCCGCCCGGATGCGCGCCGCCGGCGTGCCCACGCTCGTGAACCGCATCTTCCTGGACCAGAGCGTCACCAGCCGCGAGCAGGTCCGCGAGCTGCTCGCGCAGCTCGTGAAGTCCGCGCGGGCGCGGGGCGCCGCGGTGGGCATCTGCCACCCCTACCCCGAGACGCTGGCGGTCCTGAGCGAGGAACTGCCGCGGCTGCGCGACGAGGGCCTGCGGCTGGTGACCGCGTCGGAGCTGCTGGCGCTCGAGGCGGCCCGCCGCACTGCGGCCGAGACGCTGCCGTGAACCGGCCCGCGACCGTCTACCACGCGCCGCTGACCGCGGCCGCCGACGCCGAGACGGTCAGCGGTAGGGCGGCGCGGCTCGTCGATGCGGTCCTGCGCGATCTGGACCTGCCGCACGACCTGCCGCTGGCCTACCACCTGCAGGACCACAACCGGCGGCGCGCCGAGGAGCAGTTCCTGGGCTGGACGGTGCCGGTGCTCGACGGCCTGCGCCAACGCGGCCACGCGCTGACCACGCTGGCGCCCGCCGCCGCCCCGCAGGGCGACGGCGTTGGAGTGCCTCTGCAGGACGCCGCCGTGCCCTTCGTCTCCCTGGCCCGCGACGCGCACGACGCCCCCGGCCTGCTCATCGGGTTGCGGCTGGGCTGCCACCCGCGGTCCGGGCTGGCCGGAGCGGTGCGGGCCACGGCGCTGGCCTGCGCCTCGGCCGACGGCAAGCGCGCCCTGCAGCAAGGGGTGCAGCCGCGGATCGAGCGCACCGTCTGCGGCGGCTGCGGCATGTGCGTGACGCTCTGCGGCAACGACGGCGTGCGCCACAACGGTCACGTCGCGGTGATCCGCCCCGAGACCTGCCTCGCCTGCGGCGACTGCCTGGCCGAGTGCCACACCGGCGCCCTGAAGTTTCCCGCCGGGGGAGGCGACGTCCTGCAGGAGCGCCTGGGCGCCTACGCGGCCGCCGTCGTGCGGGGCAAGCCGGGGCGCGGCGTCTGGCTGGCCTTCCTGCTGGGCGAGCCCCTGCACCGGGCCGTCAACCTGGCCCGCGCCGCCGCCCTGCCGGACCTCGGCGTGATGGCTGCGGCCGACCCGGTCGCCCTGGACCTCGCCGCCGCGGCGCTGCTGGAGGCCGCCGCCGGCCCCGGATGGGCCGCCGGCTGCGACCCGGACCACGGTCCCGCCCGGGACCCGCTGGCGGCGGTCCGGGAGGCGGCCCGGCTGGGAGCCGGCGTCGCGCTTGCGCCCCGCATCGTGACGGTGGGCTAGCCCGGGGCGCTCCGGATCCCCCTCCGGGGATTGCGGTTGACCCGTCCGGGGTCGCTGTCTATAATGAGCGGCGCTGTTCCGACGGCTTCCGGCGGGTGCGGCCGCTCGGAACGTCCCCTTTTCCGAGCACGTCACGGCGTGTTTTTTTTGCGCATGCGAGGGCGGCCCCACGGCTCCTGGCAACGCAACTGTTCGGCCTGAGACCAAAGAGGCGCTCATGAACCGATCCATGACCCTGAAGTCGCTGCTGATCGCCGTGCTGGTGCTGCTCTCCCTGTGGGGGCTCTACCCGACGTGGCGGGCTTCGCAGGTGGACGACCAGATGCGGGCCCGCGCCGCTACGGATCCGGCCCTGCAGGCCAAGATCGACGGCTGGAATGCGAAGGCCATCCGCAAGGGGCTCGACCTCCAGGGCGGCATGTACCTGGTCCTGGAAGTCAACACCGAGGGCATGTCCGGCGCCCAGGCCAGCGACGCCCTGAACCGCGTCGTGGAGATCCTGCGCAACCGCGTCGACCAGTTCGGCGTCAGCGAGCCCGACATCAAGCCCATGGGCAACAACCGCATCATCGTGCAGCTGCCCGGCCTGCAGGACGCCGCGCGCGCCAAGAGCCTGATCGGCTCGACCGCCCGCCTGGAATTCCGGCTGGTGCGCCCGTGGGAGGACGCCGCGTTCGTCGCCACCAAACTGGACGAAGCCCTGAAGGTCGCCGCCGGCCCGGTCACGACGACGGAGCCCGCGGCCGCCGCGACCGCCGGCGCGACGCAGGCCGCCCCCGGCGCCGACGACGCGATGGGCGACCTGCCCGCCCTGCCGGGCGAGCAGGATGCAGGCGTCCCGACGGGCGAAGAGCGCCCCTTCACGAGCCGCGTCATCGTGGACGAACAGCTGGCCCAGTACGGCGGCAGCTACATGTTCGTGCCGTCGGAATCCGTGGACGAAGTGCGCCGCCTGCTGTCCGGTCCCGCGGCGCGCGTGATCCCGCGCGACATGGAGCTGCAGTTCGGCATGGACGAGCGCTCGCCCTTCGGCCAGCCGGGCGTGTTCCTGTTCCTGCTGGACCGCTCGCCCGCGCTGACCGGCGACCGCCTGACCACCGCCACGAGCAAGCCCGACCCCGAGAGGCCGGGCATGTTCCAGGTCAACTTCTCGCTCGACCGCCGCGGCTCGCGCATCTTCGGCGAGACCACCGGCGCCAACGAGGGTCGCTTCCTGGCCATCAGCCTGGACGGCAAGGTGAAGTCGGCGCCGCAGATCATCACCAAGATCACCGACTCCGGCTCGATCACCGGCAGCTTCACCAGCGCCCAGGCCAGCGACCTCGCGCTGATGCTGCGCGCCGGCGCGCTGCCCGTGGACGTGCGCATCGAGGAGGAGCGGACCGTCGGCCCGAGCCTCGGGCGCGACTCCATCGCCCAGGGCCTGAAGGCGGGCTGGATCGGCGCGGTGATCGTCGTGGTGTTCATGGTCGTCTACTACCAGGCCGTCGGCCTGGTCGCGGTGCTGGCCCTGGTCGTCAACATGCTGATCATGCTGGCGACGCTGGCCCAGTTCGGCCTGGTGCTGACCCTGCCCGGCATCGCGGGCATCTTCCTGACCGTCGGCATGGCCGTGGACGCCAACGTGCTGATCAACGAGCGCATCCGCGAGGAGCTGCGGCGCAACAAGACGCCCCGCGCCGCGGTCGACGCCGGCTACCAGAACGCGACGCGCACCATCATCGACTCCAACGTGACGACGCTGATCGTGGGCGTCGTGCTGCTCTGGTTCGGCACCGGCCCGATCAAGGGCTTCGCCGTGACCCTGAGCATCGGCATCCTGACGAGCATGTTCACCGCGCTGGTGCTGACGCGGGTCATCCTGGAGGCGTACACGCGCAGTCGCGCGAACGCGACGTTGCGAATCTGAACGGACGCCGCGCGGCGTGAGCGGGGGCCCCCGGGCCCCGGGAGAGGATTCCGGCATGCAGTTCTTCAAGCAGACGAACGTCCGATTCACTGCGATGTTCCGGTACATGCTCGTGGTTTCCGGAGTGATGATCCTCGCGGGGATCGTCTCGCTGGTCGCCCACGGCGGCCCGCGTCTGAGCATCGACTTCACCGGCGGCACCGTGCTGCAGGTGAAGATGGCGCCGGCGCCGGACATCGGGCGCATCCGGTCGCTGCTCGAGAGCGGCGGCTACCCCGGCGTCCAGGTCCAGGACTTCGGATCCGCCGACGAGTTCCTGATCACCTTCACCGGGACCGCCAAGTCGGGCGCGGGCCTGGACACGGCCGGCGAGATGAAGGCCGTCCTGGAAAAGGGCCTGCCGGGCACCGCGGTCGAGATGAGGCGCGAGGAGTCGGTCGGGCCGAAGATCGGCGGCGAGCTGAAGACGGCCGCCCTGAACTCGATCGTCGCGGCCCTCGGCCTGATCATCATCTACGTCTCGATCCGCTTCGTCTTCAAGTACGGCATCGCCGCCGTCATCGCCCTGGCCCACGACGTCACGATCACGCTGGGCGTGTTCTCGATGCTGAACAAGGAGATCTCGCTCAGCATCATCGCGGCGTTCCTGACGATCATCGGCTACTCGATCAACGACACGATCGTGGTCTTCGACCGCATCCGCGAGAACATGAAGCTGCGCAAGCGCGGCGAGTCCTACGCGGCGGTGGTCGACCGCTCGATCAACGAGACCCTCAGCCGCACCGTCATCACCTCGCTGACGACGATCATGGTTTCCGCGATGCTGTACTTCTTCGGCGGTCCGGTGATCCACGACTTCACCTTCGCGCTGACCTTCGGCATCGTCATCGGCACCTACTCGTCGGTCTTCGTCGCCGCGCCGATCCTGGTCTGGTGGCACGAGAAGCGCGTCACGGACCCGCGGCGGCGCGAGGCCATGTGAGCGCACCGTCGCCGGCAACTCGAGGGCGCCCCGCGGGGCGCCCTTTTTTCTTGGGTTCCGGCCGCGCGGGCGGCCCTGACCCGGCGCAAGGGAACGCAGGGGCCGGAACCGGCGTTTCCGGCCAGACGCCCTTGAGGTAAGATCGTAGCCAGCCTTTGCCCGGGGAGTCCCCTTGCCGCGTCGCGCCCGCACCTGGACCATCGTCGCCCTGCTGCTGCTGTTGGCCCAGGGCGCCGTGCTCGTGGTGTCCGGCGGCGGCGCCGGCGCGCCGGGACCGCGCCCCTTTGGCGCGTTGGCCCTGGCGGCGGCGGGCGCGGCGGTGATCGCGCTG
>JAUSBL010000060.1 GCA_030658975.1 Candidatus Latescibacterota bacterium
ACAGCTATTTATATCTGGCTGTCAAAGTAACGGATGATCTCTATGTGCAGAATTCAAGCGGTGCAACCATTTACAAAGGTGATGATGTGGAATTGCAATTAGATACCAACCTGGGAATGGATTTTACGGTCTCCAGCATGAATAACGATGATTACCAACTGGGCATTTCGGCAGGAAAAGGATCAATCAATGGAGTCAAGGAAGCTTATTTGTGGCTCCCACAAATCATTAAAGGTTCGGTGACGAATCAGGTGGTCATTGTTTCCCAGGGCGGGACCGGAGTGCATTATGTCGAGACGCGTATCCCGTGGAATTTGTTTGGCTTATCTCCCTTTGAAGGGATGCGGGTGGGGTTTGCCTTGGCGCTTTCGGACAATGACAACCCCGCCGTGAATGCCTGGCAGACAATGGTTTCCAACACCCCCGGACGCAAGACGCTTAACCCAACCACCTGGGGGGAATTGGTACTGACAATGTGAAGCGAAAGAATACAGCTTAGAGAATTTAAATTTACGCTGGCAAGGACGCCAGCTTTATCAGTGTCTTAATTTAAATGACGTCGGCACCACCTTTCCCACAGATTGTCATCGCGAGAGTTGCATTAGCAACTCGTGGCGATCTCCTAATTTATTCTCGGAGATATCACGCCCTTGTATTGTTTACAAGGATGTTTACTTAAGCACAGATGAATTTTGGAGATTCCCACCCCTACGCCTTCTTCGAAGGCTCAGGGCAGGCGACCTGAATGAATTTGTAGCACAAACCCAATAAATCTGCCTTATTAATAAATAGAAATATTACAATATCTAAGCAGATCTCGGAAAGACAATAAGAGGACACCAGCGGAATCCATTTCGATATAGGCGGCGTCCGCGCCGCCGTCTTCACTCGCGGGAACAAAAGCGATATCTATTTAAAAAAGGATTGAACTTAATTCCACCCGGTAAGCTTTGGTTTGCGGGTTATCCACCCCCAGAATCTCCAAAAGACTTAGCACCACTTCCTGGGCCAATTTATTGCGGTAGCGTTTGTCCTGGCGCAGGGTATCCAGCAGGCCATCAAGGGCGGCTGCCAGTTTACCTGAACCGGCCAGGTGGATGCTGTTGGCGAAGGCAATATCCAAATCATTTTCTTTGGGGAGAGCATCCTGCTGATAATTCACCAGAGTCCGAGCAAAGGGCAGCAGACGTTCCGCGCTGCTTGATTCGCGGCTTGCAGGGAAATCGCCCAATATCTTCAGAGCTTCCTCGCCATGCCCCAATGCCAGCAGGGATTTTGCCAGTCCCAGTAAAGCCGCCGGGGATTCAGGTTTAATAGTTAACGCCTGCCGGAATACAACCTCCGCCTCCGCCCATTTTTCCAGCGTGATCAGGTTTTGTCCTTTTTCAATTTCCAGGTCCACCGCGCTGGGGGGAACAATTTTAGCAATAAAATCACGCAGCCGTTCTTCCGGCTGCAAACCGACAAATTCTGCCACCACCTGACCCTGGGAAAAAGCTTTGACTGTGGGAATGCTGCGCACATTAAACATCTGTGCCAGGTTGGGATTCTGGTCAATATTGACCTTGGCCAGACGCAGACCACCCTGTGCTTCCGCAGTCAGGTGCACCAGCATGGGGGAAAGCGTTTTACATGGCTGGCACCACTCCGCCCAAAAATCCACCAGAACCGGGGAGTTCTGCGAATAAGCAATCACTTCGTATTCAAAATCAACTTCGTTGACATCAATGATATTGTTTGAGGTCATCATTAGAATTCTCTCTTAAACGTTTCCAAAATTATTCTTCGCCGCTTTCATCGGTCATGGTGGGCTGTTCCACCCGCACCACCTCGCCGTGAACGTTAATCACCACTTTGAAGCCCAGCATCGCCAGGTAAGCGCGCGCCTCGGGGGGAATACCGGTTTCCATCAGTGTATTGAATTGTTTATCAATGTTCTTTAATTGGTTCTGGATGGCAGCGCGGGAGAAAATATCCTGCTGTCCGATCATTTTGGCAGTTTGTTCGGTGATGATCTCCTCATTGTTCTCAACTTGTTTGCGCATTGCATCCAACACCTGCCGATCCACCTGCTCGGAGGAAATGTGGCGCAAAAAACCGCCGTCGTTAACTACATAGCAGGCATCCCCTCCGACATAGCGGACTTCCACCGGAGACTCATCTTCTTTGAGAACCAGTCCTTCAAAAACTGCCTTATGTGCCATTTCTTTTTTATTTCCTGATTTTGGTATTGTAATGTATATACGGAAATGCGTGTCTTAACGTTTTCTATGAAAATACTACAGAAAATAAAGATTCAGCTCACATTCACTGGTGTGCCGTGAATCGAGACATATGTCCTCTCCGCAGGGGGCACAACCGGGTCAGACCACAGATAAATCCATTTGGCGGCTTCAATGGGTAAATTAATGCAGCCGTGACTGTGGGGGTAATTAAACTCATTGTGCCAGTAAGTGCCATGAAAGGCGATGCCGGTATTGGTGAAAAAACTGATCCAGGGCACACCGTACAGGTCGGGATCGGCATCCCCGATGCGGTCGCTGTGGGTCATGTGGCGGGAAGGGCGTTTATAAGAAATCTCATAATTACCGGGTGGGGTGGCATAATCATTCTTCTCACCCATAAGCCCGGAAGATATGGGGGTATGGAAAACCGGCTGGTCATTTTCATAAGCCACAACCGTCTGGTCATTCAAATACACCTCAATGCGTTTGTCTTCAGGGGGAATAGCCCGGGAAGTGGCTTTCAATTCTTCATCTGAGAAAATATGAAGAAATTCGGCCTGCACAAAATAAATTTCTTTCCAGCGGTCTTCTTCAATCCTATAGAAAGAATTACCATCACCATCCTGGACGAGACCGGTGACCCAGTGGTTGGAACCATAAAAAAGAGGGATAAAAGATTTTTGCCTGGTAAATGAATCCTTCCAGCCCTTTGTGTATGGCACGGTTACCTGAGCCAATTTACCCCTGCGGGGAATTTGATTGAAAATCGGGTTTAATTTGTTTTCAACAATCTGTACGCCGCTGGAATGGATGTAGAGGCTGCTGGCGATTTGATACCAGACTAAATTACCAAAGGGATCGGTTTGTCCCTGCAGGGTTTGCAGGAGAGGCAGAAGCGAATTAATTCCCACGCGGCCGATTTTTCTTGAAGAAAAGCGGGGAGCGGAATAAACCCAAATTTCAGGTTTAAGCACGCGGCCGAGATTTGCCTGAGCTCCCTGGAGGTTTTCAAGCAGGGCATCTGATACTATGGATTTCCACGGCAAAGCCAAACCAGCCAGTCCCAAAAGAGACTGTTTTAGGAAATCGCGGCGGGAAATATGAAATGAAGTGTGATGAGTTTTCATTTAATAATGGACAAAGACAGGAGTACCAATACTGCTCTGGTCATACAGCCAGGCGGCGGCGCTGGTTTCCATATTCACACAGCCATGGCTCATGGGCGTACCGAAATTGTGATGCCAGTAAGTGCCATGGATGCTGTAACCCTTATAGAAGAACATGGAGTAAGGCACATCCGGCAAGTAATACCCGGGTCCGCGCATTGTGTAGTAAGTGTACTTGGCGTAAATCTTAAAACTACCGGGTACTGTGGGAAAATCGCTGGTTCCGGTGGAGACTGCGAAGGATTTTAGCAGTGTGCTACCCTGGTAAGCAAAGAGTGTCTGTGAGCTCAAATCCACTTCCAGCCAGAAATCCGAGCCATTCCCCGATAGTTTGGGGATGTCCCAGGAGTGGGAAAAATAGGACGCAAAGGTTTTGTTGGTAACCGCAAGCGGCGATGAGGGTGAAGAGGAGAGCGGTGTAGAAGTGAGCTCAACAAGCGGGGTTTCCAATGGAGTTGCGGGAGTTAAAGAAGGGTTAATCAGTACACCTTCCGTTTTTGGCGCCGAGAATTTCACGGCAGCCTGCAGGGTTAACCAGGGATTAATTAACCCGAAGAAAATGCCAAGCCCAACCATCACGACTGAAATAAATAGAACCACCTGCCAGGCAGTTTTCTTATTTATAGTTGGATGAAGAGGAGGTTTTTGTTTTTTCTGAGTTTTTTTCACAGTTATTTTGAATTTTAAGAAACATGAATAATATTTTATTATCAGGTACCGGCGGTTAAATTCAAATGGCGGTATCTGTTTTCAAGCTGTCTTAGGATTACCCATCTAGTTCATCAGCCCCTGGCTCTTTAGATAGCACAGGATGCCGGCGGTGATGCCATTGGCGGCGCGGTCCGAACCCTCCAGCAGAATGCCGCGGTCCACTGCCAGCGAGCCGGCTTCAATCTGCACTGCCGGAGTTTGCGGATTAATATCCAGGAAGGTATGGCTGTTGACCTGGTCATCGGGGATGACCTGATAACTGAAAGCCAGACCTGTGTTTTTAGCGTATTGTTCCGCCAGGCAGGCAGCCAGCGTATTGGTTTTCTCCGTTTCTTTGGCGGAAATGCTGGTGCCGAGGTTAAACCCGCTGGCGGCTGCGCTGGGATCAGTACAACTGCGGGTATGGATGGAAATGAGGGCATCG
>JAUSBL010000068.1 GCA_030658975.1 Candidatus Latescibacterota bacterium
CCAGACGAGCATCGAAGAAGGCGACTTCCGGATCCTGCTGCCCGGCACCGCCGCGCCGCCCTCGCTGCGCGCGCCGCTGCTGGCGGCGCCCGCCCCGAACCCGTTCAACCCGCAGACCGACCTGGCGTTCGAGATCGGCGACGCGGGCCGCGCCCGCCTCGCGATCCACGACGCGGCCGGCCGCCTGGTCCGCACCCTGGTCGACGCCGCGCTGCCCGCCGGCCGCCACGTGCGCGCCTGGGACGGCCGCGACGACGCCGGTCGTCGCGTGTCCGGCGGCGCCTACCTCGTCCGCCTGACGGTCGACGGCCACGCCGCGCCGTCGCGCAAGGTGGTGTTGCTGCCGTGAAGCGCCGATCCCTCCTGCCGGCGACCATCGCCGCGCTGGTGCTCTTCGTCGCAATGGTACTGGGCGCCGGCGCCGCCGGAGCCGCCGAGCCCCTCGTGACCAACGTGGCGCCCGCCCAGCGCACCGACGGCAGCGGCATCGTCGACGTGGTCTACGACCTGGCCGACGCCGACGGGGACCCCTGCCGCGTCAGCCTGCTGGCCTCGGCCGACGGCGGCGCCACCTGGGACCTGCCCTGCCCGAGCCTCGGCGGCGAGGTCGGCGCAGGCATCCTGCCCGGCGCCGGGCGCGTCCTGACCTGGAACATCGGCCGCGACCATCCCGGGATCGCCAGCGAGAACCTGCGGCTGCGCGTGGTGGCCAGCGACCTGGACGTGGACCACACGGCCCACTCCCCCCTGCACTATGCCGCCCTGCACTGGGGCGACCACGACTGGTCGGACGACGCGATGATCGAGAGCATCGCCCGCTCCGACCTGCTCTGCATCGACGCCGAGGTGCTCTGGAGCGATCCCGCCCCGAGCGGTCTGTCGGTGGTCGAGCGCATCAAGGCTGTCAACCCCGACTGCACGGTCATCGGCTACGTGTCGGTGCAGATGATCCGCCTGGACTGGGAGGGCTACCCGGCCGGCAGCTACGCACGGACGCGCTGGGAGGCCCTGCGGCCCTACTGGGCCTCCACCACCACGGGCGACACGCTGCAGAGCTGGCCGGGCAAGGTCAACGAGAACATCCTGGAGCCCGCCTGCCGCGACACGATCGTCGCGATCATCGCCGACTTCCAGGAACACTCGGGCACGGCCTTCGACGGCGTCTTCTGGGACTACTTCAACTCCGGCATCTGGATCCCGAACTTCGTGAACGTGACCGGCGATCCCGACCTCGACGGCGACGGCATCGGCATCATGACCGACCCCGACGAGCTGGCCGCCTACAAAGCCGCCTGCGTGGACATGGTCGCGGGCCTGCGGGCGCGCCTGGGCGAGGGGTTCCTGCAGATCTTCAACGGCCAGCGCGCCTACACGGACTCCACGTTCGCCGCGCTCTCCGACGGCCTCAACTACGAGCTGTTCCCCACCCTGGGCTTCCAGGCCCCGGACAAGATGCGCAAGGCGATGGACCCGGGCGTCTTCAACAGCCTCTGGAACGCGCGGCGCTGGCCGCGCACCGTCAACGGCGGTCCCTTCCTGCTGCTGGAAAACATCAACCGCGCCTTCTACTACGACAACCATGGCGTGCTGACCACGCTCAATCCCGGCGACTCGTTCCGCGCCGTCTCGCTGCTGATCGACGGCTGCTACCCCGTGTGGGACGACTTCGGGGAGCACTTCTTCGGCTGGCCCGACGTCGTGCACTCGCTGGGCGCGCCCCTGGGGCCGACGGCCATCCAGGGGAACCTCTTCACGCGGAACTACACGTACGGGGATGTGCGCGTGGAGATGGGCAGCGGCGTTTGGCCCAACCCGTTCACCTTCCGGATCAGGCTGAACGGCCGCGTGGTCGAGGAACTCGCCATGCCCTTCCACACTCCCTGACCTCAGGCGCCCAAAGGACCTCAGCCGCCCAGGTGCTCGCCCCCGTCGACGCGGATCGTCTGCCCCGTCACCGCCCGGCATCCCAGCAGGAACAGCAGCGCGTCGGCCACGTCGTCGGGCGTCGGGAAGCGGCGCAGGGGCAGCGCATCGCGGGAGACGTGCGCGTAGGACTCCGGCGGCGAGGCGGGCGGCAGCACCGCGCCCAGGGCGATCTCGTTGACGCGCACGCGCGGCGCCAGGGCCAGCGCCAGGTTGCGGGTCAGGTCGTGCAGCGCGGCCTTGCTCTGGGTGTAGGCGAAGTAGTCGGCGCGGGGCCGCAGGGCGTGGATGTCGTTGAGGTTGACGATGTCGCCCTCGCGGTCGGGCGGCAGCGCGGCGGCGAAGGCCTGGCTCAGCAGCAGCGGGGCGCGCAGGTTGACCCGCTGCATACGGCTCCAGACGTCCAGGTCGGTGGCCGCGAAGCGGCCCTGGTCGAAGAGCGAGGCGTTGTTGACCAGGATGTCGACCGGTCCCAGCTCGGCGGACGCCTCGGCCAGCAGCCGCGCCGGCGTGTCGGCGTCCAGCAGGTCCCCCTGCACCAGGGTCGCGCGGGCGCCCAGCTCCGAGATCGCGAACGCGGTGTCGCGGGCCTCGGCCAGCGACCGGTTGTGGTGGACGGCGACGTCGACGCCGGCCCTCGCCAGACTCAGGGCCAGCACGCGGCCGACGCGCACCGCGCCGCCGGTCACCAGCGCGACGCGCCCCTTCAGCTCCGTCATGTCGGCACCTTCCTCAGTGTCACGACCAGCGCGCCCTCGCCGCCCCAGTCCCGGGGCGCGGGCTGCCAGTTCGCGACGATGTCGGGGTGGGCCCGCAGCCAGTCCTGCACCAGCGGCGCGATGACCGGCTCGCCCTGCGAGCGCAGGCCCCTGCCGTGGACCACCAGCACCTGATGCGCCCCGCGGCGCTGCAGCAGGAACAGCTGCATCTCCAGCTTCTCGAGCGCCTGGGCGGCCCGCAGCTGCCGCAGGTGGATGGCCGGCGGCGGCTCGCCCGAGGGGCGCGGCCGGTCCTCGGCCTCGTAGGCTTCGTGGCGGATGGAGCGGGCCGTCCCCTTGGTGCGGCCGCTGCTGCCGGGCTGACGGGCCTTGTGCTTACCCATCGCCACCCCCGGTTCCAGGCCGCTGCAGCCGCACGACGGTGGCGCCCCAGCTGCCGGCGTCGGGCGCCGTGCCGAAGCTCGCCACGGCCGGGTGCCGCCCCAGCTCCGCGCGCACGATCTCCCGCTGCACGCCGATCCCCTTGCCGTGGATGATGCGCACGTCGAGGATGCCGCGCTCCAGGCAGGCGTCCAGGTAGTCGCGCACCAGGTCCTTCACGTCCCGCGGCAGGAACATGTGCAGGTCCAGGACGCCGTCGATGTCCAGTTCGTCCGCGCTCACATCAGCTCGCTCACGACGACGCGGTAGCCCGCGTACTTGCGGGCGTTGATCACGCCCCCGTCGAAGATCAGGTACTGGCCCTTGATGCCGTCCAGGATGCCGCCGGCGGTGGGCTCGCGGTCCAGGTTGAAGCTCGTCACCTTCGTCGGGTGGCGCAGCACCGGGTAGCGGAAGCGGCGCACGGCGTGCTCGGCCGCTGGCAGGGGCGGCACGCCGAGGGCCGCGATCTCGGCCAGGATCAGCTCGACGAAGCCGTTGAAGTCGTCCTCGGGCTCGGGTTCGGCCAGCTTCAGCATGGCCATCCAGTGCGTGCGGTCGGCGTGGCGGCCCGCGAGCTCGTGCTCGAGCAGGCCCACCTCGCGGCGGCTCGGCAGCTCCGCCAGCGGCGCGGCGCGCACCGCGCCCTGATCGAACCAGCGCACCGGCACGTTGATCTTGCGCGTGATCCCCACCTTCGGGTCCGAGGTCAGCGAGGCGTACAGCACGTGCGGCTGGAAGCACTGCGTGCGGGCGAAGACCTCGTCGCGGCAGGGCGCGGCGGCGTCGCCGTGGTGGCACAGCTCGGGCTTGAACATGCAGATGTCGGCGTCGGCGCGGGACTGGGAGCAGGGGAAGCAGAACCCCTCGCCGAAGGTCCGCTTCACGGCGCGGCCGCAGGCGACGCAGGCGATCTTCCCGGTGAAGCGGATCTCGAGGGGGCGGCCGAGCAGGCCGTTCAGGGGCAGGTCGGGGGCGCGGTCCGCAGCGCTATGGCCGCGGTCGCGCAGCGCGTAGGCGACGGGGTCGCCGTCGACGGCCGCCAGCTTGCCCCAGGTTCCCGACCAGATCTCGCGCACGGCGTCATCCCCTTCGTCGTCGGTCGAGGTTCCCACATCCGGCCGGCTGCGGCAAGAAGGCAGAGGCCGGGTGGGCAACGACATACACCATGACAGTATCCGCCCGCCTCGGCTAGACTGCCAGCGACCCCGACCCGCGGAGGCCCCGTGCTCGACCGGATCTGGACCTGGCTGTTCATCGTCGCGCTGCTGGCCGCGCTGGTGCAGGCGTTCGTCCTGGGCAATGCGGCCGTCTTCGCGGACATGGTCGGCGCCTCCTTCGAGTCCGCCAAGACCGGCTTCGAGATCGCCCTGGGCCTGACCGGCGTGATGTGCCTGTGGCTGGGCCTGATGCGCCTGGGCGAGAAGGGCGGCGCCGTCGAGCTGCTGGCGCGCCTGACCTCGCCGCTGCTGCGCCGCCTGTTCCCCTCGGTCCCGGCCGGCCACCCCGCCGAGGGCGCCATCGTCATGAACATGGCGTCGAACATGCTCGGACTGGACAACGCGGCCACGCCCCTGGGCCTGAAGGCCATGGGCGAGATGCAGAAGCTCAACCCCGACCCCGACACCGCCAGCGACGACCAGATCATGTTCCTGGTCATCAACGCCTCCTCGGTGACGGTCCTGCCGGTGACGATCTTCACCTACCGCGCGCAGATGGGCGCCGCCGACCCGACCGACGTCTTCATCCCGATCCTGATCGCGACGTTCTGCAGCACGCTGACCGGCTTGCTGGTCACCGCGGCGGTGCAGCGACGGCGGCTGGCCGACCCGGTCCTCGCCGTCTGGCTGGGGGGGCTGACCCTGCTGGTGGCCGGGACGGTGGCGGTCTTCGCCTCGCTGCCGCGCGAGACGGCCACGGCCGCCTCGTCGGTGCTGGCCAACGCGCTGATCTTCTCGGTGATGGTGGGGTTCGTGGTGGCGGCGGCGCGGCGGCGGGTGCCGGTGTACAGCGAGTTCGTGGAGGGGGCGAAGGACGGGTTCAGGGTGGCGATCGGGATCGTGCCTTATCTGGTGGCGATGTTGGTGGCGGTGGGGGTGTTGCGGGCCAGCGGGGCTTTGGATCTGGCGCTGGACGGGGTGCGGGCCGGGGTGGGGGCTTTGGGAGTCGATGCGCGTTGGGTCGATGGGCTGCCTACGGCGTTGATGAAGCCGTTGTCCGGGAGCGGGGCGCGGGGGATGTTGATCGAGACGATGCAGACGCATGGGGCGGATTCTTTTGCGGGGCGGTTGGCCAGTGTGATCCAGGGGAGTACGGAGACGACGTTCTATGTGTTGGCGGTTTATTTTGGGAGTGTGGGGATCAGGAGGACGCGGCATGCGGTGGGGTGTGGGTTGGCGGCGGATGCGGCGGGCATCCTGGTTGCGATATTTGTAACGTATCTCTTTTTCGGTTGATGTCGTGGCGCAAGTACAAGCACCCCCGTCAAACAGTGCTCATATTACAGAAGAGTACGTTGCTTCCGGCGCCCACCCTGTATTGATGACCCTCGACGGCCCCAGAGAGGCGGATTGATTCATGGCTGCTGAGGACTCGACAACGAATTGCGGCTGGAACTCGGATTTCCTGACATTTCGAGAAACCGCGCCGGCCTATGTGACCAAGAGCCTGATGGCTTTCATCGCCGACGCCAGTCCTGAGCAAATCCGAGCCTGGAAGGATGCCATCCCACCTCTTCAGCGCGAAGTCGCCGAGCTGATCACAGCACTCCCACGTGCCGAACGCTACGACACCATCCTGGAATACGAGCTACCCATGGAAAGCCGCAGGCCGGACGTCGTCTTCCTGACGGATGCCGCGGTTGTCGTTCTGGAACTAAAAGGCAAACTCTACCCCTCACAGGCTGATATTGACCAAGTCGAGGCGTATGCAAGAGATCTCGTTTGTTACCATCGAGCCTGCGCTGATACACCAGTGATCCCGCTGCTGGTCCCGACGCGGTCGCGTGGAGATCAGGGAGAAATCAATGGCGTGCGGATCATGGGCCCTGATGCCATTGACACTTTTCTGGCCGGCCTGACGCATCTGCACTCACTGCCCCGCGTGACGGCAACCGAATTCCTGGCCCCCGAAGCATATCGACCCTTGCCCACGCTGGTGGCTGCCGCCCGCGAGCTGTTTCATAGCGGCGAGATACGCCCGATTCATCGAGCCCGCGCCGCAACCGATCCGGCTGTCGATCATATTTCCGATATTATCCACTTGGCTGCGCGAACACGGACACGCCACCTGGTTCTGCTCACCGGCGTGCCCGGTGCCGGAAAAACCCTGGTTGGCCTTCGGGTGGTGCATGCTCACTACTTGGACGATCTGGTGGTCGATCGTAACGGTGTCCACCCCACGGTTCCGGCCGTTTACCTGTCCGGCAACGGCCCTTTGGTCGAAGTGCTCCAGTACGAATTCCGCCTAGCCGGTGGCGGCGGGAAAACCTTCGTTCGGGGCGTGCGGGACTATGTGCGCACCTATTCAAATTCCCGAGGTAAAGTCCCTGCTGAACACGTGTTGGTCTTCGACGAAGCTCAGCGTGCCTGGGATAAGGAACAGATTGCATCAAAGCACGATCGAGATAGCTCCATTGCGCAAAGCGAACCCGAACACTTCATCGAATTTGCCGAGCGTATTCCGGAGTGGTCCGTCGTCATCGGGCTGGTCGGCGGTGGCCAGGAAATTCACATCGGCGAAGAAGCGGGAACTGGCCAATGGATCGAAGCCATCGTCAAATCCCCCCATGCCAAGCAATGGACTGTGCACGCCCCACCGGCTCTCGATAATTTGTTCGAAAAGGTCACTGTCCAGTACCATCTCGCACCATCCCTGAACCTCGATCAGGAATTGCGATTCCATCAAGCTTCAGATCTTCATCATTTCGTGGATCAGCTCCTCGGCCGAGAGGATCCCGCGAACGTGCGAAATGTTGCCGCGAAGCTGGCCAGCGCGGGCTATCATCTTCGAATCACTCGCGACCTCGAGATTGCGCGATCCTACCTTCGCGAGCGGTACGGCGAGAATCCGCAGGCTCGCTTCGGCCTGGTAGCGTCCTCAAGAGATCGCGACCTCGAGCGGTTCGGTGTCCCGAACGATTTTCAGTCGACAAAACGCCTGCGATTCGGGCCCTGGTACAGTGATCCAGAAGATCATCCGGATGGGCGGTCTTGCCGCAACCTGCGAGATTGCGTCACAGAATTCGGAGCCCAGGGACTCGAACTGGATGCCGTCTTGTTGGCTTGGGGCACGGACTTCGAGTTCCTCGACGGGGGCTGGTCCAATGCAAACGCGCGGACCTACAAGCGAGGGACGCATGTGCGGGATGCACATCAGTTGCGACTGAATGCCTATCGCGTGATGTTGACACGAGGGCGGGATGTCACGGTCGTTTACGTGCCGCCAATCAACCGCTTAAACGGCACCTATGAGCGACTGACCGCTTGTGGTTTCAGTGACCTAGCAGGAGTGACCCACGAAACCTAGAAAGTCGATCGAATCGGCGGCAAATCAACGCTCTCAAACTGTCCAACCCCAAGGAGCCTCACCATGCCTCGCCTCCCCCGCCCCGTCCCTGGCGACCACGCTCCCTATTATGGGAAGTACATCGAGCCCGTGCTCGATTCCGACATCCTGTCCACCCTCACGGCCCAGATCACCGAAGCCCAGTCCCTGCTGCAATCTCTCGATGAAAAGTCAGCCCTCCACCGCTACGCCGAAGGCAAATGGTCCATCAAAGAACTCCTGGGCCACCTAATCGACACCGAACGCCTCTTCCTCTACCGCGCCACCAGCATCGCCCGCGCCGACCCCACCGAACTGCCCGGCATGGACGAGAACGCCTGGGTCGCCGGCGCCGACTTCGACCGCATCCCCCTCGCCGACCTGCTGGACGAGTTCGTCAACCTGCGCCGCGCGACGGTGCGTTTCTTCACCGGCCTGTCCCCCGAAGCCCTGGCCCGCGCCGGCACCGCCAACAACAACCGCATCGTCGTGCGCGCGATCCCCTACATCACCGCCGGCCACGCCGCCCACCATCTCGAGGTGGTCAGGACGAGGTACCTGACGGGCTAGAAACCCGCCCGTAGCGCGACCCCCACGCGGTCCACCGCGTCGCGGAACACCGCGCCGTCCAGGTCGAGCCGCGCGTAGTCCGCCGACATCTCGAAGCGCCCGCGCGGGTCCCGCCACCGCACCCCCAGCCCCCACGCGTCCCCGGCGTACGGGCTCTGCGCGTGCTCCGCCGCCAGCCCGTGCCGGATCGCCACCAGCCCGCCCACCAGCAGCTCGGCCCCGCCGCGCCACTCGGCCGCGTCGAACCAGTCGCCGTCGCGGCGGTACAGGACCCAGTCGCCGGCCACGTTGAGGTCGAGCAGGTCGCCGCCGTCGTCGCGGCGCGCCAGGCACACGCCGACCGCCGCGCCGTAGCTCAGGCGCCGCACGGGGTCGATGCCCAGCGAGCCGATGTCGCGCCCGTCGCCCGCCAGCCCGGCGAAAACGGCGCCCGCGCGCCAGCGCCAGTCGCCGGCGGCGGCCAGATGTTCGGGACCGCGGCCGGCGACCACGCCCAGGTCCGCGCTCCACGTCGAGGCCTCCCCGCCTGCGACCTCCAGCCGGTGGCGGCGCCCGGCGACGCCCGCGCGCAGCACCGTGCCGGAGTCCTCGCCGAACAGCGTCGGCCCCAGCTCGCAGGCGGCGTGGACCAGCAACTGGTCCTGGCGCGAGCCGACGCTCACGGTGTCCCCCACCAGCGTCACCAGCGGCAGCTCCCCGCTCCAGCGTCCAGCGATGACGCCCGCCTGCAGGCGGCCCCGCGCGACGGCCGCACCCGTGGCCCACTGCTGCTGCCCGTCGAAGAACTGCCCGAAGCCCTGGTAGCCGACCGTCGCGCCGTCGCGAACGGACACCGTCGCGGGGTTCCACCACGCCGCCAGCGGCCCCTCGGCCCCGGCGGTGCCGGTGCCGCCCATACCGTCGCCGCGCACGTCGTGCGGCCGCGCGAACACGTCGTAGGTGCCGGAGTAGGGCACGCGCTCGAACTCCTCGGCGGCCGCGGCCGGGAGGGTCGCCGCCAACATCATCAGCAGGGTCGATGTGCACAGGGTCATCTTGCGCAGGATCGCGGTCATGGTCGTCTCCCGTCGGCGGTGGGTCCGCTCGTCAATGTTCTGGACAAAATCGCTCTTATACGTGGAAGATCCAGCCGGAATCGGTTTTTCCCCGTCTATCCGGAGGTGAGCGATGCCCCCCGTCTCGGTGAACTACCTGGCCGTGCTGGTCTGCGCCGTGCTGTCGATGGTGATCGGCGGCGCCTGGTTCTCGCCCGGCCTGTTCGGCAAGGCCTGGATGGCCGGCATCGGCAAGACCAAGGAGCAGGTCGCGGCCGACTACAGGCCCGTCACCATGGTCTGGGCCTTCCTGTCGGGCGCGGTCATGGCGCTGACCCTGGCCGTGTTCGTCGGCTGGGCCGGCGCGGACTCCTGGCTCGACGGCCTGCGCGTCGGCCTTTACGCGGGCATCGGCCTGGTGGGCATGACCACCGGCGCCAACCACCTGTTCGAAGGCCGCTCGCTGAAGCTCTACCTGGTGCTGGCCCTGCACGACGTGGTCGCGCTGGCCCTGATGGGCGCGATCCTGGGCGCCTGGCGCTGACACTGCAACCTAGCACGGAAACGGCCCCGCCTCCTCCCGGAAGCGGGGCCGCTGCTTTCGTGGCTTACGATCAGCTGCCGCCGGGATACCCCGGGTCCGAAGAATCCGGCATCGCGATGCCGATCTTCATCAGCTGCGAGAAACCGTCGGGCCCCCGCAGGTCCAGGATCAGCTCGCCCGGGCCGTAGCTCTCCATGTAGCGGTGGAACAGCGGGCTCAGGTCGAAGACGGGCATCTGCTCGAAGTAGGCGTCGCACTCCTCGTCCAGCTCGTTGACCAGCGTGACGACGGCCCGCGGCGGCTGCGACTCCATGAACCCGCCCGACATCCACAGCGAGAAGGGATGCTCGGGCGAGCAGCCCGAGTAGCCCACGTGGAAGGTCATCAGCGCGCCGTCGACCGATGCGTCCAGATACATCCAGGGCGCCACGTGCAGGGCCTCGGGCCGCAGGTCGGTGAACCCGATCGGCCGGGCGAACGGCGGCGGGAACCAGCCGGGCGCGATGCCGAAGTGGGCGTCCAGGAAGCTCTGCGCCACGCCGTCGGGGCCCGCCGTGATCACGACCGTCAGCGGGTTCGGCGTCGTGAATTCCACCGGCAGCGGGGTCATGCTGTAGCTCTCGAACGTCACCTGGTAGATGCCGGGCTCCCACAGCGGCGCCGCGTAGCGGCCGTCGTCGCCGGGCGACATGACGTGCCAGTAGTCGCCGGGACCGGTCACGATGACCGAGCCGCCGTTGAAGGGAGGCTCGCCTTCGCCGGGAAGCCCGTTGTAGTCCAGGTCCAGGAAGCACATCCCGCCCAGGCGCGCCTGGCCGGGATCGTCGCCGATGTCGGCCCGCGCCGCGAAGGCGAACGAGCCCAGCGAGGGGTCCTCGAAGATCCAGGTCTTCGGTGCGGAGGCCTCGCCGGGGGCGAGCAGACCGTCGTCGCCGATCAGGCCGGCGTAGTCGTAGCCCCACTGCACCCAGACGCCCGTCGAGTCGACGACGCCGTTCGGGTGGACGGGATCGTCTTCGGGATACATGACGAGGTCCGCGTTGGCCGGCGCCACGTCCGCCGGCGTGAAGCCCGACAGCCAGACGGTCAACGGCACGCCGATCGTCCGGTCCGAGAGGTTGCGCACGTGCACGTCCAGCGAGACGGTGCCTTCGGCGGGGTCGGCCACCATGTTCGAACCCTCGAGGCGCAGCAGCACCGGCGGCCCCCAGGGGATCTGGACGGCCAGGTCCTTCAGGGCGAAGGACCCGTCGCCGGGATCCAGGATGTTGTCCTTGTCGTCGGGCGCCGGCGCCGTGGAATCGGAGCAGCCGGCGAACAGGGCCAGGACCAGAAGCGATGACAGCAACAGCACCCGGGAGCGCAGCATGACGGACCTCCGTAGGAGCGGACGGTAGCCAAGGGTGGCGGTGATCATCCGACTCCATGATACGGCGGTGGCTGGAAAAAGACCATACCCCTACAGGGTTTATGGCTTGCCCCAGGGGAAAGCCCGGCCTACTTTAGCGCCGCCCGCGCCGCACAGGCGCCACATCGACCCCATCGGAAAGCCATCAAAATATGTCACGCCAGATCCTGTTCCGCGCCGCCCTGGTCCTGCTGTCCCCCCTGCTGCTCGCCCTGGCCGCTGCCGCCATCACGCGGCACTGACGCCGGTCGCGGTATTTCGGAACTATCCAATCTCCCCAGAGTTCGCTAGGATTCCCTGGCCCACGCGGAACCGTACCCGCCGAAAGGAGCCCGACGTGAAGAGGGCTGTCTTCGTCTTTCCCCTGCTGCTCGCCCTGCTCGTTGCCGCACTGCCGGCCGCCGCCGGACTCGACGGCCCGCGTGTCCCGACCCCCACCGCCCTGGACCTGAAGCCCTACGCGGGCCGGGTGGTCTACGTGGACTTCTGGGCCTCCTGGTGCCAGCCCTGCCGGTCGTCGTTCCCCTGGCTGAACGAGTTGCAGAAGAAGTACGGCGAGCGGGGTCTGACCGTGCTGATGGTCAACGAGGACCACGACCGCAAAGCCGCCGAAACCTTCCTCGCCGAGCTCGGGGGCGACCTGCAGATCATCTGGGACGTCGGGAACAAGTTCGCGCTCGCGTACGAGCTGCAGGCCATGCCCTCCAGCTTCCTGATCGGACGCGACGGCCGGCTCAGGACGAGCCACGTCGGGTTCGATCCGAAGCAGACCGCCGCGGTCGAGGCCGAGATCGAAGCCCTGCTGGCCGAAGGAGCGCCCGATGCGACCGCGAAGTAAATCGATCCTCGCGGCGGCGGCCGTGCTGGCCTCGTCGCTGCTCGGCGGCTGCGCCAGCCTGGGCGTGCAGCCGTGGGAGCGCGACCTGCTCGCGCAGCGCGCGATGCGGCTCGACGGCGACCAGGTCACCGCCGCGCTCGACGAGCACATCTACTTCAGCAAAGAAGCCTCCACCGGCGGCGCCGGGTTCGGAGGTGGCGGCTGTGGCTGCAACTGACCGCACCTTCCGCTCGATCCGCGGCGCGCTGTCGGCCGCCTGCGCGCTCGCGGGCGTCGGCGGCGTGGCCCCCTCCCACGCCACCGAGGTCGAGACCGCCATCCTCGGCTACACCGAGCCCAACCGCGTCTCGGCCCTCGAGACCGTCGTGCAGGCGCGCCACGATTTCGGTTCCGGACGCCTCGCCAACTTCAAGGTCGTCTACGACGCCCTGACCGGAGCTTCGGCCAGCGGCGCGGTGCCCGGCGCCGCGGTGCAGACCTTCACGCGGCCCTCGGGCCGGGGCAGCTACGAGACCGCCCCCGGCGAGACGCCCCTGGACGACACCTTCCGCGACGCGCGCGTCGCGGTCAGCGGCGGCGTGACGCTGCCGCTGGGCCGGCTGTCCACGGTCTCGGCCGGCCTCTACGGCTCCGGCGAGCACGACTACACCTCGCTGGGCGCCAACGCCTCGCTCACGCGCGACTTCGACCGCCGCAACCGCACGCTGAGCGCCGGCCTCTCCTACTCGCAGGACACGGTCACGCCCGAGGGCGGCCGCCCCATCCCCTTCGCCGCGATGACGCCGGTCGGCGCCGACCTGCCGCGGCTCGCCGGCGACGGCAGCAAGGACGTGATGGACGCGATGCTCGGCCTGACGCAGGTGATCGACCGCGCCACCCTCGTCCAGCTGACCTACTCCCTGAGCCGCGTCGACGGCTACCAGACCGACCCCTACAAGCTGGTCAGCGTCGTGGACCCCGTCAGCGGCGCGCCGGTCGACCAGCTCTTCGAGAACCGTCCCGACGCGCGCACCAAGCACATCCTGTTCGGCCGCGCGAAGCGGCAGCTGTCGCACGGCGCCGTCGACCTGTCCTACCGCTTCATGACCGACGACTGGGGCATCGCCTCGCACACCGTCGAGCTGCGCGACCGCGTCGCGCTGGGCGCCCACGGCTACCTGCAGCCCCACCTGCGCTGGTACCGCCAGTCGGCCGCGGACTTCTACACCCGCTGGCTGTCCGACGGGGCCGCGCTGCCCGACCACGCCACGGCCGACTACCGGCTCGGCGAGTTCAACGCCTGGACCTTCGGCCTCGAGCACGGCCGCGACGTCGGCCGCGACCACCGCGTCACGGTGCGCGTGGAGTACTACCGCCAGGCCGGCGACGCGCATCCGGCCGGCGCGCCCGGGGACCTGGCGGACTTCGACCTCTTCCCGGTCGTGGACGCCTGGATCTTCCAGCTCGGCTACTCGTTCGGATCCTGACATGAACCATGACCGTTCCTGACATGATCATTGCCGTGCAGCGGCGCGGCGACCTCTGGGCCGGCGCCTTCACGGCGATGGCCGGCCCCTGCGAGATCCTGCTGGAGAGTTGCGACGAGGCGTCGGCCCAGCGCCTCGCCGAGCTCGCCGCCGCCGAGACCCGCCGCATCGAACGCAAGTTCAGCCGCTACCGCGACGACAGCGCCGTCCAGGCGATCAACACCGCCGGCGGCGCCGCCGTCCGCGTCGACGACGAAACCGCCCGGCTGCTCGACCTCGCCGCGCGCTGCCACGCGCTCAGCGGCGGCCGCTTCGACGTCACCTCTGGCATTTTACGTCGCGTGTGGAAGTTCGACGGCGGCGACCGCCTGCCGTCGCGCGGGCAGGTCAAGGCGCTGCTGCCGCTGATCGGCTGGGAGAAGGTCGCCTGGCACAACCCCGAGATCACGCTGCCGGCGGGGATGGAGATCGACCTCGGCGGGTTCGGCAAGGAGTACGCGGCCGACCGCGCGGCCGAGCTGCTGGCCGCTGAGGCGCCGGCCGCGGCGCTGGTGAACCTGGGCGGCGACCTGCGCGCCACCGGCCCGCGCGGCGGCGGCGCGGCCTGGCGGGTGGGCGTCGAGGATCCCGGCCGCGAGGACCACGCCGAACGCGTGCTGGAGATGAAAACCGGGGGCCTGGCGACCAGCGGCGACGCCCGGCGCTTCCTGCTGCGCGACGGCGTCCGCTACGGCCACATCCTGAACCCGCGCACGGGCTGGCCGGTGCGCGGCGCCCCGCGCGCGGTCACCGTCGCGGCCCCGACCTGCACCGAGGCCGGCATGCTGGCGACCCTCGCGATGCTGCAGGGGCGCGAGGCCGAGGCATTTCTGGACGGGCAGGGGGTTGGTTGGTGGTGTCATCGCTGATACGGGATATCATTAGCTTCAGCGGCCAGCGGGTCTGGCGCGGGCCATGCCCTGCATGGCGCGTGTCAGGGCCGTTGAACCGCTGCAAGCTCGTGTTATACAAGTTGCGTCACTTCGCTTCCTAACGAAACGGAATAGTAATTCTATCTACTTCTACTCCACCAAAGTACAGAATAGCACCCACAATACCAGGAGGCGGCAGCCTATCCGGCAGCGGAAAGAGATACACTCCGTTTTCTACTCCAACGAATTCGAAGGTATCCAACACTGCATTGTCTCCAGTTATGAGTCCTATTTGAAAGTTTGCTTGCGTCTGAACCCACACTATTGCTGTTGGTACTGAGAATGGGTTGAGATACAGTCCGCCTTGCTTGAAGAATACCGGACTCTCTTCTACGCTATGTGTCGTCCTATGGCCTGATCGTCCCTGGAATATCTCTGTTTCAAATAGTCGGCCAGTGAGGCTGTCACCCTCAACAACATATCGGTGATGCCGCGCCCCATCTGTGTCATCCGACGACTTAATGATCTTCTCATTATCGCCTGCTAATACTGGACTAAATAGACACAGAAGTAGAATGACAACAATGCCACTTGATAGCTTGCCATGAACTACACTCACGGATCTATCACTCCATCCAACTTTGTATAACACCTGCGTTACGCTGCGGGCGGTCTCGGCACTGCACTGGTTCTGCCAGCGACGCGACAGGACCGATCCGTCAACTTCAACGGTCAGTCAGCAGATCAACCCACCTGAATGCCCATCGACCAATGCTCACGAATTCGCGCGCCTCATTCCGACCGCAGACCTACCTGGCGATCAGGATACTTTTCGTTCAAGCCTGTCAGCTATCCAGACTTTGATGATCGACTGGCGAGTGACGCCGAGACGTTTCGCCTCACGGTCGAGGGACTCGATCATCCACGTGGGAAAGTCGACATTCACTCGACGCTGCTCTTGACCAGGACGACGAGCTTGGGAAAGATCGAGGTCGCCGGTGACATCCGCACCGTCATCGAACTTACGGTCGAAATCGCTAGCTTTCATAGATTGCGACCTCCTCTTCGCGCGATCGTCGAACCGAGATCAGCCGGATCCGCCCCTCGCGATAACTGATGACTGCAGACCAGTGTTTGTCGATGATCCGGCCGATGACTAGGAATCGAAGCTCGTCTTGCGTTCGAGCCGGGATCTCGACGCGCATTTCATCGAGCCAGAGAGCCTGAACATCAACGAAGTCTATGCCGTGCTTGGCTTTATTCGCCAAGCTCTTGGCCTCGTCGAACTCAAACTCCATCGCGGCCTCCGGCTTATGCGGTATATATAGTATACCTTTTTAGCCTCTATATGACAACCATAAGGTGGTCGCAATTTGCGACCACCTCGTCGTTCTCGATATCGGTCAGTTCGAACATGAAGTCCGCAGGAAAGCGAATCAGACCAGCAACCCGCGTGCTCGCGCCAGCCAACGCTCCGGCGCCCCGCCGTACCTCCCGGCCAGCACCTCGAGCGCCGGCAGGTGCAGCTCCGCCAGGTGCCGCGACACGGCCGCAGGCGCCGCGCCGCCGCCGGCGGCGTTGACCTTGCGCTCGCGCCCCGGCGGCAGCAGCGCCGGATCGTCGTCGAGATCCAGGAACCGCCACAGGCTGCGCAGCAGCTCATCGGGCCGCTCGTGGATGTCCTCGAAGAACCCCACGAAGAACCGCTCCGGCGGCACGTGCCGCTCCCACCGCTCCAGCATGGGCAGGTAGTCGCCGCGCGCCCGCGTCGAGGGGTCGTGGATGTGGTCGATGATCTCGCGTTCGGTGAGGTCGGCGATGGGCCGGCCCCGCTCGAAGCCCAGGAAGTGCGCGGCGTGGGACCAGTCGCGGGCGACCGGGTCGCGCAGCAGCAGCACGATCTTCGTCTGCGGATAACGCTCGGCGACGTGGCGCACGCCCTCGTCGCCGAGCGCGGAGTAATGGGGCGTGATGTCGCCGGTGACGCGGCCGCGCGCCAGCGTGAAGAGGGACGCGTACCACTCGGGTGACGGTTGCCCCCGATAGAAGCGCCAGCGCCAGGCCAGCGTCTCGAGGTCGTTGCCCCGCAGGTAGCGGCCGAGGCGGTCCCAGCGCAGCCGCCCCAGCGTCTCGCGCCAGGGGTCGATGCCTTCGACCACCTCGACCTCGCCGCCCGGCGGCCCGACGACGACCGGATACAGGCGGTTGAAGTAGTCCAACTCCTTCACCGGGGTCATCCAGGCCCCGGGGTGGAGTCCGATCTGGCGCCAGAGCCAGGTCGTACCGCCGCGCACGACGCCGATGCCCAGGAAGTGGGGCGGCGCCGGCCGTTCGGACGTGGTCATCGCGGATCGCCTTTGGTCAACCGCCGAAGTGCTTCGCCGCGACGTTCCAGTCCACGACGTTCCACCAGTTCTCGACGTACTTGGGGCGCGCATTGCGCGTGTCGATGTAATAGGCGTGCTCCCAGACGTCGATGGTCAGCACGGACTTCTTGTCGGTGGTGATCAGCGAGCCGGCGTTGCTGGTGCTCACGATCTCCAGGCCGCCGCTCCCGGACTTCGCCAGCCAGGTCCAGCCCGAGCCGAAGTTGCCGATGGCCGCCTTGGAGAACTGCTCCTTGAAGGCCGCGAAGGAGCCGAAGGCCTTGTCGATGGCCGCGGCCAGGGCGCCCGACGGCGCGCCGCCGCCCTTGGCTCCCATGCCGTCGAAGTAGAACGTGTGGTTCCAGATCTGGGCCGCGTTGTTGAACACGCCGCCGGCCGGAGCCTTGCGGATGATGTCCTCGAGCGACAGCTTCTCGAACTCCGTGCCCGGGATCAGGTTATTCAGGTTGGCGACGTAGGCCGCGTGGTGCTTGTCGTGGTGGTATTCGAGCGTCTCGGCCGAGATGTGCGGTTCGAGCGCGCTCTTCGCGTACTTCAGGTCGGGAAGGACGTGCGCCATGGGGATCTCCTCGCGTGAGGGGTCGGTTGTCGTCGGCATCGTTGCGGATTCCAGGATAACGCCGCAAACGGTCTCCGGCAATGATCTCCGGCACGGACGGATCCACGGCCGTGACATATATTAGGGGGTAACGTTCGCACCGATCCGATGGCGCGGGAGGGGATGGTGGAGCATGAAAGTGATCAGGTATCTGCTCGTCGCGGCGCTGGTGATGATGGTGCCGGTCGTCGTGATGGCGGGTGAGGTGACGCCGGATGTCGCGGCGCTCGAGGCCGAACTGCGGGCAGCCGAGACCGCCTTCGCCAAGTCGATGGC
>JAUSBL010000072.1 GCA_030658975.1 Candidatus Latescibacterota bacterium
CAGCGCCGGCCGGGCCGCCAGCGCGCGGGCGACGGCCACGCGCTGGCGCTGCCCGCCGCTGAGCGCGTGCGGGCGCCGCTCCGCCACGCCGGGCTCCAGTCCGGCGGCGGCGAGCAGCCGCACGGCCGTGGCCCGCGCCGCGTCCGGGGCTTCTCCGGACGCGCGCGCCGCTTCGGCGACGGCGTCGCCGCAGAATTGGCGCGGGTCGAGCGAGGAGTAGGGGTCCTGAAAGATCATCTGGGCGGCCCGGTACGGCCGGCCAGGGACGGGACGCCCGCCCACCTCGACCGTGCCGCCGGCGGGTCGCAGGTGCCCGCACACCGCCCGCGCCAGCGACGTCTTGCCGCACCCCGACTCCCCCACAAGGCCGAGCGACGAGGCGGCGCCGAGCGTCAGGTCGACGCCGCGGACCGCCGCGACGCCGGGACGGCCGCCGTGACCCGGATACCTCACGACCAGCCCCCTGCAGGCCAGCGCCGTCGCGTCGGCGGCGGCCGCTCCACGCGACGGCGCGGCCGGCGACGGCACGGCCGCGGGAGCTGCGTCCGCGGTCGCCGCGATGCGGCCCGCCTCCAGGCGCAGGACGCGGTCGACGAGTCCCGCGGTCAGCACGGGATCGTGGGTGACCATCAGCAGGGACATGCCGCGGCGCCGCACGAGTGCGCCCAGCAGCGCCGTCACCGCGGCCCGCAGGGTGGGGTCCAGCGCGGTGGCGGGCTCGTCGGCGATCAGCAGCGCGGGATCGCCGGCCAGGGCGAGCGCGAGCGCGACGCGCTGCCGCTCCCCGCCGCTGAGCTGGTGGGCGTAGCGCCGCGCGACCGCGCCGGGATCAGGCAGCAGCGTCTCGGCCAGCCGCTCGCGCGTCCGCCGGTCCGCTTCGGCCCTGCCGAATCCGTGCAGGACGCGCAACGTCTCGGCCAGCTGGTCTCCCACGCGCACGACCGGGTCCAGGCTCGCCAGCGGGTCCTGGAAGAGCATCCCGATCCCGCGTCCCATCAACCGCCGCCGCTGAGCGCCGGGGCGCGCAAACTCGCCGCGCCAGCGCAGATCGCCGGTCACGCGGGCCCGCGCCGGCAGCAGGTCCAGGATCGCCAGGGCCAGCGTGGACTTGCCGGCGCCCGACGGGCCGACGATCGCCACGGCCTCCCCGGCGGCGAGTTCCAGGTCCACGCCGCGCAGGGCCTCGCGGCCGCCGTCGGGGCCCGGATAGGTCACCCGCAGGGATACGAGGCTCAGCAGGCGGCGGGCGTTCACGCGCCGTCACCCCCGGGTGAACCGTAGCGTCCGTCGGCGCGCGGGTCGAGCTCGTCGCGCAGGGCGTCGCCGAGCAGATTGTGGCCGATCGCCGTCAGCGCGATCGCGAGGCCGGGGAATGCGGCCAGCCACCAGGCGTCGGCCAGGTGGCGCTGGCCGTGCTCGATCATGGCTCCCCAGGAAACGGTCGGGTCCTGGGCGCCCAGCCCGAGGTAGCTGAGGAAGGATTCCAGCAGGATCGCGCCGCCCACGCGCAGGGACGCCGCCAGGATCACCAGGGGCAGCACGTGCGGCAGCACGTGACGGGCGGCCAGACGCCAGGCCGGCAGCTCGAGGCTGCGGGCCGCGACGACGAACGGGCGTTCGCGCAGCACGAGCGCTTCCGCGCGCACCAGGCGCGCCACGCCCATCCAGCCCGTCGCCGCGATCACGGCCGCGACCAGCGCCAGGGACGGCGCGGCGGCGGCCGCGAGCAGCAGCACCAGGAACACGCGGGGGAACGCGAGGAACAGATCGGTCAGGGCCATGAGCGCGCGGTCGAGGCGCCGCGGGCCGAGACCGGCGGCGAGTCCGACCAGCGTGCCGATCAGCACGGCCCCCAGCACGCCGGACCAGCCCACGGCCAGGGACGCGCGGCCACCCAGCATGAGACGGCCCAGGACGTCGCGGCCCAGCGCGTCGGTCCCGAGCGGATGCGCCCGCGACGGGGCCAGCAGCTGCTCGGCGGCCGTCCCCACCCGCAGTGGGTCGCCGGGCGCCAGCGGCCCGGACAGGACGACCGCCAGCAGCGGCAGCAGGATCAGGACCAGCCCGGTCCGGCCACCCGCATCGCGCAGCAGGGCGCGGCCGACGACGTTCACGTCCGCCCCTCCCCGCCCGTCCGCGCGCGTGGATCGACGAGCCGGTAGCACAGGTCGGCCAGCAGGTTGCCGACCACCACCACCACGGCCGAGAGCCCCGCCGCGCCGAGGATCACCGGGTAGTCGCGGGCCCACAACGCCTCGACCGCCACGCGGCCCATGCCCGGCCAGGCGAACACGGTCTCGGTCACCACGGCGCCGCCGAGCAGCGCCGGCAGGTTCAGTCCCACCAGCGTGACCACCGGCAGCAGGGCGTTGCGCAGGGCGTGGCGCCAGATCACGACGCGCTCGGGGAGGCCGCGGGCCCGGGCGGCCGTCACGAACTCGGAATCCAGGACCTCGAGCACGGCCTGCCGCACGTAGCGGGCCGTGCCGACGGCGGTGGCCAGCCCTAGCACGGCCACCGGCAGCACGAGGTGGCGCAGGGTGTCCAGGAGGCGGGAAGGCCAGGGCAGCAGCGCGTGATCCGGCGAGTGCATCCCCGAGGCCGGCAACCAACCCAGGCCGCGGGAAAAAATCAGCACGAGCATCAGACCGAGCCAGAACGCCGGCAGGGAGTTCAGCGCGAGGCCCAGGGCGCCGACGGCCCGCTCGGCGGCGGAACCGCGCCGGCGCGCCATCCACACGCCCAGTGGCACGGCCACCGCGAGGTGCACCAGATAGGCGCTGAAGGTCAGCAGCAGCGTGCGCGGCACGGCCTCGGCCAGGACGTCCGACACCTCGCGGTGCAGCCGCAGGCTGCGGCCGAGGTCCCCGTGCAGCACCGCGCCGCCCAGCCAGCGCACGTACTGTTCGGCGAGCGGGCGGTCGAGGCCGTACTGCTGGCGCAGCAACTCGCGACCCGCCGCGTCGAGGTCGGGATCGCGCAGCATGCCCACCGGATCGCCCGGAGCCAGGCGCGCCAGCAGGAAGGCCAGGCTGAGCGCGGCCAGCACCAGCAGCAGGGCGGTCGCCAGTCGCGTCAGCAAGTCGCGGATCATCGGCTCTCCCGGTTGGTCGTCCCGCGGTCAGTCTAGGGACGGCTGCCGCGTGCGGTCAAGGCCGGCCCTCGTCGCGCCCGCACTTCGCACGGGCTGCCGTGCAGGCTGCAGCGGCGACGGACGGGCGCAGGATGCCTCCGCGCTGACGGTGGCAGGCCGCGAGACCGCGACCTGCCCCGCCGTTCCCGGTCGTTCCCCGTCGCTCCCCGCCGCCCGGATCCGTGGCGCGCCGCTCCGCGGCACGGGTCTTTCATGTCCGGTTCCGACGAGAGAACGACAACCGGGAGAGCACCATGCACACCGTCGCCGCCCTGCGCCGGACCGCCGCCGCGGCCCTGCTGGCCGCTTGCCTCGCCGCCGCCGGCTGCGAGATCGCCGATCCGGCCCTGCCCGTCTTCACGACCCGTCTCTCGGTGCCGATCGGCACGCACGAGCTCACGGTGCTCGAGATGATCGAGGACCAGGACTACGTGGCGGCGGGCGCGGATTCGGTCCTGGCCTTCGGCGCCGAGGGCGACACCACGAGCGTCGCGCTGGACCTCGACCTCACCGCCGAGCTCGACGGGCTCGACGCCGCGGCCGAGCTCGGCAGCTTCGCGCTGCCCGACCAGCCGCCGCGGAAGGCGGACTTCACACTGGCCGAGATCGCCCCCGAGCTCGCCGGGCTGCCGCCGGTGCCCCTGCCGGTGCCGGCGTTCACGATCGACCTGCAGAGCGAGCCGGCGCCCCTGGACCGCCTCGAGTCCGCGCGCATCGCTACGGGCCGGCTCGAGGTGCGGCTGCGCAACGGCCTGCCGGTGCCCGTGTCGGGCGCGGCGGCGCCGCAGCGCATCGTGGCCGACGTCCTGGACGGCGCGGGCGCGGTGGTGACGACCGTCGTCTTCGACGGGGAGATCGCGCCCGGCGACAGCGCCGTCGCGCAGGCCGACCTCGCCGGCGCGCTGCTGTCCGGCGGCCTGGCCGTGCGCCTGCAGGGCGGCTCGCCGGGCGCGGCCGCCGCCGTGGTGACGCCCGCCGCCTCCCTGTCGGTGACGATGCTGCTGACCGGCCTGGTCGTCGACGAGGCCACGGCGCGCGTCGAAGCGCTCTCGTTCCGCGAGTCGGGCGGGGCCGATCTGCCCGACGACTTCGGGGTCCTGTCCGCGACGGTCGGCAGCGGCGCGCTGGACCTGTTGCTGTCCAGCGGCATCGACCTGCCGTGCGCGGCGCGGGTGACCTTCCCGCAGATGCGGGACCGCGCCGGCGACACGCTCGTCGTGCGCCTGGACCTGCCGGCGGGAGGCGACCGCAGAACGGTCGTGGACCTCGCCGGCTGCACGATCACCGCGGACGGCGGCGACGCGCTGACCCGGCTGACCTACGACGTCGAGGTGGTCTCGCCCGGCAGCGGCGAGGGCGTGGTCACCCTGTCCGCGGACGCGGGCCTGTCGGCGACCATCGCGCCGCTGACGCTGGCCTTCGCCGAGGTGCAGGGCGTGTTCCCCCTCGAGGTGTTCGACTTCGCGCCGCACACCGAGTCGATCGACATCCCCGGCGAACTCTCGGGCGTCCGGCTCGCCTCGGCGACGCTCGTGGTGGACGTGTTCAACGGCACCGGCATCGGCGGCGAGGTCGAGCTCAGCCTCGTGGGCCGCAACGCCGCCGGGGAGACGGCGGAGCTGAGCGTCGTGAGCGAAGTCGCGCCCGCGCGCGCGGGGAGCGAAGCCCGCACGACCATCGTCCTGGACGAGCACAACAGCAACATCGCGGAACTCCTGAGCATCCTGCCGGAGGAACTGACGTTCGCCGGCGCGGTCAGCGTGGGCGGCGACGGCTGGGTCGGCACGGTGCGCCCCGGCGACCGGGCCCGCGCCTGCTGGCGCGTGGACGCGCCGCTGCGGGTCGAACTGCTGCCGTCGCGGTCCGCGTTCGACGCCGAACCGCTGGACCTGGACGACGACGCGCGCCGGGACCTCGACCGGCACCTCGAGTCGGCGGCGGTCACGGCCGTGATCGACAACCACCTGCCCTTCGGCGTGGACGTGACGCTGCAGGTCGGGCCCGACAGCCTGTCGGCGCTGACGTCGCCCGAGCTGGTGATCGGGCCGCTGGCGGTGTCCGCCGGCCTGCTCGACGACGTCGGCGGCTACGTGGTCGCGGCCACCGCCAGCCGGCACGTCGTGACCCTGGACCGCGACCAGATCCGCGCGCTGACCAGGCCGGGGGCCTTCACCGCCGCGGTGGCGTCGCTGCCCGGGACCGGCGGTCGCCTCGTGACCCTGCGCAGCGTGGACCGCGTGTCGGTGAGCGGCGCGCTGACGGCCGAGATCACCGTCAGCGAGGATGACGAATGACGACCAGCGCTTCCCGGAGGCTACCGATGACCGACCGACACCCGCACATCCACTCCCCGTCGGCCCCCGTGCGCCGCGCGGCATGGCGGCTCGCCCTGTTGGCGGTGTTGCTGCCCCTGCTGTCCGCCGCGCCGGCCGCCGCCCAGGGCCAGGTGCGCGCCATGGGGCTCGCCGGGGCCTACACGGCCGCGGCCCGCGGTCTCGACGCCGTCGGCTGGAACCCGGCCAACCTCGCGCTGCGCCGCCCCCACGGCGTGGAGATCGGCCTGGCGTCGGTCGCGATGGACCTCAACAACAACGCCTTCTCCCTGACGCGCTACAACGAGATCTCCGGCGCGACGCTCAACGCCGCCGACAAGCAGCGCCTGCTCGACGACATCCCCGACGAGGGGTTCATGCTGAACGCGGACGTGCGGGCCTCGGCGCTGGGCGTCTGCGTGGGGCCGGTGGCCCTGAGCGTGCAGGGGCTCGCCGGGGGGACCGGCACCCTGGACAAGGACTTCTTCGACCTGATCCTGATGGGCAACGAGATCGACGAGAGCTTCAGTTTCGAGGACACCGACGGCGAAGGCTTCGCGCTGGCCTCCGGCACCCTGTCGTTCGCGACGCCGCTGCTGACCACCCGCGCGGTGCGCCTGTCGGCCGGCGTCAACGCCCGCTACCTGCACGGCCTCTACGACCTGCGCGTGGAGTCGGCGGGCGGATCGATCGTCGCGACGATGACCGAGGTCCGCGGCGAGGCGGCCGCCTCCTACCTCACGTCGCGCGGCGGGACCGGCTACGCGGTGGACGCGGGGCTGGCGCTGCAGGCGCCGCGCGGCTGGGTCGTGGGCCTGGCGGTGAGCAACGCCGCCAGCCGCATCGCGTGGGACCAGGACGTCGAGCGCACGACGTGGCGCGCGACGGTCGACTCGCTCTCGCTGGCCACCGACGAGCCCGGTGACAGGATCATCGACGAGGAGACCTCGGAGGCGGCGGCGCCCTACGCGCGCAGTCTGCCGGCCACGGTCCGCCTGGGCGCCAGCAACGTCCTGGGCCCCTTCCTGCTGGCGGTGGACGTGGTCAAGCCGCTCGATGATCGCGCGGGCGCCGGCGGGCGGTTCGAGGTGAACGCGGGTCTGGAGTGGCGCCTGGCCGGCTGGCTGCGGCCGCGGCTGGGCCTCGGCTTCGGCGGCGACGTCGACCGGGCGGCGGCCGGCCTCGGCCTGGCGCTGGGACCGCTGTGCTGGGACCTGGCCGTGGCGAACCGCGGCGCTTTCGTGCCTGACGACACCAAGGGCCTGGCCGTGGCTTCGGGCGTGTCGCTGGCGTTCTAGTCGGGTTCTGGCTCGGAGATTGTCCCTGACTCAACGCCTTGATGCTGTTCGACTTGGACATGCAGATGCCGCCATGACAGGGGTGTCCGGAGGTCTCCTGCACCAGGAGGGTGCAGGAGACCGTAGGTCAAGCGGGCCGGGCACCCGAGGTGCCCGGCCCGCGTCCCCTGTCATGGCGGCATCTACATGTCCAAGTCGCATCACATCAAGCGTTCGGGCAGGGACAATCTTCGAGCCAGAACCTAGCCGAAGCGTTCCTGGAACACCGCGGCGAGCAGATCCTCGAGCTCGTCCGCGTACGGACCCTCGCAGTCCCGCCCCAGCAGTTCGCCCAGGTTCGTCGTGGCCGCCAGCAGGTCGGCGCGGCGGTCCGGGCCGTCGTCCTCCCCCCGCAGGCAGGCCAGCAGATCGGCGTGGGCGGGTCCGGTCAGGATCGAGCCGTGCTGCAGGAAGCGGTCGGGATGACGCCGCTGCGCCGAGCCGACGAGCTTGCGCCCGCCGACGGTCACCTCGTGGCGGCCGGCCGATTGGAAGCAGACGGCGCCGCGGGCCGCGGCCAGGCTCTCCCCCGCCGACACGTCCGGCGTCAGGCCGAGCCGGCGCAGGAACTCCGTCAGCGCCCCGTTGATGGCCGTGTAGACGGCGTGCAGGTCGTCGCCGAAGCGCGCCGACGGCGCGTCCCCCACCACGGCGTAGGTGAGCTCCTGGGCGTGGAGGATCGCGCGGCCGCCGGTCGGGCGGCGCACGAACCCCCAGCCGCGGCGGGCGATCGCCTCGCGGTCGAAGTCGTCGGGATCCTGGTGGTAGCCGTAGGAGACCGCCGGCGGGGACCAGCGGTAGAGCCGCAGCACGGGCGAGGCGCCCGGCGCGTGGCGCGCGAGCAGGCCGGCGTCGGCCGCCATGTTCTCGGCGCCGCAGCGCGCGCCGTCGCGGATCACGACCAGGCGGCCCATTTCAACCGCAGTTGCAGGGACCGAGCCAGCCGAGATCGGGCCGGCGCGCGGCGGCGGCCTCGTCCAGGCGCGAGACGGGCGTCGTGTGCGGCGCCGTCCGCAGCAGGTCCGGGTCGCGCTCGGCCTCGGCCCGGATGGCGGCCACCACCTCGACGAAGCGGTCCAGGGTCTCCTTGGACTCCGTCTCGGTGGGCTCGACCATGATCGCCTCGTCCACGATCAGCGGGAAGTAGATCGTCGGCGCGTGGATGCCGTAGTCCAGCATGCGCTTGGCGATGTCCAGCGTGCGCACGCCGAACTTCTCCTTCCAGTCGGCGCCCGTGGCGATGAACTCGTGCAGCGTCCCGTCGGCGTGCTGGACCGTCAGCAGACCCTCCAGGCGCTTGCGCAGGTAGTTGGCGTTCAGGACGGCGCGCTCCGAGACGCGGGTCAGGCCGTCCCCGCCCAGGCGCAGGATGTAGGTCAGGGCGCGCAGGCAGACGCCCGTGTTGCCCTGGTAGGCGTGCACGCTCGGCCGGCACTCCCCCGCGCAGGCGTCGAGGCTGTAGACGCCTTCGCGCTCGCGGATGATCGGCGCGGGCAGGAAACGCGCCAGTTCGTCCGTCACGCAGATGGGGCCGGCGCCGGGGCCGCCGCCGCCGTGGGGCGTGGAGAAGGTCTTGTGCAGGTTCATATGCACGACGTCGAAGCCCATCAGCGCCGGCTTCGCCTTGCCGAGGATGGCGTTGAGGTTGGCGCCGTCCATGTAGAGCAGCCCGCCCGCCGCGTGGACGATGCGCGCGACCTCCACGATGTCGCTCTCGAACAGCCCCAGCGTGTTGGGGTTGGTGATCATGATGCCGGCGGTCTGCGGGCCGACCGCGGCCCGCAGGGCGTCCAGGTCGAGCCGGCCGTCCGGCCCCGACTTCAGCGTCCGGGGCTGCATGCCCGTCAGGACCACCGAGGCGGGGTTGGTGCCGTGCGCCGAGTCGGGGATCAGCACCTCGTTGCGGCCGGTGTCGCCGCGGTCGAGGTGGTGGGCGCGGATCACCTGCATGCCCAGGTACTCGCCGTGGGCGCCGGCGGCCGGCTGCAGGCTGCAGGCGGCGAAGCCGGTGATCTCGCAGAGCGCGTCCTGCAGGAGCTTCAGGGCGCAGAGCAGGCCCTGCAGGTCCGCCTCGTCCTGCTCGGGGTGCAGCGAGGCGAAGCCGGAGAGCGCGGCCACCTTCTCGTTGAGCCGCGGGTTGTACTTCATCGTGCAGCTGCCCAGCGGGTACAGCCCGCGCTCGATGTGGTGGTTCAGATTGGACAGCAGCGTGTAGTGGCGCAGCACCTCCGGCTCCGAGAGCGACGGCAGGTCCGCGGGCGCCGCGCGCAGCGCGCCGGCGGGCAGCGCCGTGTCGACCGCGTCGCCGTGCCAGGCGGGCATCGTCATGGCGCGCCTGCCGGCGCGCCCCTTGGCGAACAGACTGGTCTGCAGGTCCGCGCCCCAGCGCGCGGGCGTCGCGCCCTGCCGCTCGTGGCTCATGTTCGGCATCTCCTTCACTGCTCCAGGAAGTCGCGCAGGACGCTCCCGTAACGCTCGATCTCGTCGGCGGTGCGGCGCTCGGTGACCGCGACCAGCAGGTCGCCCGCCCCGCAGCCCGCGAAGCCGTCCAGCGGGATGCCCGCCAGGATGCCCTGCCCGCGCGCGAAGGCGCGGAACTCGCGGGCCGGTCGCGGCAGGCGCACCACGAACTCGTTGAAGACGGGGCCGGCGAAGGGCAGCTGCACGCCGTCGATCCCGCGCAGGATCGCGCGCAGGGCCTCGCAGCGCACGCGGTTCGCCTCGCCCAGCTCGCGCAGGCCCTCGGCGCCGAGCAGGGCCAGGTAGACGGTGCCCCGCGTCATGTTCAGGCCCTGGTTGGAGCAGATGTTCGAGGTCGCCTTCTCCCGGCGGATGTGCTGCTCGCGCGTCTGCAGGGTCAGGACGTAGCCCTCGCGGCCGTCGTGGTCGACGGTGCGCCCGACGACGCGGCCCGGGATCAGGCGCTTGAGGTCGTCGCTGCAGGACAGGAATCCCAGCAGGGGTCCGCCCCAGCCGCAGGGCACGCCGAAGGGCTGCGCCTCGCCCGTCGCCACGGCGGCGCCGTATTCGGCGGGCGTCTTGAGCCGCGAGAGCGAGACGGGGTTGACCGAGGCCACGACCAGGGCGCCGGCGTCGCGCGCCGCCGCGGCGAGCGCGTCGACGGGCTCGATCAGGCCGAGGTAATTGGGATTCTGGATGACGACCGCGCCGGTCTCCCCGTCGAGCGCGGCCCGCAGCGCGGCCGGATCGGTCGTCCCGTCGGGCGCGACGGCGACCGTGCTGATCTTCACGCCCTCGCTCGCGAGATTCGTCTCCAGGACGCGCCGGTGGCGCGGGTTCAGCGCGGCGGGCACGACCACGGCGCCGCGGCCGGTGCGGCCGAGCGCCATGCGGATCCCCTCGACCAGCGCCGTCGAGCCGTCGTACATGCTGGCGTTGGCCACCGGCAGGCCGGTCAGGCGTTCGACGAAGGTCTGCCACTCGTAGATGACCTGCAGCGTGCCCTGGGAGACCTCGGGCTGGTAGGGCGTGTAGGCCGTGAGGAACTCGCTGCGCGAGACCACGGCGTCCACGGCCGCGGGGATCGCGGCGTCGTAGACGCCGCCGCCGAGGAAGGAGGCGAGCTCGTCCTGGCCCGCGTTCAGCGCGGCCAGGTTGCTCATGACGCGCCAGACCTCCTCCTCCGACAGCGAGGACGGCAGGTCCAGCCCCGCCTGCGGCCGCACGGCCGCGGGCAGGGTGCGGAAGAGATCGTCGACGGACGCGAGGCCGAGGACGTCCAGCATCTCGCGGATGTCCGCGGCGGTGTGCGGCGTGTAGGGCATGAGCGTCTCAGCCTCCGATGAGGGCGTCGTAATCGTCGGCCGTGAGCAGCTCGTCGAGTTCGCTCCGGTCGCCGATGCGCACCTTGTAGAGCCAGCCCGCTTCGAGCGGGTCCTGGTTGACGGTCTCGGGCGCGTCGAGCACCGCCTCGTTGACGGCGACCACCTCGCCGCCCACGGGGCTGAACAGGTCCTCGACGGACTTGACGGTCTCGATGGTCCCGACCGTCTCGCCCTGGCCGACGACGGTGCCGACCTCGGGCAACTCGAGGAAGACGACGTCGCCCAGCTCGTGGGCCGCGTACTCGGTCACGCCCACCGTGGCGATCTCGCCCTCGGCCAGCACCCACTCGTGGTCCTTCGTGTACTTGCGGTCGCTCGCCACCATGCCGTTCTCCTCCTGCCGGGTGAATCGTTCAGCGCGCGGCGCGCGGGTCACCCTTGACCCGGGCCGCGAGGAAGGGGTAAGGGACCGTGCGGACGGGATGCCGCCGGTCGCGGATCTCCACGCTCAGGTCCGCGGGGTCGCACCCCGTTGCGACCAGGGCCAGGGCCAGCGAGCGCCCCAGGGTCGGGCTCTTGGTGCCGCTGGTCACGAAGCCCACGGGCTTGTCACCGCAGAACACCGGCGCGCCCTGGCGCGCGATGGGCGCGGGCCGCTCGCGGCCGGCGGCGTCGGCCGCCGTCACCTCCAGCCCGACGAGCTGCCGCGGCAGTCCGTGCTCCTTCTGGCCCTGCAGCGCCGCGCGGCCGACGAAGTCGCGGTCCTTCAGGCGCACGGCCCAGCCGATGCCGGCCTCCAGCGGCGTCCAGTCCTCGCTGAGTTCGTGGCCGTAGAGGCAGTAAGCGGGCTCGAAGCGCAGCGTGTCGCGCGCGGCCAGCCCGATGGGCTCGACGCCCAGGTCGCCGCCCAGGGCCAGCAGCTCTTCCCACAGCGGAAGCGCGTCGTCGTACGGCACGTAGAGCTCGTAGCCGCGCTCGCCGGTGTAGCCCGTGCGCGAGACGATCCAGCGGCCGCCGGGCCGCGGCAGGACGAAGGCCGTGTAGAAGTCGAGCGCGTCGAGGGCGTCGGCGCTGTCGCTGAGCGCCGCGAGGCGGCCCGTCAGCGCCGCGGCCTCGGGCCCCTGCACCGCGATCATGGCGGTGCGGTCGCTGGCGTCGTCGAGCGTGACGCCGGCGACGCCGGCGGCGCGTTCGACGACCCAGGCGGCGATCTTGTCGTGATTGGATGCGTTGCAGACGATCATCCAGTCCACGCGGCCGAGCCGGTAGATGAGCATGTCGTCGAGCACGCCGCCGTCGGGGCGGCACATCGCGGTGTAGACGACCTTGCCTTCCGGCATGCCGGACACGCGGTTGGTGCAGAGGCCGTCGAGCCAGGCCTCCACGCCCGGGCCGCTCGCCAGGATCTCGCCCATGTGCGTGATGTCGAACAGTCCCACGCGCTCGCGCACGGCCGCGTGCTCGGACAGCACGCCCCGGTACTGCACGGGCATCTCGAAGCCGGCGAAAGGGACCATGCGGGCGCCGTGGTCGCGGTGCCAGGCGGTCAGGGGAGTCGACCGCAGCGGGGTGTCGTCGTTCGTGGTCGTGGTCAAGGCGTCCTCCTGAGCGAGAGGAGCGGCGGGATCCGGGATCGGGGCGGCGTCGCGGGCGCCGGCCACGCCTAATCTAAACGGCGCCGACGGGAAGTCCAGGAGCGAAACGGCGGCGTCGGCGGCGCTTCAGCCGCCCCCCGCGAGCGCGCGCAGCATGGCGCCGGTGTACGATTCCGCGCAGCCCATGACCGCCGCCAGCGGGCCCTGCGCCAGCACCCGCCCGCCCGCGGCGCCCCCCTCGGGTCCGAGGTCGATGACCCAGTCGGCGCGACGCACGACTTCGGGGTTGTGCTCGATGACCAGCACCGTGTGGCCCTTCGCGGTCAGCCGCGCCAGGATGTCCAGCAGGCGGTCGACGTCGCAGAAGTGCAGGCCCGTGGTCGGCTCGTCCAGGATGTACAGGCTGTCGCCGCGGCCGCCGCGCGCCAGTTCCCGCGACAGCTTGAGCCGCTGCGCCTCCCCGCCCGAGAGCGTGCCGCCGGACTGTCCCAGCCGCAGGTAGCCCAGGCCCACGCCGTCCATGACGTCCAGGATGCGGCGGCAGGCCGGCACGTTGCCCAGGAACTCGCGCGCCTCCTCCACGGGCAGGTCGAGCACCTCGGCCACGCTGCGCCCCTTGAAGGTGACCTCGAGCGTCTCGGGGCCGTAGCGCTGGCCGCCGCAGGCCTCGCAGGGCACGTCGACGTCCGGCAGGAAGTCCATCGTCAGGCGCCGCACCCCGGCGCCCTCGCACTGCGGACAGCGTCCGGGGCCGGTGTTGAAGCTGAAGCGGTCGGCCCCGTACCCGCGCATCTTCGCCAGCGACGTGGCCGCGAAGAGGCGGCGGACGGGGCCCATCAGCCCGCTGTACGTGGCGGGCGTGGAGCGCGGCGAGCGTCCGATCGGCGACTGGTCGACGAGCACCACCGACTTGAGGTCCCCGTCGCCCTCGAGGCTGTCGAAGGGGGCGGGTTCGGCCGCGGCGCGGTGCAGGCGGCGGGCCAGCGCGCGGTAGAGCGTCTCGTGCACGGCGGTGCTCTTGCCGGATCCCGAGACGCCCGTCACGACGGTGAGGCGGCGCAGCGGCACGGCGAGGTCGATGCCCCGCAGGTTGCGGCCCCGCAGCCCGGTCATGCGCAGCCAGGCGTCGGGTTCGGCGCCGCCGTTGACGGGTTGCGGGTGCTGGCCGTCGCGCCTGCCCGCCAGCCAGCGGCCGGTCTGGCTGTCCGCGCAGGCGGTGACCTCGGCCGGCGTGCCCTGGGCCACCAGGCGGCCGCCGTGCTCGCCGGCGCCGGGGCCGAGGTCGATGAGGTGGTCGGCGGCGAGCATCACGTCGAGGTCGTGCTCGACCACCACGACGCTGTTGCCGCGGTCGCGCAGCTTCTGCAGGGTGCCGATCAGGCGGTGGATGTCCCGGTGGTGCAGGCCGACGCTGGGCTCGTCCAGGACGTAGAGCACGCCGGTCAGCCGGGAGCCGACCTGCGTGGCCAGGCGCACGCGCTGGCCCTCGCCGCCGCTGAGGGTGCCCACGCCCCGCGACAGCGAGAGGTAGCTCACGCCGACCTCGCAGAGGAAACCGGTGCGCGTGGCGATCTGTTCGACGACGGGGCGCGCCACGGCCGACTTGAGCGGGTCGTCGAACGACAGGCCGCCGGCCCACGCCGCCAGCTCTTCCAGGGCGAGTTCGCCGGCCTCGCCGATGTGCAGGCCGCCGACGCGCACGCCCAGCGCCGCCTCGCACAGGCGGAAACCGCGGCACGCGGGGCAGGCGTCGGCCGTCATGAGCTTCTCGATGCCCCCGCGCACCTTCTCGGACTTGGTTTCGCGGTGGCGGCGCAGCAGCTCCGGCGCCAGGCCGAGCCAGCCGGCCAGGAAGGCGTCCCAGTGCGCGTGCTTGCGCAGGGCCTTGGCGTCGGCCGGCGCCAGCCCGTGCACCAGGATGCGGCGGGCGTCCGCGGGGAGGGCCGACCACGACGCGTGCAGCGAGAAGCCCATCGCCGCGGCGAAGGCCTCGACCTGCGTGAACAGCCAGCCGCTCTCCTTGCCGCGCAGGAACTCGATGGCGCCCCCCGCGAGGGACAGCTCCGGGTCGGGCACCAGCGACTCCTCGCGGATCGTCGGCAGGCTGCCCAGGCCCTGGCACGTGGGGCACGAGCCGGCGGGCGAGTTGAAGGAGAACAGCCTGGGCTCCAGCGCCGGGAAGCCCCGCCCGCAGCCGGGGCAGGCGGCCTCGCGGGAGAAGAGCGTCTGCGTCTCCCCTTCCCGCACCAGCACCGTGCCGCCGGACAGCTCCACCGCGGCCGCGAGTCCCTCGTTCAGGCGCTGCTCGATGCCGGGCCGCACGACCAGGCCGTCGACCACCACCGCGATGTCGTGGCGGGCGCCCGCCGCGAGTTCGACCCCCTCGTCCAGATCGCGCAGCGCCCCGTCGATCAGCGCGCGCACGTAGCCGCGCCGCTGCAGGTCCCGCAGCAGGGTGCGGTGCGCCCCCTTGCGACCGTTCACCACCGGCGCCAGCAGCCACAGGCGCGTGCCCTCGGGCCGCGACGCGATCGCCTCGCGGATCTCCGCCAGCGGGCGCGACGTCGCCGGCACGCCGCACGCCGGGCAGTGGGCCGTGCCGCAGCGGGCGTAGAGCAGGCGCAGGTAGCTGGCGATCTCGGTCACGGTGCCGACCGTCGAGCGCGGGTTGGAACCGAGCCCCTTCTGGTCGATGGCCAGCGCCGGGGACAGCCCCTCGATCCGGTCGACGTCGGGCTTGGGCAACTGGTCGAGGAACTGGTGCGCGAAGCTCGAGAGGCTCTCGATGTAGCGGCGCTGGCCTTCGGCGTAGAGCGTGTCGAAGGCCAGCGAGGACTTGCCCGACCCGCTCGGGCCGGTGATCACCACCAGCCGGTGGCGCGGCAGCACGAGATCCAGGTTCTTCAGGTTGTGGACGCGCGCGCCCTTGATCGTGATGACGTCGCCGGCCACGATTCCTCCGTCGCTAGGGCGTTCAGCGCGTGACCGCGGCCGGGGCGCCCGCGCCGCTCTTGCCGGCTTCCCAGGCGGCGCGCTCGTCCGCGGTCAGGCCGGCGGCGCCGTCGATCACCACGGCCTTGAGGATGCGCCGGGCCTGCAGCGGGTTGTCGGAGCGGTCCCGCGGCGACGCCACGATGGCGTCGACCGTCTCCATGCCCGTCACGACCCTGCCGAAGACGGTGTACTTGTTGTCGAGGTGGGAGACGTCGGCCACGCAGATGAAGAACTGGCTGCCGGCCGAGTTGGGGTCGGCGGCCCGGGCCATCGACAGCACGCCGCGCTCGTGGTGCGCGGCGTTGAACTCCGCGTTCAGCAGCGCCTGGTCGCCAGCCAGCGCGTAGCCCTTGGCCGCGATCGCGGCGCGGACGCGCTCGAACAGCGCCAGTTCGTCGGCGTCGAGCACGTCGCGCCAGCCGGGTCCGCCCTGGCCGTCGTCGGCGCGGTCGGCGTTCCTGGAGTTGGGATCGCCGCCCTGGATCATGAAGCCGGGGATGACGCGGTGGAACGCGGTGCCGTCGTAGAAGCCGGTGCGGCACAGGTGCGTGAAATTGGCGACGTGGTGCGGCGCCGTTTCCGGCGTCAGGACCAGCAGGATCGGCCCGGCCTCGGTGTCCAGGCGGACGAAGGGCTGGGCGCCGGCGGCGGCGGCGGACAGCACCAGGACGGCGGTCAGGGCGAAGGCAACGGACGTGCGCATCGGTCATCCTTTCCCGGGGGTGAGCGCGGCGACCGGCGGTCGAGCGCCGGACGGCCCCCATGCATAGCACTCCCGGCGTCCCGGGGCAATGGCGCGGTCGGGACCGCCCCGACGCGCGGCCGCCGCCGGACGAGGAGAGCCGCCCGGCGGGGGCGGCTCTCCGGGAGGCGGTCGTGCGGCCGGCGGGCTACTGGTTCCGCAACCAGAGGCGCTCGGGCTTGTGCAGGGTGAAGCGGACGGCGTTGTTGCGGGCGCGGCCCTCGGCCGTCGTGTTGTCGCCGACGGGGCGGAAGGGGCCGTAGCTCACCACGGCGAAGCGCGTGGCCTCCATGCCCAGATCGTTGGTCATGTAGCGGGCCACCGCGGACGCGCGCGCCGCCCCCAGCTCCCAGCTCGAGGGCCAGATCTCGCGGTAGTCGCCGGGCACGCCGTTGTCGTCGGTGCCGCCCTCGATGTGGATGTCCCACCCGGGGTACTGGTCGCAGGCGTCCTTGATGGCCGCGAGCGCGGTCTTCGTCTTCTCGCCGAGGCCGAGGTTCACGCCCGAGAACGCCAGCTCGTCGGTCAGCGCCACGGTGACGACCTCGCCGTTCTGCTCGACGAGCACGGCCTTCTCGGCCTCGAGCTGGGCGATCTGCTCGCGCAGGCCGGCCGCCAGCTGGTGGCCCTCGGCGATGGTCGCCTCGCGCGCGGCGATCTCGGACTGCAGGGACAGGACACTGCCGTCGCGCTCCGCGACGAGCTGCTTGTAGTCGCTGCAGGGAGCGCAGCCGAGCAGCGCGGCTGAGGCCGCGACCGTCAGCAGCAGGACGATCCGCATCGTGGTCCGCATGTCTGGTTCTCTCTTTCGCCGCGGCGCGTCCGCGGGAGCGCCCCGCGCAGCCGTCGTCGCTGAATGAAGTCGCTGGGTGACGTCGCCGGGTGACGTCGCCGTCCGCCCGGCGGACGCGACTGGTGTCAATCTAATGTGGCGACCGCGTCAGGGGAAGCAGATTTTCGACGGGGGCGCCCTCGCGGACCGCCCCCGCCGGCTCAGGCCTCCGCCGCCGGCGCGGGCGCTTCCCGGTAGCGGGCCAGCACCTTGTTGGCGCCGATCACGTCCATGAGATCGCCCTGCTCCAGCCGGAAGTTGCCAGCGGGCAGCGGCACCTTGGTGTCCTGGTTGGGGTCCTTGCCCGGCCGGTGGACCTGGATGAGGTTCAGGCGCTCGCGGGTCAGCAGCTGCAGCTCGGCCAGGGAACGCCCGTACCAGGACTGCGGCGGCTGGATCCGCGCCAGGGCGTAGCCGTCGGGCAGTTCGACGAAGTTGACCACCGTGTGGCGCAGGAGGCTCTCGGCCACCCAGTGGCCCATCTGGGTCTCGGGCTGGATGACCTCGTCCGCGCCCACCTTCTGCAGGACCTTGCGCTGGTCGGTGTTGGTCGCCTTGCAGATCACGTAGGGCACGCCCAGCTCCTTGCAGAGCAGGGTGATCTTGACGCTGGACTCGAAGTTGTCGCCGATGCCGACCACCACGGCGTCCATGCGCCCGACGTCGAACCGCGTCAGGTTGTCGCGATCGGTCGCGTCGAAGGAGACCGCGATCGAGACGTTGTCCTTCAGGCGTTCCGCCAGGTGGCGGTTGCGGTCGACGGCCAGCACGTCGACCCCCTCCTTCTGCAGGGTGGTCGCCACGCTGGAACCGAACCTCCCGAGACCGAACACGGCCATGCGCTTCATCAGTGTTTCCGCCTCTCCGCCGCCCAGGCGGCGATCAACCGACCAGGATCGTCGCCTCGGGGTAGTGCACGCCGTGCTCGCGCGTCGGGCGGACCAGCCCGTAGGCCACCGCCAGCGGGCCGAGGCGGCCCATCATCATCAACAGCGACACCAGCAGCCGGCCGGGATCGGACAGCTCCGGCGTCAGGCCGAGCGTGAGCCCGACGGTGCCCATGGCCGAGAGCACTTCGAAGATCGTCTCGACGAAGCCGCCGCCCTCGGTCGCCAGCAGGACGCCGAACGCCAGGGCCACGACGGTCGTGTACGACGTGGCGACCATGAAGGCCCGCCGCACGACGATCTGGTTGAGTTCGCGGTCGAACAGGTGCGCGTTGCTGCCGCCCATGGCGATCGCCCGCGCGTCGGCCCACAGGATCGCCACCGTCGTCACCTTGATGCCGCCGGCGGTCGAGCCGGGGGCGGCGCCGATGTACATCAGCACCAGCATCACCAGGACCGAGGCCGGCGACAGCTGCGTGAGGTCCATGGAGTTGAAGCCCGCCGTGCGGGCCGTCGCCGACTGGAAGAAGGCCAGGCCCAGCTTGGTGTCGGGAGCGAGACCGGCGAAGGCACCGTTCCACTCCAGGGCCGCCAGCAGGGCGGCCCCTCCCGCGAGCAGGACCGCGGACATCAGCAGGACCACCCGCGCCTGCACGTAGAGCCGGCAGCGGCGCGTGCGGTCGGCCTGGGCGCGGCCCTTCAGCCAGGCCACCACGTTGGCGGTGACCGGGAAGCCCAGCCCCCCGATGATGAGCAGCGCGCTGACGGTGCCGATGACCAGGGGGTCGCCGGCCTGCGAGACGAGCGAGTCGCTCCAGGTGCTGAACCCCGCGTTGCAGAAGGCCGACACGGCGTGGAACACGGCGCACTGCGCCCTGGCCAGCGGGTCGGCGATGGTGTCGCCCAGCGCCGCGAAGAGCAGCACCGCCCCCGTCGCTTCCAGGATCAGCGTGTGGACGGTCACGAAGCGCAGGATCCCGCGGGATTCCTTCAGCAGGTCCCCCTCGAACACGTCCCGCATCATGCTCGCCCCGCGCAGGCCGACGCCGCGGCCGAACAGCATCGCCAGCGTGGCGGACACGGTCATCACGCCGATGCCGCCGATCTGGATCAGCAGCAGGATGACGGTCTGGCCGAAGCCGGTGAAGCCGCCGCCGGTGTCGCGGACGGTCAGTCCGGTCACGCAGACGGCCGAAGCGGAGGTGAAAACAGCGTCGATGAGCGGCAGGGGCGCGCCGGGAGGCGTGCTCGCCGGCAGCAGCAGCAGGCCGGCGCCGAGCAGCACGATGGCGAACAGCCCCATCAGGAACAGCGGTCCGGGCTGGATGCGCCGCGGGCGCCAGGCGTATCTGCGCATCGCGCTCCTCCTGCCGCGGGGCGGCCCGGCCGGTCAGGCCGCCGCGGGCCCGTGCACCGCCGTCAGCAGCCGGTCGGGTTCGAAGTAGGTCCGGGCGCAGCGCATGATGTCGTCGCGACCCACCGCATCGATCTCGCCCACGAGTTCGCTCGTCGGGATGAAGCGGCCGTAGAAGATCTCGTCCTTGGCGGCGCGTCCCATCTGATTGGAACCCCCTTCCAGGGAAAAGATCAACTGCGACTTGATCTGGGCCCGCGTGTCGGCGAGCTCGTCCAGACCCACGCCGTCGCGCAGGAAGGCGCGGTACTCGCCGCGGACGACCGCCTCGAGGCGGGACAGCTTCGCCGGCGAGCACGAGCCCGAGCAGCTCACCAGGCCCAGTTCGCGCCCCATGTCGGTGTAGGTGAAGACCGAGTAGGCCAGTCCCGCGCGCTCGCGCACCGCCTGGAAGATGCGGCTGGACAGACCGCCGCCCAGGATGTTGCTCAGCATCGCCAGCGGCACGCGGTCGGGGTGGAGATAGGAGACCGCCTGGTTGCCGATTTCGAAGTAGCACTGCTGGACGGGGCTGTCGATGACCAGCCGGTCGCCGCGGACCTCGGCCCCTTCGAACAGGATGCCGGTCTCCTCGGCCGAGATCTCGGCCGGGGCCCGGTCGCGGGGCGCCGTCGCGCCGGCCGGGGCGAAGCAGGCGCACAGCTCGTCGGTCATCCCGGGCAGGACGTTGCCGCCGAGGGCGACGACGAGGTTCGGGCCGGCGAACAGGTCGGCGTGCTCGCGCCGCAGCAGGTCCGCGTCCAGCCCCCGCACCGAGGCGGGCGTGCCCAGGATGGGCCGGCCGCGGGGATGCCGGCCGTACAGGCGGGCGGTGAAGGCGTCGTGCAGCAGGTCCTCGGGCGTGTCCAGGACCTCCTGGATCTCCTCGACGACGACGTCCTGCTCGAGGGCGACGAGCGCGGGATCGAAGGCCGGGTGCAGGATCATGTCGGCGAGGGCTTCGGCGGTCGTCGCGAAGTAGTCCGGCAGGACCTTCGCCGTGAAGGCCACGTGGTCCTTGGTCGTGAAGGCGTCGACGGACGCGCCGATGCTGTCGAAGAGGCGGGCGATGTCGAAGGCGCTGCGGCGCCGCGAGCCCTTGAACACCATGTGCTCGAGGAAGTGGGCCAGGCCCCCCAGCCCCGCCGGCTCGTCCTGCGAGCCGCTCCGCAGCCACACGCCCAGCGACACCGAGTGCGCGGACGCGACCGGGACGGTCAGGATGACCGTCCCGTTCGCAAGCGTCACCCGCTGGGGCGGGATCTCGTTGTGGTAGGGGCTGATGTTCATGCCCGGCCGACCAGCCGCCTACCGGCGCCGCGGTCCGCGGTCGCGGTCGCGACCGCCGCCGCCCCCGCGTCCGCCCCGGTCGCCGCCGTCGCGGCGCGGCCCGCGATCGCTCGACTGGTTCGGGTCGACGCCCTCGGGCACCGGCAGCAGCGCCTTGCGGCTGAGCCGGACCTTGCCCGAGCGCGAGTCCACCTCGACCAGCTTGACCTGGACCGACTCGTTGATCTGCAGGACGTCCTCGACGTTGCCGACGCGGAAGTGCTCGATCTCCGAGATGTGGAGCAGGCCCTCCTTGCCGGGCAGGTACTCGACGAAGGCGCCGAAGTCCACGATCGAGACCACGCGGCCCGTGTAGACGGCGCCGACCTCGGGCTCGGTCATCATCATGCGGATGCGCTCGACGCACTCGTTGCCCTTCGCCTGGTCGGGCGCCGAGACGAAGACCAGACCGTCGTCGTTGATGTCGATGTTGGTCTCGGTCTCCTCCTGGAGCTTCTTGATCACCTTGCCGCCCGGGCCGATCAGCTCGCCGATGCGCTTGGGCGGGATCTGGATGGTGATGATCTTCGGGGCGTAGGCGCACAGCTCCTTGGCCGGCTCGGCGATGGCCTCGTGCATGATGCCCAGGATGTGGTGGCGCGCGTTGCGGGCGTCGGTCAGCGCCTTCAGCATGATCGCGCGGCTGATGCCGCCGATCTTGGTGTCCATCTGGAAGGCCGTGATGCCGTCGCGCGTGCCGGTGACCTTGAAGTCCATGTCGCCGAGGTGGTCCTCGACGCCCAGGATGTCGGTCAGCACGGCCACCTTCTCGCCCTCCTTGATCAGGCCCATGGCCACGCCGGCCACCGCCTTCTTGATGGGCACGCCCGCCTGCATCAGCGCGAGGCTGGCGGAGCAGACCGTGGCCATCGAGCTGGAGCCGTTCGACTCCAGGATGTCCGACACGATGCGGATCGTGTAGGGGAAGTCCTCCTGGGTGGGCAGCAGGGGGCGCAGGGCGCGCTCGGCCAGCTTGCCGTGGCCGATCTCCCGGCGGCCGGTGCCGCTGTAGCGGCCGGTCTCGCCCACGCTGAAGGGCGGGAAGTTGTAGTGGAGGTAGTAGGGGCTCCACCACTCGCCCTCGAGGGCGTCGATCTTCTGCTCGTCCGACTTGGTGCCCAGGGTCACGGTGCCCAGCGACTGGGTCTCGCCGCGGGTGAACAGGGCCGAGCCGTGGACGCGGGGCAGCAGGCCCAGCTCGATGTCGATCGGCCTCACCGTGGTCAGGTCGCGGCCGTCGGCGCGCACGCCCTCGTCCACGACCATGGCCCGCATGGCCTTCTTCTCGAGCTTGGCGAAGGCGGCCAGGGCCTCGGCGTCGGGCTTGCCCGCCTCGTCGGCGAAGGTCGTCTTGACCTTCTCGTGCAGGGCGGCCACGGCGTCCTGGCGCGTGTGCTTGGCCTTGATGCGGATGGCGGCGTCGAGGTCGGACGCCACGGCGGCGCGGACCGCCGCCACCTTGGCGGGGTCGAGCTCGCGGACCGCGACGGCGAACTTCTCGCGCGCACCGGCCTTGGCGACCAGCTCGCGCTGCAGGGCGTTGAGCTGGCGGATCCAGCCGTGGGCGAAGTCGATGGCGTCGAGCAGGCGGTCCTCGGAGACCTCGCTGCAGGAGCCCTCGATCATGCAGACGATGTCGTCGGTGCCGGCCACGACCAGGTCCATGCTCGACTCCTCGAGCTGGGCGAAGGTCGGGTTGGGCACGAACTCGCCGGCGATCTCGGCCACGCGCACGCCCGAGACGTACTCGCCGAACGGGACGTCCGACAGGTTCAGGGCCAGCGAGGCGCCGGTGATGCTCAGGACGTCGGCGTGGTAGTCGGTATCCGAGCTGATGACGAAGGCCACGACGTCGGTCGCGTGGCGGTAGCCGTCGGGGAACAGCGGCCGCAGCGGGCGGTCGATCAGGCGCGCGGACAGGGTCTCGCGCTCGCTCGGCCGGGCCTCGCGCTTGAAGAAGCCGCCGGGGATCTTGCCCGCGGCGTAGGTCTTGTTGCGGTACTCGACGAACAGCGGGAGGAAATCGCGGTCGCTGACGTTCTTGTCCGCCGTGGCCGTCACCAGGACCCGGGTGTCGCCCAGGCCCACGACGCAGGCGCCGCCCGCCTGGCGCGCCATTTTGCCGGTCTCGAGCGAGTACTCGGCGCCGTTCATCTGCAATGCCGTCTTGTGTCCATTCATCGTTATTCTCTTCCTTCCTTACAGCTTTTGCGCAGCATGCGCTGGCGTCCGCCCATGCGGACGGCCGCGGACGTCTGGCGACGCCGCGGCATCGCTTCCGGGTCGTGTGCGACGCGCACCGATCCCGCCGGACCCGCCTGATTTATTGGAGAATGCGGTGTCCTGTCCGAATCCATGCGGGGCGCCGCGGCGGTCAGCCGCGGATGCCCAGCTCCTTGATGAGGGAGCGGTAGCTCTCCAGGTCCTTCCGCTTCAGGTAGTTCAGCAGACGCTTGCGCTGCCCGACCATCTTCAGCAGGCCCCGCCGGGAGTGGAAGTCCTTCTTGTGGGTCTTGAAGTGTTCGGTGAGGTGGTTGATGCGCGCGGTCAACAGCGCGATCTGCACCTCAGGCGAGCCGGAATCCGACTCGTGCTTCCTGAACTGGGTGATGACCTGGTCTTTCTGATCCTTGTTCATTGCCATCGTCAGAACCTCCTTAGCTCATGACGTCACGATGGCCGCAGGCTGGCGCCCGTCCCCGGGGGTCTTGTCGGGTTCCCCGAGTCCGAGCCTGGTCGCCGCTGGGGCGTGCCAACCCGCTTGCATGTGCCGGGCAGAACCAAAAACGCGAGGCAGAACCCCGCGTCCCGGCGCCCGCAGAATATAGCCGAGGCCGCAATCCGGGGCAAGCGGGATTCCGGCTTGGCATCGGCCGCGGGCGGCCGGACTTGAGAGGGGCCCGGCGCCGCGGAGAAACCGCCTGCACCGAAGCCCCTAATCGCCTCGTTCTTATCGTGTTGTGAATTTCGCGGGCGTCGCGGCGGAGGCGCTCAGGCGCCGCCGGCCGACAGGATTCCCCGCCGCTCCAGTTCGCCCAGGATCTGGGCGATGCAGGCCGGACCGTCGTGCTCGTCGGTCTGGACCAGGATCTCCGGCGTGAGCGGCTCCTCGTAGGGGGCGCTGATGCCGGTGAACTCGGCGATCTCCCCCGCGCGGGCCTTCTTGTAGAGTCCCTTGGTGTCGCGGCGCTCGCACTCCAGCAGCGAGCAGCGGCAGTAGACCTCCAGGAAATCGCCGTCCTCGACCAGTTCGCGGTTGGCGTCGCGATCGGTGCGGTAGGGCGAGATGAAGGCGGTCAGCACGATGACGCCGGCGTCGAGCATCAGCTTGGACACCTCGCCGATGCGCCGGATGTTCTCGGTGCGGTCGGCGGGGCTGAAGCCCAGGTCGCGGTTCAGGCCGAAGCGCACGTTGTCGCCGTCCAGCACGTAGGTCTGGCAGCCGCGCTCGAAGAGCGCCTTCTCGACGCCGCGGGCCAGCGTCGACTTGCCGGCGCCGGACAGGCCCGTGAACCAGAGGATGGCGCCGCGGTGGCCGTTGCGGCGGGTGCGGTCGGCGCGCTTGATGTCCGAGTGCGACCAGGTGATGTTGCGGCTCTTCGGTGTGGTCATGTCGTCTCCCGCCGCACGCTCGGCGCGGTCTTGAGGTGGTGGTTGTGGGCGAAGAACGCTGCCGCCGCCCGGCGCGGCAAGTGAAAAATCCGCGAACCGGACCGCGGCGGGGTCAGCCGAACAGCTCCGCCTCCCGCAACGGGACCGCGCCGCGGTCCTTCTCCGAGAGCACCGCCGCGGCCGGCAGCGGCCAGGCGATCCCCAGGTCCGGATCGTCCCAGCGGATGCAGCGCTCGGCGTCGCGGTCGTAATAGTCCGTGGTCTTGTAGATCACGTCCGCCTCGTCGCTCAGGGTCAGGAAGGCGTGGGCGAACCCCGGCGGGATCCAGAGCTGGCGGTGGTTGTCGCCCGAGAGCGTCGCGGCGGTCCACTTCCCGCAGGTCGGCGAGCCGCGGCGCAGGTCGACCGCCACGTCGTAGATCTCGCCGCGCACCGCCTGCACGAGCTTGCCCTGGACGTGACGCACCTGGTAGTGCAAGCCGCGCACGACCCCCCGTCGCGAGCGGGAGTGGTTGTCCTGCACGAAATCCGGCAGGAAACCGACGGCCTCGCGCCAGGTCCGGGCGTTGAAGCTCTCCAGGAAGAAGCCCCGCGCGTCCGGGAAGACCCGCGGCTCCAGCAGCAGCACGTCGGGCAGATCCGTTTTCTTGACGATCATCTACAGGCCTTCCTTCAGAAGCCGCTCGAGGTAGGAACGGTAGCTCGAGGCGGGCATCGCCGCGGTCGTCGCCTCCAGGCCGGCCCGGTCGAGGAAGCCGCGGTTGTAGGCCACTTCCTCCAGGCAGGCGATCTTGAGCCCCTGGCGGGCCTCGAGCAGCCCGATGAACTGGCTGGCTTCGAGCAGGCTGGTGTGGGTGCCGGTATCGAGCCAGGCGATGCCCCGGCCGAGCTTCTCGACCACGAGCTCGCCGCGCTCGAGGTAGGCCCGGTTGACGTCGGAGATCTCCAGTTCGCCGCGGGGCGACGGCGTCAGGCCGCGCGTGATCTCCACGACCCGCTCGTCGAAGAGGTAGAGTCCGGGGATCGCGTAGCGCGAGCGCGGCCGCAGCGGCTTCTCCTCGATGCTGACGGCGCGGCCGTCCGCGTCGAACTCCACCACGCCGTAGCGCTCCGGGTCCAGCACGGGGTAGCCGAAGATGCGGGCGCCGTGGCGGAATTCGGCCACGATGCGGTCCAGGTTCATGCGGCCGTGGAAGACGTTGTCGCCCAGGATCAGGCAGACGCCCTCGCCCGCCAGGAACTCCTCCCCGACCAGGAAGGCCTGGGCGATGCCCTTGGGTTCCGGCTGGACCACGTAGGTCAGGCGGATCCCCCACTGCGAGCCGTCGCCGAGCAGGTCCTCGAAGCGGGGCGTGTCCTGCGGCGTCGAGATCACCAGGATGTCCCGCAGGCCGGCCATCATCAGGGTGGCGAGCGGGTAGTAGATCATGGGCTTGTCGTACACCGGCTGCAGCTGCTTGCTGGCCACGCGGGTCAGCGGGTACAGGCGGCTGCCGGCGCCGCCGGCCAGCACGATCCCCTTGCGCAGGCCCGGGGTGGGGCGGGTGGTGTCCATCGGTCGCTCCTGGACGGGAGGGCTCAGCCCCCGCGCCGGTTGAAGGTCTCGGAATCCAGGGCCGCGCGCGCGCCGGCCTCGTCGCGGGCCAGCTGCTCCCGCAGCGCTTCGACCGAGGGGAACGTCCGCTCGTCGCGCAGACGGGCCACCCATTCCAGCTTGAGGCTGCGCTCGCGCACGTATCCGCGGAAGTCCAGCACGTGCACCTCGAGCCGCGGCTGGGGCAGGCCGCCGGGGTGGACCGTCGGCGCGGTGCCGTAGTTGAGCATCCCCCGGCAGACGGCGCGCTCGGTGCCCGGGGCGCCGAGCAGGTCGCCGTGGCGGTCGACCTCGGGCAGGTGGCCGTGACGGTAGCCGACCACCGCCCGGCGGTCGTCGCCGACGACGGCGTCTGTCGGCACGTGGACCCAGACGGCGTAGACGCCGGGAGCCGGCAGCTGCTTGTCGGGATCCAGGGGTTCCACGTTGGCCGTGGGGTAGCCGAGCGTCGCGCCGCGGCCGGCCCCGTAACCCACCTCTCCCCAGAGGCTGTAGGGGCGGCCGAGCATGCCCGCGGCCCGGGCCACCTCGCCCTTGCGCAGCAGGCGACGGACCGCGGAACTGCTGACGACTTCGCCGCCGAGCGCCAGCGGCGGCACGACCTCGAAACTGAAGCCGTCGCGCCGGGCCAGCTCCGCCAGGGAGTCGGCGCTGCCGCCGCGGCCGGCGCCCAGGTGCACGTCGTGCCCGCCGGCGAGGTGGCGCATGCCGAGCAGGCCGCTCAGGAAACGGCGCACGAACTCGTCGTAGGGCAGGGCGGCGAGCGCCGGGCAGAAGTCGGCGGCGACGACCGCGTCGACCCCCGTCTCCTGCAGCAGGGCGAGCTTCTCGCTCCAGCTGGTCAGCAGGCGCGGACGGTCGGCGTCCAGGACGCTGCGCGGGTGGTGGCGGAAGGTGAACAGGCAACTCAGGGCGAGGCCCCGCTCGTCGCGGGCCCGGCGCACGGCGTCGATGAGCGCGCGGTGGCCGAGGTGCACGCCGTCGAAGGCGCCCAGGGCGACCGCCGTGTCGGCCAGGGCTTCGCCGGGCAGGTTCTCGCGGCCGTCCAGGATCCGCGTGATCAGTTCGCTGCTGAGCCGGATCAGGCGCAAGATCTCCCCCTAGTCCGACGTGGGCGTCGATGGGAACACGGCCGGCGTGCGCAGGCGCCGTGCGCCGGCGCCGTCCGCTTCCATCCGGGCGATCGCGACCAGGCTCCCGTCCGGGTCCAGCAGCCTCAGCAGTCCGGCGGGATCCTCCGGCGCGGCCGCCTCCGTCGCGCGCTGCGTCAGGTCCGCGCCCGGCGGCAGCCCCCGGCGCAGGTCAGCGGCCTCGCCCGCGGTCAGCGGCACCGCCGGCGCCTCCGGCAGGGCCGAGGCGGACGGGATCACCGCGCCGACGACGGCCCGCGCGTCCCGCATCATATCCGCCGGCAAGGCCCGTGCAACCTCAAAGGGCCCGATCCGCTCCCGCCGCAGCGCCGACAGGTGCCCGACGGTGCCCAGGGCCAGCGCCAGGTCGCGGGCCAGCGCGCGGACGTACGTCCCGGCCGAGCACGCCACCACCAGGTCGACCTCGTGGACCGTCGCCCCGGCGGGACCGGGGACGCCCCAGCGCACGCCCGCCAGTTCGAGGGAGTCGATCCGCACCGCGCGCGCCGGCGACGCCGGCGGCTCCTCGCCGCGGCGGGCCCGCTTGTAGAGGGGCACCCCGTCGCGCTTCAGGGCCGAGATCACGGGCGGGACCTGCAGCAGTTCGCCGCGGAAGCCGGCCAGCGCGGACGCGAGTCCGTCCGGCGAGGCGGTCACCGCGGCGCGGGCGTCCGGCTCGCCGTCGGCGTCGAGCGTGTCGGTGGACACGCCGAAGCTGACGGTGGCCCGGTAGGTCTTGTCGTGGCCGAGCAGGAAGGTCGCGAGGCGGGTGGCCGACCCGCAGAGCACCAGCAGCAGTCCGGTGGCCAGGGGGTCGAGCGTGCCGGCGTGCCCGCAGCGGTAGCGGGGCGCCCCGCGCGGCTGCCGGCCGGGGCTCAGGGTGCGCAGCACCGTCGCGACCACGGCGTGCGACGACACGCCCCGGGGCTTGTCGACCAGCAGCAGACCGTGCGGCTTGTGCTCCATGAGGCGGCGTCAGCCGAGCTGCAGGGCGAGTTCCGCCACGAGCGCCGCGGCCAGCGTCTCGGGGTCCCCGGTCGCGGTGCAGCCGGCCGCCTGCCGGTGGCCGCCGCCGCCGCGCTGCGACGCGGCCGTGTGCACGTCGCCGGCGGCGTCGGTGCGCAGGGACACGCGCCAGGCGCCGTCCTCGCGCTCCTTCAGGAACACCACGAAGCGCACGCCGCTGACCGCCGAAGCCAGGCCCGTGAACTGCTCGGTGTCCGCCATGGTGGTCGCCGTCGCGGCGAGCATCTCGCGCGTGACGCGCAGCGTCAGGATGCGGCCCCCGTGGTGGTAGTCGAAGGTGTCGAGCACCCTGGCCAGCAGCGCCAGCGAGGCCGGCGAGCGCTCGTGCAGGGTCCGTTCCGCGACGTCGGCGGCGTCGGCCCCGGCCGACACCAGGCGCGCGGCGGCCTCGAAGCTCAGCGGCAGCGTGTTCGGGAAGCGGAAGCCCCCGGTGTCGGTGTAGAGGCCGGCGTAGAGGTTGGTCGCCATCGTCGCGGTCAGGGCGATCGCGGGCGCGCCCTCCTGCCCGCCGGCGGCGAGCCCCTCGATCACCCGCAGGACCAGCAGCGAGGCCGAGCTGGCCACGGGCTCGATCCAGCCGGGCAGCGGCGCGGGGCCGTTGCCGTCGAGGTGGTGGTCGATGCACCACGCGGCGCCGACGCGCGCGAGCAGCGGTTCCAGGTCGCCGGTCCGCTCGAGGTGGTGGAAGTCCACGGCGACGACCAGGTCCGGCCCCTCGTCGTCGGCGAACGCCGCGGCGACGGCGTCGGGGTCGAGCGCGTCGGCGTAGCCGGGCAGCGACTCGCAGCCCGCCGGCGGCTCGGCGTAGCGCAGGGCCTCTGCTTCCCTGCCGGCGGCGCGCAGGGCCTCGGCCAGCGCCAGCGCGGAGCCCATCGCGTCGGGGTCGGGGTTCACGTGGGGCACGACCCAGATCCGCTCGGCGCCGGCGAGGGCCGCGAGCAGGTCCCGGGGCGGTTCGAGCGAGTCCAGGGTGCGCCGGCGCCGCCGTTCGGCCTCGTCCACGAACTCGCCGCGGGCGCTCAGCTCGTCCAGGATGGTCTCGACGCCCAGGCCCTGGTCGAGCGACTCGTCGTAGATGAAGCGCAGGTCGGGGGTGGCGCGCAGGCGCAGCACGTCGCTGAGGCGGCCCTGCAGGAAGCCGCGCGCCTTCTTCAGGCCCGCCAGGCTGTCCTTGCGCTCCCGCTCGCCGCCGAGGACCGACACGAAGACCTCGGCGACGGTCTGGTCGCGGTTGAGCTCCACGCCGTTGATCGTGACGAAACCGACGCGGGGGTCCTTGACCTCGACGGCGAGCAGCTCGCCGAGGACCTTGCGGATCGCCGCGTTCTGGCGCTGCAGCTTGTAGGGATCCATGCCACCCATCCTGGCTTCGGCCTGGAAACGAGGCAGGACGGCTGCGCGCCGTCCTGCCCGCCGGTCAGCCGGCGCCGGCCGCGCGCGTCCGCGCTACAGCTCGGTCCGGGTCTCCTCTTCGATGCGGTAGGTCTCGACCACGTCGCCTTCCTGCAGGTCGTGGAAGTTCTCGAGGCCGATGCCGCACTCGTAGCCCGCCTGCACCTCGCGGACGTCGTCCTTGAAGCGCTTCAGCGAGCTGATCTTGCCCTCGAAGATCATCATCTCGTGGCGCACCAGCCGCAGCAGGGAGTTGCGGATGATGGTGCCCTTGGTGACGTAGGCGCCGGCCACGGTCCCGATTTTCGGGATGCGGTAGACCAGGCGGATCTCGGCCGAGCCGGTCGAGACCTCGCGGCGGATCTTGCCGAGCAGGCCGGCCATCGCCTTGCGCATCGTGTCGACGACCTCGTAGATGATGTCGAAGACCTCGATGGTCACGCCCTGCTCCTTGGCCCGCTCCTGGATGGCGTTGCCGGGGCGCATGTGGAAGCCGATGATCATCGCGCCGGTGTTCGAGGCCAGCAGCACGTCCGACTCGTTGATGGCGCCCACGCCCTTGTGCACGATGCGGACGTGGACCTCGTCGGTGTTCAGGTCGAGCAGGGCGTCGCAGATCGCCTCCACCGAGCCCGACACGTCGCCCTTGACGATGATCGGCAGTTCCTTGGTGTCGCCCTGGGCCACCATCTCCGCCAGGTTGTCCAGCGAGATCGAGCGCTTGGGCGCCGAGAACTGCTGCACGCGCTGCAGCTGCCGGCGCTTGCCGGCGATGTCGCGGGACTCGCGCTCGGTGTCGGTGACGTGGAGGCGGTCGCCCGCCAGCGGCACGTCGCCGGCGCCCAGCACCACGGCCGGCTCGCCGGGCAGGGCCTGGGCCAGGACCTCGCCGCGCTCGTCGAGCAGCGCGCGCACCTTGCCGTCCTGCATGCCGCAGACGAAGTGGTCGCCCACGCGCAGGGTCCCCTGCTCGATCAGGACCGTGAAGATGACGCCGCGGCCCGGCTCCTTCGAGGCCTCGACCACGACGCCGCGGGCGTTGCCCTTGGACGACGCCTCCAGCTCGAGCACCTCGGACTGCAGGTGCACCAGCTCGAGCAGCCGCTCGATGTTGATGCCCTTCTTGGCCGAGATCTCGGCGCTGAGCACGTCGCCGCCGAACTCCTCGACCACGATGCCCTGGCCGAGCAGGTCCTGCTTCACCAGGTCGGGGCGCGCCCCGGGCAGGTCGATCTTGTTGATGGCCACGATCAGCGGCACGCCCGCCGCCTTGGCGTGGTTGATGGCCTCGATGGTCTGCGGCATGATGCGGTCGTCGGCCGCCACCACCAGGATCACGATGTCGGTGACCTGGGCGCCGCGCGCGCGCATGGCGCTGAAGGCCTCGTGGCCCGGCGTATCCAGGAAGGTGATCGGGCCGCCGGGCGTCTGCACGCGGTAGGCGCCGATGTGCTGCGTGATGCCGCCGGCCTCGCCGGCGATGACGTTGGTCTTGCGGATGTAGTCCAGCAGCGACGTCTTGCCGTGGTCCACGTGGCCCATGACCGTGACCACCGGCGCGCGGTGCTCGAGATCCTCCTCGAGGACATCGGGCTCGGCGTCGGCCAGCTCCTCCTCGCCGTACTCGCTGAGGAACTCGACGTCCTTCTCGAACTCGTCGGCCAGCAGCTCGATCTGGTCGCGCTCCAGGCGCTGGTTCATCGTCGCCATCACGCCCAGCGCGAACAGCTTGGCGATGGCCTCGCGCGGCTGGATCTCGAACTTCTCGGCCAGCTCCTGGACCGTGATGAACTCGGTCACCCGCAGCATCGGCCCGGCGTCCGACTCGGCCTCCGCCCCGCCGCCGCGGCGGTGCCGCCGCCGGCCGCCCTTGGCGCCGTCGAGCTGGGCCAGGGTCTGCTTCACGCTCTGGGCAACGGCCACCTCGTCCACCTTCTTCTTCTTGCGGCGCTTGCGCCGGTCGCTGTCCGGCGTGCCTTCGCGGACTTCCTGCCGGCGCTGCATCGCGGCCTGGACGGAATCCCGCACCGAACTGTTGGCGTCGCCGCGGCCGCGGTGACCCGCGATGTCGCGCCGCACCTCGCCCCAGTTCCAGTTCTCGACCGGCTGGCCGTCGGCGCCGAGGGCTGGCGCGCCGCCGGGGCCGCCGGACGGTCCACGCGGCTCGGGCACCGCCAGCCCCGTCTTGGTCTGGACCACGCCGGAACCCATGCGGATGACCTTGGCCGTGCGCCGGGGGCGGCGCGCGTTCGCCCCGGCCTTGTCGTCGCGGGGGCCCGGGCGGGCGCCGCCGTCCTGCTCCTGCTCGGGCGCCTCGGCGGGCGTCTCGGCTTCCGTCGCTTCGACGACCTCGACCGTCGTGGCGACGTCGGGCGCCGCCGCCTCTTCGGGCGCCGGGGCGGGCGCCTCGGCCGGGGCCACTTCGGCGACCGTCTCGGCCTTGACCGGGACGTCGGCCCTCTTGATGATCCGGGCGCGGCGCAGCGGCGGCTTCGCGGGAGCCTCGGGTTCCGCGGCCGCCACCGGCGCGGGAGCGGGCTTGCGCGGCGCCTTCGCGGCCGTGTCCGGCTCGGCCGGGACGACTTCGGTCGCGGCTTTGCCCGCCGGCGATCCGGCGCCCGGCGATTTGGCCTTCGGCGCTTTCTCGTCCGCGGCCTTGGCGGCCGGTTCCTTCTTCGCGACGACCTTCTTCTTGGCCGTCTTCTTCGCGGGCTTGGCCGGCTTCTTCTCCGCCTCGGGCTCGTCGGGAGCCACCGGCAGGTCCAGGGGCCGGAAGCTGGCGACGTGCTTGAGCTTCTCGGGGTCAAGGTTGTGCGCCTTGGCGTAGTTGAGGCGCATGGCCTCCCGCTTGCGCTGGTAGGTGGCGTGGATCTTCTCGATCACGTCGTCCTCGACCACGCTCATGTGGCTCTTGGCCTCGGCGTGCATGTCCCGCATCATCTTCAGGATGATGGGACTCTCGACACCGTAGTGCTTGGCGAGTTCGTAGACCCTGAGCTTCCTGACCAAGTGTCCTACCTCCGTCAGCGGTTGCGCCGTCTTCGTGTCCGCCCCCCGCGTGGGGCCGCGGCGCCGATGCCTCTCAGGAAATCCGGATCGTCGAGGGCGACGACCGTCAAGTTGCGCCGTCCGAGCGCGCGGGCCAGGTCCTCGCGACCCACCAGGTCGCCCCAGACCGCCCGCACGGGCGCCAGCGCCAGGTACCGGTCCCTCTGGCGGGGACTCGCGTCGGTCGCCAGCACCAGCACGGGGCGGCGTCCCCTGGCCACCAGCCGGGACACCTGTTCCGCCCCGACGGCCAGCTTGCCCGCCCGCAGCGCCAGTCCCAGCATCCTCAGCAGCGCCTCGCCGTCGGCGGGGGCCCGGGGCCCGCCGGCGTCGACGCCGTTCCCGTTCACGATTCCTCGTCCCGTTCCTGCGGTTCCTCGGTCGCCGGCAGTTCGCTCAGGCGCGTGTCGAAGTCCGCGAACGGGTCGCCGGAGATCTCGACGTCCCCGGCCGAAGCCGGCTGGGCCGGCTCGCCGGCCTCGTCCGCGGCCGCGGCCTCCGCCGGGGCCTCGAACAGGCTCTCGTCGAAGAGCGGCTTCTCCTCGGCCTCGGCCTTGGCCAGTTCCTCGGCCACGGTCGAGTCGATGATGCGGTCCAGTTCGTCGAGGGTGGCGAAGGCCGTCTGCTGCAGCGACTCGGCGGTCTTCGGCCCGATGCCCGGGATGGCCACGAGGTCGTCGTAGCCGGCCTCGGCCAGCGCCTCGATGGTGTCGATGCCGGCGCCGCGCAGCGCGGCGGCCAGCTTCTCGGTGACCCCGTTCATCTCGTCCAGCTCCATCGAGACTTCCTGCATCACGCGCTGGCGGATGTGGAACTCCCGGGCCGCGACGAGGTCGATC
>JAUSBL010000094.1 GCA_030658975.1 Candidatus Latescibacterota bacterium
TGATCCGGCGGTTCCGAGTGGAAGGGCCGTCGCTCATCGGACAAAAGGTACCCCGGGGATAACAGGCTTATCGCGCCCAAGCGTCCACAGCGACGGCGCGGTTTGGCACCTCGATGTCGGCTCATCGCATCCTGGGGCTGAAGTAGGTCCCAAGGGTTCGGCTGTTCGCCGATTAAAGCGGTACGTGAGCTGGGTTTAGAACGTCGTGAGACAGTTCGGTCCCTATCTGCTGTGGGCGTAGGAGATTTGAGGGAAGCTGTCCTTAGTACGAGAGGACCGGGATGGACGTGCCTCTAGTGCACCAGTTGTCGCGCCAGCGGCATAGCTGGGTAGCTATGCACGGACGGGATAAACGCTGAAAGCATATAAGCGTGAAGCCCCTCCCAAGATAAGATCTCCCGGGCGAAAGCCCCTGAAGGCTCCAGGTAGACCACCTGGTTGATAGGCTGCAGGTGTACGTGCAGTGATGCATTCAGCCGAGCAGTACTAATAAGCCGTGAGGCTTAATCATCTTCCTTCCCCTCATCGGGAAGGAGGTCTGGCGAAATCGTGTCCGTGGATGAACCTTCGCTGCCCTCTATATTCGGTCCTCAAGGACTCCGTCTTTTCGGTGGCGATAGCGCAGTGGAACCACCTGTTCCCATTCCGAACACAGAAGTGAAACGCTGCTGCGCCGATGGTACTGCACGGGAGACTGTGTGGGAGAGTAGGACGCCGCCGAAATTCTCGAGAGCCGCCGGTGCGCAAGCGCCGGCGGCTTCTTTTTGTTTCCAGGCGTACGCCGCGCGGATGTACTGGATTTAACGGCCCGTTCGCATCATCTTCGTGGCGGCGGCGCCGCCCGCCGTTCCGAACCGACACCCGCCCGGAGGTCCGCTTTGTCGCTGCAGCGCCAGGCTTCCGTCCACGAAACGCTGTCGAGGGTCGCGGCCGCCGCCGGGCCCTGCCACGCTGACCGGCTGCGCCTGAACGAGGCCGAGGTCTACGACCTGCTCGAGGCGATCGGCCTTGCGGCCTGCCCGCGCCTCGCCGGAGGCCGTGAACAGGCCGCCGGCGGGAAATGGGCCGCGGGGGCCGCCGCGCTCGCGGATGCGCAGGGCCGGCTGGTGCTGAAGGTCCTGGGCCGCGACATCCTGCACAAGAGCGACGTCGGCGGCGTGGCCGTCCTGGAACTGCCCGCGCACGGCCGAGCCGAAGCGGTCACGGCGGCGGCCGGCGATCTGCTGCGGCGCGTGGAGGCTGCCGGCTCGGGCAGCGTCATCGAAGGCGTCCTGGCCACCGCGTTCGTCCCCCACCGCGCCAACGTCCCCGGGCAGGAGGTCCTGCTCAGCGTCCGTCTCGATCCGGCCTTCGGGCCGGTCGTGGTGATCGGCGTGGGCGGCGTGCTGACCGAGTGGTACGGGCGCGGCACCGCGGGCCGCAGCCGCCTGATCCTGCCGGCGGCAGGCCTGACGCCGCAGCGCGCCGCGGCGGCGGTCGCGGGCCACCCCCTGCTGTCCCTGCTCTGCCGGCCCTCGCGCCTCTACCCGCAGCCGCCCCTGGCGCCCCTGGCCCTGGGGGAGGCCGCGGCGGCCCTGGCGGGCCTCGCGGTGGCGACCGGCCCGGCGGCGGACAGCGACTGGACCCTTGAGGAACTCGAGATCAACCCCGCCGTGATCCGTGACGGCGCCCTGGTGGCGATCGACGGTGTCGCTTTGCTGTCGCACCGGCGCTGGCCCGCGCCGAACCGGCCCCTGGCGCGCATCGGCGAGCTGCTGCACCCGCGCAGCGCGGCGGTCCTGGGCGCCAGCGCGCGCGGCGACAACCCCGGGCGCGTCATCCTCAACAACCTGAAGCGCTCCCGCGGCGTCGCGCCGGAGCGTCTGCACGTCGTGCACCCGAAGGAGAGCGCGATCGACGGCGTGGCCTGCGTGCCGTCGGTGCAGGACCTGCCCGCGAAGGTGGACCTGGCCGTGGTCTGCATTCCGGCCGCCGGCGCGCGCGACGCGATCGCCGAGATCGTCGCCCACGACCGCGCCGCCTCGATCATCCTGATCCCGGGCGGCTTCGCCGAGGCCGGCGAGACGGGCCTCGCGGACGAGATCGAACGGATCCTGGCCGGCAGCCACGACACCCCCGGCGGCGGGCCGGTCATGGTCGGCGGCAACTGCCTGGGCATCGTCAGCCGCGACAGCTACAACACGTTCTTCCTGCCGCTGCACAAACTGCCGTTCAGCGAGGCCGCGTGCGGCCGCAACCTGGCCGTGGTCAGCCAGTCCGGGGCCTACCTGGTGACCTTCGCCAGCAACTACGACGGGATCGTCAACCCGGCGGCGAGCATCAGCTTCGGCAACCAGATGGACCTGACCGCCGCGGACTTCCTGGCCCACTTCCTGGAGGCCGACGGGATCGACGTCGTCGCCTGCTACATCGAGGGGTTCCGGCCCGGCGACGGGGACCGCTTCGTCGAGTTGGCCAGGCGGGCGACCGCCCGCGGCAAGCAGGTGCTGGTGTTCAAGGCGGGCAAGACCGAGCTCGGCGCCAAGGCGGCCGCGAGCCACACCGCCAGCCTGGCCGGCGACTACGACGTCGCCCTGGCCTGCCTAGAGGACGCCGGCGTGACGGTCGCCTCGACGCTGGACGAGTTCGAGGATCTCATCAAGACCTTCACGATGCTGATGCCGCGGCCGGCCCGCGGGCCGCGCGTGGGGATCCTGAGCAATGCGGGCTTCGAGTGCTCGACGGTCACCGACGCGCTCGGCGGTCTGGAGCTGCGCGGTTTCGACGCGGGCGTCCGCGCGGTGCTCGACGCGGCGCTGCCGGCCTTCGCGCACCGCGACAACCCGGTCGACGCCACGCCCATGGCGGGCACCGCGGCCTACGCCGACGCGGTGGCCGCGATCCTCGCCAGCGACGGCGTGGACGCCGCGATCATCTCGGCCGTGCCGGTCACGCCCGCCCTGGACAACCTGCCGGCCGCACCGGGCCTGCACGGCGAGGACCTCGACGCGCCCGGCTCCCTGGCGGGACGGCTGGTCCCGCTGCTGGCCGGCGGCGGCAAGCCCGCCGTGATCGTCGTGGATTCCGGGCCGCTCTACGACCCGCTCTGCGCGCGCTTCGAACTCGCCGGCGTGCCCGTTTTCCGCAAGATCGACCGCGCCGCCCGCGCGCTGGCGTGTTTCGTCGCCGCGTGCGCGCGCACCGCCGCCGCCCGCCCCCTGGAGGACCGATGAAGAAATTCTGGATCGTGCTGGGCCTGATCTGCTGCCTGACGGCGGCGGGCCTGTTCGGCGGCTGGTACGTCCTGCAGCGCCTGGGCGCGCCCTCGGGCGACGTCCGGGGCGTTCTCTACTGGCGCGTGGACACGGACTACCCCGAGCGCCGCGACGAGGGCGCCTTCGCGGCGCTGTCCGGGCGCGACGCGCCGGTCATGCACGAGGTCACGTCCGCGCTCTCGCGGGCGGCGGGCGACGACCGCGTGACGGGCCTCTTCCTGGAGATCGTCGCCGCGCCCGGCGACTGGGCCGACGTCGAGGAGCTGCGGGACGCGGTGGCGGCCTTCGCCGGCGCCGGCAAGCCCGTGACCGCCTGGCTCAGCTTCGCCGGCTCCGGCGAGTACGCCCTGGCCCTGGCCGCGGACCGCATCGTCCTGGCGCCCGAAGGCGTGGTGCTGGTCCCGGGGGCGAGCGCCCAGATGCAGTTCCTGGCCGGCACGCTCGAGAAGCTCGGCGTGGCGGCCGATTACGTCCACGTGGGACGCTACAAGTCGGCGCCCGAGGCGATGACCCGCACCGACGCCACCGAACCCCACCGCGAGATGATCACGTCCCTGGTCGAGGAGCACTACCGCGGCCTGGTGGCCATGATCGCCCGCGACCGCGGGCTCGGCGAGGCCGCGGTCGCGGAGCTGGTCGACCAGGGCCTGTTCGACGGCGCCGGCGCCGT
>JAUSBL010000116.1 GCA_030658975.1 Candidatus Latescibacterota bacterium
GCCAGTATCGTGGCCGAGCCGGTCTTCAGAAAGCGTTGGAAGATCGATCGGACGAGTTTCGCATCCTCTTCGTTCACAATAAGCTTCCGGTCCCTAACCTCATAGCCAAGGGGCGCCCAGCCCCCCATCCACATTCCCTTGCGGCGCGAAGCCGCAAATTTGTCGCGGATCCGCTCGCCTATCACCTCGCGTTCGAACTGGGCAAAGGACAACAGAACATTGAGGGTCAGCCGCCCCATGGACGTGGTGGTATTGAAGGACTGGGTGACCGAGACAAAGGTCACGTTCTGGCGGTCGAAGACCTCGACAAGGCGAGAGAAGTCCATCAGCGACCGTGACAGCCGGTCGATCTTGTAAACGACCACGACATCAACGCGACTGGCCTCTATGTCCGTAAGCAACCGCTTCAGCGCGGGCCGCTCCAGCGTGCCCCCCGAAAAGCCACCATCGTCGTACCGGTCGTTGACCAGCACCCATCCCTCGGCCCGTTGACTGGTAATGAATGCCTCGCAGGATTCCCGTTGGGCGTCGAGGGAGTTGAACTCCATCTCAAGGCCCTCCTCGGTCGACTTGCGGGTATAGACCGCGCAACGAAGCTTTCGGATTACGGGCCGATTCGACAGAGCCTGGTCGACCTTGGCTGCGGAGCCTTTCGGGCTATCGGTACGGTTTGATCGGGTCATACGGGTCATGCCGCGCCCCGCAGGTTCTTCAACCCGAAGAACACCCAGCCATTCCACCGGACCCCGGTGATTTCGCGGGCGATGGCGGACAGCGACTTGTAGGGCTGCCCCAGGTATTCGAAATCGTCGCCGCGTACCGTGACGCAGTGCTCGACCCCCTGCCATTCCCGGATCAACCGGGTTCCCGCGATCGGCAGGCGGCGGTTGGCGTCTTTGGGTTTGGTCCCCGGCCTGCCGTCGTATTGCTTGCCCAGGACCCGCAACCGCTCGACGGTCTCCTTTTTCAGGCCGCCATAAGCCAACTCCTGGATGCGGTAGGCCAGCCGGCTCTCCAGGAACCGGCGATTATAGGGTGGCGGCTCCGAGTCGAACAAAGCGCGCCATTTCGCCTTTAGGGCCGGTGCAGGCGCGTTCTTTAGGGCGGCCAATTGGGCAAGAACTGTATCCGTCATGGGAAAACCTCGGCAGAGCAGGATGGCGGATCACCGCTCTGGTCGGGCGTGAAGTGAAGCGAACTTTCTCCGAATCCGGCAGGTTTTTGCCTGGACTTACGCATCGCCAGACGCGTGAGGCCGGCGGCCAGAATTTCGGCTATTTCGCTCAGCCGATCATCGGCTTCGTCCTGATAACTCGGCTCTGTTCGCGGGCGCTCGCTCATATCGAGCCTGAGTGACCGTCACACGCGGCAAGCCAAGCGTCGATCTCATGCTGGAAATAGTAGACCAGCCGCGCCCCACAGCGATGGAATGGCGGACCGATGCGGGACATGCGCCATTTGGCAAGCGTAGATCGGCTTACGCGGAGATAATCCGCGGCTTCGATAGCACGCAGCCGGCGGGGTTGCTCGGAGGCCATATCGTTCTCCTTGGCGAATATGAATCGCTGATGCCAAGGAAGCTGACAGAGATGTATTAGAGGGTCAGGTCATACAAAGGCGTGAATTTCCTAGACGGAAGCCAACGGCTCGGATGTTCGATACCGATGCTTTCCAGAAATTCTGGGTGAAATAAAAAGTAACGCCATGCGGAGCTCTTCGAATACTCAAAGCAATTCTTGACTCGATAATAACTCGCCTTCACGGCGTCCGGCCCTCCAAATGCAGGGGTTTCTCTTAGCATCATCGACGAGCATTCGAGCGCCCGCAGCCAGTCACGTCCGAGCCACACTTGCATCTTCCTCAAATCGTTCGCGAAACGCGAGTGAGTCTCCCCTGGAAAATGTTTGATTGTCAAAACTCTTTCGAGAGCCACTTCTTGCTGCTCACGTGTAGATATGACGGTATCCCAGCGCATGTAATCGATCATGTCCTGGCGGTAACGCTCCAGTGGGCCAGAGGAGCGACCCCGCTTTCTGGGTCGATTCGAACTGAGCAGTTTGCAATAACCGCAAGCAGCAAAGCTGACTAACCATTTTGGAACGTCAACTGCATACGTATGGCAAAAAAATAGCGCTGCTGCTGGGGCCAGCTCACTTCCAGCTTCGGCCATTTTTCGCAACTGATCGAGTTCGGCTTGAAAAAGGTAGTTGACCGCGCGCTCTGATCGAACTTGGTCCATGGCCACGAAGCCCATAGCTCTGATTCGGTCTACTCAGGATATCCGTCTCTACATAAAATAACACTATTCCACTCTAAGGAATGATCTTCACAATTTCGTTCTGTCGCGCTTTGTCGTTTGATCTCGTCACTTTAACGACGAGGTAGGCATGCAGGTCACACCGCTCGATATTCTGCTCGCCCATAAGGTGATCAACCTTTCAACGGCTTTGTCGAATTCAGATAAGCGCGTGGCTGGTACGCTTCTAGATCACTTCAACAGGAAGACTGATCAGTGCGACCCAGGACAGGAAACGGTCGCCGAACTCATAGGCATGAGCCGGCGAACGGTGATCCGCTCTGTCGAGCGACTAGTGCGGCTGGGACTATTCCGTAAGATCAGGCACGGCGGCAAGTTTCATCGCAACAAATATGAGCCAGTTTGGCCGGCCTTCCGAAATCTGGACGCCGCTTGGATGGCGCGCCGAAAAGCTCGGCAGCAGACGCGCGCTGCGTCAAATGTGTCACATTGTGAGGACCATTCGAGTCACTCTGCCGGTGACACCAGTGTCCACCAAACCTGTATTACAAACCAATCTAAAGAAACCTCAAGAGTTGGCTCGTCAAAGGAAGGAAGGGGCAAAAATTCACCGGTGCTGGCACGACCGCTGGCTCCTTCGTCCAGGATTGCGACAAGAGACAGCGCAGAGCGACGCTGGAACGGTGACTTACTTAGCCGCTACGCGGGTCAGCCGGTGCTCTTGGGGCACATCGTCGAATCGATTGATGGCGACTTGATTTCGTCAACGACAGACATGGAGCAGCGTCAGCGAGGGGCAGGGCTCGCCTACCTCATAGGCGAGATAGAGGCGCGAGAGCGTGCCTTTGGAAGTGAAGATGGGGTGTCGAGTAGCCAGTGCGAAAGGCGGACCAATGATTCCTAGGCGAGCGGGATTGTCTGGGACGGGGGGCGGGTCAAAAGTCGGGGACGCTCCGCAACGAGGACCGGTGGCTCTCTCACTCAGGGATTTTTTTCTCGCGACCCGGATTTTCGGACCTTGTCGGTGGCGCTCGTCGCGAATTCGCGAATCAAATCAACGGGGCTCGCGCCAGCGTCGCGAAAAATCGAGCATTATTTATCCATGGGGTGGGGGCGGTCCAAAACTCTGGAGGGTAAGCGAACCGGACCGGTGGCCTCGCAACGCGCATCTTTTCGCGAGTTTCTGGAAACTTTTTTT
>JAUSBL010000122.1 GCA_030658975.1 Candidatus Latescibacterota bacterium
GGAAGTTGCGCGCGTAGCCGCGCGACACGTTCACGGTCTCGCCGACGTCGCCGAGGTTGTCGATCTTCTTGATCAGGATCACGTCCATGGCTTTGTCTCTTTCTCGCTGCCGCTGTTCCGGCCGCCGGCGCGCCCGGGGCGCCCGGCGCGCCGACGCGGCGCGCGGCCTGCGGCGAGGCCTAGCGGAAGTATTCCTTCACGAACGGGACCAGGGCGATCTGGCGCGACCGTTTCACGGCCGCGGCCAGCATGCGCTGGTGCTTCGGGCAGGTTCCCGTGTTGCGCCGCGGCGAAATCTTGCCGCGCTCCGTGGTCATCTTGCGCATGAGGTCCACGTCCTTGTAATCGATCGCGACGTAGCCCTCCGTGCAGAAGAAGCACTTCTTCTTCTTCGGCGGACGCTTCTTCTTTTCCTTCACCGGTCGCTTGGCCATGCGTCACTCTCCTTGCTCGGGGCCGGCCCCTGGCCGGCCGCGTTGGCTGTCGTCTCAGTCGTCCGCCGCATCGGGCCCGGGGCTCTCGGCGGCGGCGAAGCGGGGGGAACGGGAGGTCGCCGCGGAGGCGATCCGGCGCTTCTCGGCCATGCTGACCTCGTTGCGCTCCTTCCACTCCTCGTCCACGACGATGAGGTGACGCAGGATCTTGTGGTCCAGACGGAACTCGGTGTCCATCGGCGCGATGGCGTCGCCGCCGCACTGGAACCGCAGGTGCATGTAGTTCCCGCGGGTCTCGTGCTGGATCTGGTAGGCGAGCTGGCGCACGCCCCAGTGGTTGCGCTCGGTGATGGCGCCCCCGTGCTGTCCGGCGAACGTCTGGACCTTCGCGACGCGGGCCTCGAGCTCGACCTCGGGCTCGTCGGCCTGCAACACGAAGATGATCTCATACTTCTTCAACGCTTGGACCTCCCCTCGGACTGACGGCCCGAAATCTTTCCGTCGGGGACCGGGAACCGGTCCGGGGCGGTGTTCCGGGCAGGGTTGGATCACGCGGACTGGCCGCGCGCTGTGCTGTGGCGTCCCGTACCCGTCCTGCGGGCGGGAGCGCGTCCGGTCGCCGAAACGACCGGCCGCCCATGATAACCGCTCCCCCCCGCCAATGCAAGCCCGCGTCGCCGCGGCCGGGTCTCAGGCGCGGCCGCCCCGGCGGTTGTGGCGACTGGCGGCGGCCCCGACGCCCAGGTCGAGCCAGGTCAGCAGGGCGTCGCAGGCGTCCTGCACCAGTTCCTCGGAGGCGTCCCTCTGCGCCGCGGGGAAATCCGCGAGGACGTAATCCGCCCAGTCCGGCGGCGCGACGCCCGTCTCGCTGCCGTCGACGCCCAGCCGCAACCTCGGGAAACCCGTGCCGCCCAGGGCGCGCTCCAGGGAGGCGAGGCCGCGGTGTCCGCCGTCGCTGCCGCCGGCGCGCAGGCGCAGCGAACCCAAAGGGAGCGCGATGTCGTCGCACACCGCCAGCGGAGGCGGGAACGCGGGTGCGGCGTCCGGCGGGGGCGCTTCCGGCGGCGCCGGCTCCGGCTCCGGCGCGCCGGCCTCCGGGACACCCGCGGCGCACAGTTCCCAGCCCCGGGCGCGGGCCCAGACCGCGAGCGCTTCCCCGCTGCGGTTCATGAAGAGCAGCGGCTTGACCAGGACGACCTCGCCCCGCCCGATCACGCCCGCCGCCGCCGTGCAGCCGTCGCGCACGGGTCCGAAGCGCAGTCCCTCGCGGGCGGCCAGGGCCTCCACCACGCGGAAGCCCAGGTTGTGCCTGGTCCAGACGTAACGATCCCCGGGGTTTCCCAGGCCCACCACCAGTTGCACGCCCGTCTCCCCCTCGCGCGGCCGGCCGGCCGCACATGCGAACGGCGAGGCGGCCGCAGCCGCCCCGCCGTGTTCCCGCGCCGGCGCAGAGCCGGCGACGCTACTTCGCGTCGTCCTTCTTCTCGGGGACGGCGGCTTCCTCTTCGACGACGGCCGCGGCCGCCTCGATGAAGGTATGGGTGTTCAGCTTGAGGATGATCTCGTCGAGATCGGTCACGATCCGGCCCTTCCCGAGGACGAGGTTCCTCACGGTCAGCTTTTCGCCGATCTTCAGCTCGGTGTAGTCGACGTCCAGGTGGTCGGGCACGTCGCGCGGCAGGCACTCGATCTCGACGGTGCGCCGCACCACGTCCACGATGGCGTCGCCCGCGCGCACCAGCTTGTTCATCTCGCCGTGGATGTTCAGGCCGACCTCGAGGGTCAGCGGGACGTTCAGCGGGATCTCCAGCAGGTCGCAGTGGTAGACCATGTCGCTCACCGGATGCTGCTGCAGGTCGCGCATCACGGCCACGAAGGACTCGCCGGTGCCCTCGACCTTCAGGGAGAACATGAGGTTCTGACCGCCGTGCGTATCGAGGATGCGCTCGAGCTGCACGGTGTCGAACTCCAGGCTGCTCGCCTGGTCGCGGTTGTTGCCGTAGACCACGGCGGGCGTGCGGCCGGCGGCGCGGGTCCGGCGGTTCGCGTTCTTGCCGGAGGTCGTCCGGGGATAGACGGTCATGTCGATCAGGGCCATGGCAGCAGCCTCCACCAAAGGACGTGCACGGGGGGCGGCGGGCGTCCCGCCTCAAAGACCGCCAAATAAACCATTTTCCCGGCGGTTTGTCAAGGACCGGGGGCGGGCCTCAGACGAAGAGCTTGCTGACGGTCTTCTCCAGGTGGATCCGCTCGATGGCGTCGGCCAGCAGGCCGGAGAGGTCCAGGACCTTGACCTTCGGGCACTCGGCCTGCCGGTCGAAGGGCAGGGTGTTGCTGACCACGACTTCCGAGACGCTGGAAGCGGCCAGGCGCTCGAGGGCCTGCCCCGAGAAGATCGGGTGCGTGGCGCAGGCCGTGACCGAGGCGGCGCCGTTCTGCACGCAGACGTCGGCCGCCTGGGTGATGGTGCCCGCGGTGTCGATCATGTCGTCGAAGATGATGACGTCCATCCCGCGCACGTCGCCGATGAAGTTCATGACCACCGCCTCGTTGGGGCGCGGCCGGCGCTTGTCGATGACCGACAGCGGCGCCTCGAGGCGCTTGGCGAAGGAGCGGGCCATCTTGATGCTGCCGACGTCGGGGGCCACCACGGCGAGGTTCTCGCGCGAGCGGTCCTTGAAGTGCTCGAGCAGGACCGGCGCCGAATAGAGATGGTCCAGCGGGATGTCGAAGAAGCCCTGGATCTGGGGGGCGTGCAGGTCGATGGTCAGCACGCGGTCGGCCCCCGCGGTGGTGATCAGGTTGGCCATCAGGCGGGCCCCGATCGGCACCCGCGGCTGGTCCTTGCGGTCCTGGCGCGCGTACCCGAAGTAGGGCAGCACCGCGGTCACCCGCCGGCAGGAGGCCCGCCGCACCGCGTCGATGAGCAGCAGCAGTTCCATCATGTTCTCGGCCGGCGGCTGCGTCGGCTGGATGATGAACACGTCCGTGCCGCGGATGTTCTCCTTGATCTTGATGTTGATCTCTCCGTCGGAGAAGCGCGCGACCTCGACGCTGAGCAGGGACTTCTCGAGATGGGCCGCGATCTGCTCCCCCATCGCGCGGTGGGCGTTGCCGCTGATCAGCACGAGTTCGTTCATGGCCGGGAGTCCTTTCGGGGGGCGGGAACGCGGGACGGACAGCCTGGGCGTCGCGGACGCGGCGCAAAGATAGGGCACGGGCCGGACGCGGTAAACAGGGAATCGGCGGGGGCGGGCGGGATGGCTGGGGCGGCAGGATTCGAACCTGCGAATGCAAGGACCAAAACCTTGTGTCTTACCACTTGACGACGCCCCAGCGAGACGAACCTCTAGAAGCTCTCCTCGAGGGCGGAGTCCTCATGGCGGCCGGAGATGATGGGCACTTCGCCCCGCTCGGCGCGCTGGAGCTCCTGCTTGTACGCGGCGATGATCAGGTTCTCCATCCACTCGCGGGTGGACATGTTGATGGGGTGCGCGATGTCCTGGAAGGTCCCGTCCTTACGACGGCGGTTCGGCATCGCGACGAACATGCCGGTCGCGCCCTCGATGATCTTCAGGCCGCGCACGACGAAGCTGTTGTCGAGGGTGATGCTCGCGAAGCCGCGCAGCTTCTCGTCGTCCCTCAGGGTGATCCTGATCTCCGTAATTTCCAAGACAGCACCTCTCCGTGGTGGCTCGTCCGGCGCGGGTTCAGGCGCGGTCGGCGTCATCCCTGACGCGAACACCGCCAGGCCAGGGATCGACAGCCCAGGCTTGCCAGCCGGGCTGGACGACCTCCTGCCAGGCCTCGTCCCGCCGTCGTTCGTCGCCGAAAACGGCGAAGACCGCCGAACCGCTGCCGCACATCAGGGCGACGGTCGCGCTTTCCCGCAACGACTGCACGAGTCGTTGCAGGGCGGGTTGCGTGGGCAGGACGACCTCTTCCAGACGATTCGCCCCGAACCAGGAACCCGTTGGAAAACGGGCGATTAAGGCCTCAACGGTACGGATGTTAACCTTCGGGCTGCGCAATGTCAATCCCATATTGAGTCCCGCATAGACGTCCGAAGTCCGCAACGCGATGTCCGGCTTCACGATCAGGAACTTGCCCTTGTTGATGCCCGGGAGCGGCTGCAGGTCGGTGCCGCGGCCGCGCGCCACCTGGGTTCCCCCCCTGATGAAGAAAGGCACGTCGGAGCCGAGTTCGGCCCCCATTTCCTCCAGGCTCCCGGGGGACAGACCGGTCCCGTACAGCCGGTTGCAGGCGGCCAGGACGGCGGCGGCATCGCTGCTGCCACCGCCGAGACCCGCCTCCACGGGGATGCGCTTGGTCAGTTGCAGGTCGAGTTCGCCGCCGAGGCCGCCGGTCCGGCAAAACAGCTCGGCCGCCCGCCACGCCAGGTTGAGTCGGGATGCGGGCACGCTCCCGGAGGGCTCGACCGACAGCGAGATGCGCGGCGGCCCGCCGGCGTCGCGCTCGCGCAGCGCGACGCGCACCTCGTCGCAGAGCGACACGGTCTGCAGGATCGTCTCGATCTCGTGGTAGCCGTCATCACGGCGGCGCAGGACTTCCAGATGGAGATTGACCTTCGCCGGCGCCGTGGCGGTCACGGCGCTGCAGGGGACGGCGGCGGTGCGCCGCGGTGCGCGATCAGGCATCGGTGACGACCTCCCAGACGGGTTCGCGGCCGGCCGCGACGTCGTCGCCGAGGGCGTGCCAGGGTGTCCGGACCGCGCCGGTGCGGCGCCGGCCCAGCGTCGCGGCCAACCGGGTCCAAATCGGGCTCCGTTGCGGTCTCCAGAGACGCGGCACGCCGCTGAAGCGCGCGTGCTCGTCGAGATCGCCGACCGGGGAGCGGCCGTCGGCCCACCGCCGTCCTCCCGACGACCGGGCGGCGCGCAGCAGGGGCATCGTCCCGGGATCCCAGCCGAGGCAGCGCGCCGTCAGGGCGTCCAGGGCGACCGGGTCGCGCCCCGCCAGCAATCGGTTGCGCATGACCGCGCGCCCGTCGGGCGCCGCGGCCACGGTCAGGTCCACCAGCAGCCAGGGACCGTCTTCGGCCGTCTGCAGCGCCCGGTCCAGCAGCGGCTGCGGCGCACGCACGGCCGCCGCGAGCTCGTCGGGGCCGGCTCCGGCCAGGGCGGCGAGGCAGGCGCAGGCGCCCAACCGCGGGTGCAGGGCGCCGGCGACCGCAAGCAGGGGCCGACCCGGCGCGGGCGGAAAGGCCGCCGCGAGGGCGGCGAGCGTCCAGTTCGGCACGCCGCCGGTCGGATGGGGACCGACCGCTCGCGCGGCCGTGACGGAACGGCAACCCTCCGCGGCGACGCGGCCGGCGAGTTCCAGCGCACGCGCGGCATCGCGCGGCAGCGTCTCGGGCCGGGTCACGACCAGGGCGACGGGTGTTTCCATGGCGACTCCTCGCACCGTCAACGGTGCAGGCCGATGATCAGGCAGACGGTCGTGATCCAGCCCAGCACCGCGACCTGGATGGCCGGGTCGGTCAGCAGGATCTCGTGCGGACGGCCGCCGCGGTCGTCCTTGAACACCAGGACCAGGTAGCGGCCCAACCCGACCGCCACGAAGGGGGTGGTGAACAGCAGCTTGTAGGTGCCGAACTGGACGACGGTTCCCGTGGCGAGCGTGTACAGGACGTAGGCCGCCAGGGTCGCCACGAAGGTGGCCACGACCAGCACGTCCAGCATCCGCCGGCCGTAGCGGCGCAGCGAGGGCCGGGCCGCGTGGTTGCTCGACGCCTCCTGGACGTACTCGGCGCGGCGCTTCGCGAAGCCCAGGAACAGCGCCAGCAGGAAGGTGCAGAGGATCAGCCACGGCGAGAGCGGCACGGTGCCGTGCACCGGCCGCAGCACCTCGACGCTGGCCACGGCCCGCAGGACGAAGCCCACCGCGATGCCCACCACGTCCACGATGACGATGCGCTTCAGGCCCAGGGAATACGCGAGGTTCAGCGCCGCGAACGCCGTCGCGGTGGCGCCGAAACCGCGCCCCAGCAGCCAGCTCACGGCCAGGGCGAAGATCCCCAGGCCGAAGGCCCACCGCCGCGCCGTCGCGACCGGCAGGCGGCCGGCGGCGATCGGGCGGTGCCGCTTCAGGGGGTGGCGACGGTCCTGGGGCGCATCCACGCAGTCGTTGAAGAGGTAGACGGCGCCCGAGAGCAGGCAGAACACCAGGAAACCCAGACAGGCGCGCACGACCGAAGACGGTTCGGCCGCGCTCTGCGAGAAGACCAGACCGGCGAACAGCAGCAGGTTCTTGGTCCACTGCCGCGGACGCAGGCTCGTCAGCAGCGCCGCGGCGAGGCCGGCGCTCACGGGCGGGAGCCGGCCGGCCCGGCTGCCGGGAGGTCCCGCTCCAGCAGGGAGCAGAGCAGGTGGCCCATCATCATGTGGATCTCCTGGATGCGCGGCGTGTCCTGCGACGGCGCGATCAGGGCGCCGTCGACCATCGCGCGCAGGCGTCCCCCGTCGCGGCCGAGGAAGCCGTGCACGCGCAGCCCCGCCGCGCGCGCGCGCTCGGCCGCGCGGACGCAGTTCGGAGAGTTGCCGGAGGTCGAGATCACCAGCAGCACGTCGCCGGGCCGACCCAGCCCCTCGACCTGGCGGGCGAAGACTTCCTCGAAGCCGTAGTCGTTGGCGACGGCCGTCAGGGTGGAGGTGTTGACCGTCAGCGCCAGGGCGGCGCAGGCCCGGCGCTCGCATTCGAAGCGGCCGACGAGCTCGGCCACGATGTGCTGCGCGTCGGCGGCGCTGCCGCCGTTCCCGCAGGCCAGCAGGCGCCCGCCGCCCTGCCAGGCCCGCGCGACGTCCCCGGCCAGGGCGGCGACGGCCGCGAGGTGCTCGGGGCCGAGCCGCCCGACGGCGTCGCGGTGGTCCTGCAGGGTCTGCGCGAAGATCCGCTCCACCGGCGCGTCGCGCCGATTTCCGTCATCGGTCATCACTGGGCTCCGGGTTGAAGGGGCTCGCTGCGGGCGAGCCACGCAATATAACGCCCAAGGGCCTCCTGCCAAGACGGACGGGGCCCCACCCCGACGGATTCGAGGTTCCGGCTGCGCAGGATCGAACACGCGGGCCGCCGCGCCGGTGTCGGGTAGGCCTCCGTCGCGCAGGGCCGGATCCGCTGCGGATCGGCGCCGCTGCACCTGGCGATCTCGCGCGCGAACGCGTGCCAGTTCGTCGCGCCCGCGTTGGTCGCATGGAAGATGCCGCGCCCCTTGTTCAGCAGGATCAGACGCAGGACGCGCGCCAGATCGGGCGCGTAGGTGGGGCAGCCGGTCTGGTCTTCCACGACCGTCAGCGTCGGGCGTTCCGCCAGCAGCCTGCGCACGGTCAGCACGAAATTCTTGGGGCCCGGGCCGAAGAGCCAGCTGGTGCGCACGATCCGCCAGTCGCCGCCGGCCGACTGGACCTCCTGCTCCCCCAGCGCCTTGGTGCTCCCGTAGACGCCGAGCGGCCGCAGCGGAGCGTCCTCGTAGTAGCCGTCGGGAACCTCGCCGTCGAAGACGTAATCCGTGCTGATGTACGTGAACGGCACGTTGAGCGACGTGCAGCAGCGCGCCAGCATGCGGGTGCCTTCGGCGTTCAGGGCGTGGGCGCGTTCGGGCTCGCTCTCGGCCCGGTCGACGTCCGTGTAGGCCGCGGCGTGGATGACGTGCTGCGGGGCGTGCCGCATCATCAGCTCCAGGGCCGTGCCGTGCAGGGTGAGGTCCCCGTCCGGAAGATCGACACCGACGCAGTGGCCGGCGCCGTCGTACTCCTCCAGGATGGCGCGACCGAGCATTCCCGCAGCCCCGGTCACCAAGATCTTCATGCAGGATCCCCGATCTTCATGCAGGTTCCCCCCCGCCGACGCCCCGCCCCGGAGCCGTCGCCCGCACGGCGTCGCCGGCCGTTCCGGGCGGGAAACCGCGGCCGATCAGGAAGCGCTGGCCCCGGGCCAGGGCCCGCGCGTCCGCCGCGCCGCGCTGGCGTCGCCACCAGGCCCGGGCGGCCGTCCGCGCCAGTTCCGCTTCGTCATCGGCCGGCAGCTGCTCGGCGGCGACGGTCCTGGCGAGCTGCGGCGGCACGCCCGACCTGGCCAGACGGTCGGCGAGCAGGCGCCGGCCGACGGGTTTGGCGCGGAGCGTGTCGCGGCACCAGGCCTCGGCGAAACGGCGGTCCGAATGGATGCCCGTCTGCGCGAAGCGGTCCAGCACCTCGTCGACGGGACCCGGCGGGAAGTCGGCCGCGAGCAGGCGGGCCCGCAGGTCCGCCCTCGTGCGCAGCCGCCGATCGAGTTCGCGGAAGAGACGCCGGGCGATCCTCTTGCGCAGCGCCGCCTCGTGGAGCGCGGCGAGCAGCGCCGGCGGCACGACGTCCCCGCAGGCGGGCAGGTCCGGCGGCAGCGACGACGACGCCAGCTCGAGCATCGTCCCGTCGCTCAGGGTGAGCCGAGCTTCGCTCTCGCCGCGGTCCAGGGACAGCAGTCGGATATCGGCGCCGGCGCCGTCCATGGCTCAGTCCGCCGGGGCGGCGCGGCGTCCGCGCGTCGACTTCGGCGTCTCGTCAGCGCCGCCGTCGGCCGCGGCCTTGGCCGCCGGCGCCGCTTCGCCGGCCGCCGGGGTCGCCGCAGCCGGAGCGGGCTTCACGCCGTAGTGGACGAGCACCTTCTGCTCGATGCGCGCGTAGAGATCGGGGTTGGCGCGCAGGAAGTCGCGCACGTTCTCCTTGCCCTGCCCGAGCCGTTCGTCGCCGTAGCTGTACCAGGCGCCCGACTTCTGGATGATCTCGGCGGTCGTGCCCAGCTCGATCAGGTCGCCTTCCTTGGAGATGCCCTCGCCGTAGAGGATGTCGAACTCCGCCTTCTTGAACGGCGGCGCGACCTTGTTCTTGACCACCTTCACGCGCACGTGGTTGCCGACCACGTCCTCGCCCTGGGTGATGGCGCCGATGCGGCGGATGTCGAGACGCACCGAGCTGTAGAACTTCAGCGCGTTGCCGCCGGACGTGGTCTCGGGGTTGCCGAACATCACGCCGATCTTCATGCGGATCTGGTTGGTGAAGATGACCAGCGTGTGGGTCTTGCTGATCGCGCCGGTGAGCTTACGCAGGGCCTGGCTCATGAGGCGGGCCTGCAGGCCGACGTGCTGGTCGCCCATCTCGCCCTCGATCTCGGCGCGCGGCACCAGGGCGGCCACCGAGTCGATGACCACGACGTCCACGGCGCCCGAGCGCACGAGCATCTCGGTGATCTCCAGGGCCTGCTCGCCGGTGTCCGGCTGCGAGACCAGCAGGTTGTCGATGTCCACGCCGATCAGGCGGGCGTAGACCGGGTCCAGGGCGTGTTCCGCGTCGACGAAGGCCGCCACGCCGCCCTTGCGCTGGGCGTTGGCGATCGTGGTCAACGCGACGGTCGTCTTGCCGCTGCCCTCGGGGCCGAAGATCTCGACCACGCGCCCCTTGGGCAATCCGCCCACGCCGAGCGCGATGTCCAGGGCGAGGCTGCCGGTGGAGATCGGCTCGATGCCCTCGACCACCTGGTTCTCCCCGAGCAGCATGATCGACCCCTTGCCGAACTGCTTCTCGATCTGGGCCCGCGTCAACTCCAGGGCCTTGGCCTTCTCCTGCTGCCTGTCCATAGCCATTGCGAATCACTCCTTGGGTGTGGGACTGCGTCCGGGAGATCGTGCGGGCGGCGAGCCCGGCCGCCAGGGGGCGGTCGGTCTTCGCGACTCTACTACGGCGCCGCGGCCCCCGCCAGCGGGAAAACCGCGCGCGTCGCGTGGAGGGCGCCCCCGGGCGCGAGCGTGCTCTGCACCAGGCGGATCCCGGTGACCGCGATCGTGGAGGCGCGCAGCGGCGGTGCGCGCCGCAGGGCTTCGAGTTCGCGCGGCGCCGGTGCGTCGCGGAACCGCGCGAGGGTCAGATGGGCCCGGAACGACCCTGCCGCCGCGCCGAGTCCCGGGCACCGTCGGGCCACCGCGCCGTCGACGCGCGCCGCCAGCTCTTCGAGCGCGCCGCCGCTCTCCATCTGCAAGACGAGCACCCGCGGCCGGCACCAGCCGGGGAAGGCGTCCAGACCGCCTGCGCTCATGCGCAGCGGCGGGGTCTCCCCCGCCGCCGCCGTCAGGGCCGCCTGCAGGTCATCGACCCGTTCGGACGGCCATTCGCCGAGGAAGCGCAGCGTGACGTGGAACTGCTCCGTCCTCACCCAGCCGAAGTCCCAGCGCGCCCGCCAGGCGTCCAGCAGGGGCGACACCTCCGCGCGGAAGCGCTCCCCGGGATCGACAGCCACGAACAGTCTCACGACCAGCCGTCGACTTCCGCGTTGGCGAAGGGATCGCCGCCGTCGGCGAGGTGGCGCCGCAGGGCGTCCAGCGCCACGGCCACGGCGAGTTCGCGGTTACGGGCGCGGTGCGCGAGGAAGCGCGTGCGTCCGGCGAACGTCCCGGCCGCCGAGGCCAGCCCGATCCAGACGGTGCCCACCGGCTTGGCCTCCGAGCCTCCGCCCGGCCCGGCGACGCCGGTCACCGACAACGCGAAGTCGGCGCGGCAGCGGGCCCGGCAGCCCGCGGCCATCGCGCGGGCGCACTCCCCGCTCACGGCTCCGTGGTCCTGCAGCAGCGCCTCCGGCACGTCCAGCAGGTCCCGCTTGACGTCGTCGGCGTAGGCGACGATCCCGCCGCGGTACGCGTCCGAAGCGCCCGGCACGTCGGTCAACGCGGCGCCGAGCAGGCCGCCGGTGCACGACTCCGCGGCGGCCACCGTCATACCGGCGCCGCGCAGCGCCGACAGGACCACGGCCGGCAGGTCGACGAACTCGCGGGCCCAGACGCGGTCGCCCAGCACCTCGTCCAGCCGCGCGGCGAGGCCGCCGGGCATCGCGTCCGCGCCGGCCGGCGCCAGCGCCTGGGCATCGACGCCCCAGCGCGTGAGCCACCACGACCAGGTGCAGCCCGGGAACTCCCGCAGCAGCGGCGCCGTCAGCCGGTCCAGGACGGGCTCGCTCAACCGCGTCGTGCGGCGCAGCAGGACGGGCCGGGCCGGGCCCAGCCGGCCGCTCTCGTCCAGCCAGGCATCCACCAGCGGCCACAGGACCCGCATCTCCGAGGGCACGCCGGGCAGCAGCACCAGCGTGCGGCCGCGCAGGTCCCCGACCATCGCCGGTGCGGAACCCTCCGGGTTCGGAAGCGCGGCCAGGCCCGACGGCAGCATCCCCTGCTTCACCATGTTGGGGCCGTAGGGACGGCCGCGCGCCTCGCAGCGCGCGCGCAGGATGGCGGCGATGGCCTCCTCTTCCCGCAGGGGGACCTCCGCCCAGGCCGCCACCGCTTCGGCGGTCAGGTCGTCCGGGGTCGGGCCGAGCCCACCGGTCATCACGACCAGGCAGCTCGCGGGCGTGGCGTCCAGAGCCGCGGCGATGGCGGCGGCGCGGTCCGGCACGACGGTCACGCCGCCCACGGTCACGCCCCGGCGCACGAGGCGCTGCTCGATCTCGTGGGAATTGGCGTCGAGGGTGCGCCCGTTGAGCAGTTCGTCCCCGACCGCGATCAGGCGGGCCTCGATCAGACGTGTCATGTTCACCAACCCGTCACGGACAGGGTGATGCGCAGCAGCACGTGCGCGTACACGCCCGCCAGCAGATCGTCGCACATGATGCCCCAGCCGCCGGGCAGGGCTTCCAGCTTGCGGATCGGGAACGGCTTGGCGATGTCGAAGAGGCGGAACCAGGCGAAGCCGGCCAGCCAGCCGGCCCAGCCCGTGGTGATGCCGAAGTAGGTGACCAGCATGCCGGCCACCTCGTCGCAGACCACCCGGTGCGGGTCCTTGCCGTGGCGCCGCTCCATCCAGCCGGACGCCGGCACGCCCAGGGCGACGACCAGCGCGAGCAGCCCCGCCTGCGCGCCCAGCGGCACCGGCGACGCCCAGCCCCACAGCGCAGCCACGCCCAGGCTGGCGACCGTGGCGGGTGCGAAGGGAGCCAGCCCCGTCCCGAGGAACGTGGCGAAAGCGGCGATCAACAGACGCCCCACGGCGGTGTCCTTTCAACGAAGATGCGGCAGGGCCCGCTCGGCGGGCGCGTGCAGGATAATCCAGGCCCGGCGGTGGGTCAACGCGCGGAGGTCCGGGGGTGCGGGTCAGCGCAGGCGGGCGAGCAGCAGGGCCAGCAGGTCGGGCAGTCCCTCGCCGGTCACAGCGACCGTGGGCAGCGACGGCCAGCCCACGGGGTTGAACAGGGCCTCGAGTTCGGCGAGCGGCAGGGCTTCGGGATCGTCGCGGTGGTTGTACTGCAGCAGGAGCGCGGCGCGGCCGCCCGCTCGCCCGGGATCCGCCAGCTCGGCGCCGAGTTCGTCCAGCAGGATGAGGTTGGCGTCCTGGCGCCAGACCCGGCTGTCGAGCGTGAAGACCACGGCGTCGGCGCCGCGCAGCAGCAGGCGGCGCTCTTCGCCGCAGGCCAGGCGGCCCGGCGTGGTCAGCAGGTGCAGGGACGGCCGCGCGGCGCCGGCGGGCACGGTGAGGTACTCGAACGCGTCGCCGGTCTTCACGGCGGATGGCAGCGCGACGACGGGAGCCGGGCAACCGAGCAGGCCGGCCCAGGCCGTCAGCGTCGCCGTCTTGCCGCTGCGCCCGGGACCGCACAGCACGGCGCGGCGGACCTCGGGCCTGCCATCGGCATCGTCGCGGTCGGCCATGGGTGTCACGCTCACCTCGGCGACGACGCCGGGCCGGCGTCGTCGAACAGCAGCAGGACGGCCTCGCGCATGCTCGCCAGCAGGCTGCCCACCGTGCGGTGGGCCAACCCCGGCCAGAGTTCCTCGTCGCCGAAGACCATCAGCACCAGGCCGCGGGCCACGTGGGCGGCATGGACGCGGTGATCCCCGTCGAGCAGGAAAGCCGAGGCGTCGGGCGCGGCGTCGGCGCCCAGCACGCCGGCCGCGGCCAGCGCCGCCCGCAGACGGGCCACCGCGGCCTCCGGCAGCCCCCGGGGGGCTTCCCCCACGTGCAGCACGAGGCGTCCCTGCCCGTCCACGAGCGCCACGCCGCACACCCCGGTGCGCTCCAGCAGCGCGACCGCGGCCGAGTACAGCAGCGTGTAGGCGTCATCGCGGGTCCGGGTGGGGGCCGTCACGTCCTACCTCCGGGGACGGGAAGGGCGGCGGGTCGCCGGCGACCAGCCACGAGACCATTGCCCGAGGTATCGGCTGTGCAGGGAACGGGTTGAGGTCAAAAATCCCTGCGGAACTGGAAGGCCCGATGCAGGGTCGCCTCGTCGGTGTAGGCCAGCGCGCCGCCCACGGGAATGCCCGTGGCGAGGCGGCTGAGCCGCAGGTCGCGACCGCTGAACATCCGCTGGATGTAGAGGGAGGTCGCCTCGCCCTCGACGCTCGCGTCCAGGGCCAGGATCATCTCGCCGATCGCGTCCTGCTCCACGCGCGCGGCCAGTCGCGCGAACGGCAGGTCCTCGGCCCGCACGCCGTCCAGGGGGGACAGCAGGCGGCCGAGGACGAAGTAGCGGCCGCGGTAGAAGCCGGCCTTCTCGAAGGGCAGGACGTCGACGGGCGAGGCCACCACGCAGAGCTGATGCGGCTCGCGCGAGGGGGACGTGCAGATGGCGCAGGGGTCGTCTTCGGTGATCGCGCCGCAGCGACCGCAGTGGCGGACATTCGAGCGGGCCTCGGCGAGCGCCTCGGCCAGTTCGCGGGGCGACTCGGCGCCTTCGCGCAGCAGGTCCAGGGCGATGCGGGTGGCCGACTTGCGCCCGAGGCCCGGCAGCCGGCTCAGGGCGCGGACCAGCCGCTCCAGCGAGGGGGACTGGAATTCGCCGCCTTCGCGGGCCAGGGCGGCGTGTCGGATGGCGGGCGCGGCGCGGTCCATGCCCTACATCCCCGGCAGCTTCAGGCCGCCGGTCACGGCGCCCATCTCCTTCTCCACCATCTCGTCGGTCCGGCGCACCGCCTCGTTGACCGCGCTGATGACCAGATCCTGCAGGAACTCCACGTCCTGCGGGTCGACGGTCTCGGGCCGGATGGTCAGCGAGACGAGCTGGTGGCGGCCGTTCATCACGGCGACGACCTGGCCGCCGGCGACCTCGGCCGTGACCTCGCGCAGGGCGAGCTGCTCCTGGGTCTCCTGCATCTGCTTCTGCATCTGCTGGGCCTGCTTCATCAGGGCGCGCATGTCCATGGTGTTCCCCCCGCGCCGGCCATGCCGGGCGCCGTTGTCAGTCCTCGCGCTGCGCGGCGCCGCCCCGGTCGGGCGCGGTGTGCCAGCCGTCGCGATCGGCTTCGGGCACGACCTCGGCGTCGAGCCTTCTTACCAGGTTGTCCAGGGCCGCGTCGCCGCCGCAGGCGCGCTGCAGCGCCTCGTGTTCGGTGGGCGCCACGCTGCGGCGCAGTTCCTCGCGGTGCTCGCGGCGGGCCGGATCGGCGCCCGAGACCAGGTTCAGGACAATATCGCGGCCGAGCAGCTCGCGCGCGAGTTCCTGCAGGCGCGGCAGGTCTTTCTGGATCAGCTGCAGCTGGAACTGTTTTTCCACCGGGAAGCACAGCGAGATGCGCCCGTCCTCCTCGGCCGGGATGCCTTCCATGATGCAGGAGCCGAGAGCCGGCTGGCGGCCGAGCAGCGTCTCGACGAAAGCCGGCCAGCCGTCGACCGTGGTGGCGGCGGCGGCCGTCGCCGAGTCGCGGACCTGGGAAGCGCCGTGGTCCCGCGGGGCGTCCGGTTCCTGCGGCGCGCCGCGCTGTGCGACCCGGTCCCGCTGTTCCGCGCGCGCGGTCTGCACGGAGGGCGGCTTCGCGCCCGGCGCGGGGGAGCGTCCCGCGCCGGCGGCGCGCGCGGGCTGCGGACCGCCGCCTCCGGTCAGCTGGCTCCCGGTCAGGGCTTCCAGCCGGCGCACGAGATCCGACAGCACGACCCGCGACTCCAGCAGCACCAGTTCGACGAGCAGGGCCTCGAGCAGCACCCGGGGCTGCCCGCTGCGGTGGATGCGCTCGAAGCCGCGGCTGGCGCGGTCGAGCAGGGCGAGCAGGTCCTGGGGCGCGAAGTGTTCGGCCTGCCGGCGCAGGATCGCGATCTGATCCTCGGGCAGGCTGATGCCCGCCGCGAGCGCGGGGTCGATGCGCAGCAGCAGCAGGTTGCGGAAGTTGTCGACCAGGCTGTGCGCGAAGTCGTCGAGGCTCTGCCCGCCCGCGGCCACGCTGTCGGCCAGGCGCAGCGCGCGGCCGGGATCGCGCGCCATGACCGCCTCGTTCAGCTCGATCGCCACCTCGCTGCGCACCAGGCCGAACAGGTCCACGACGGCCTGCTCGTCGATGCGCTCGGGGCTCGCGGCCAGGACCTGGTCCAGGATGCTCAGGGCGTCGCGCATGGAGCCCTCGGCCTGCGCCACGATCAGCCGCAGGGCGCCGGGCTCGAGTTGCACGCCCTCGTCGGCCGCGATCGCGGTCAGGCGCGCCGACAGCTCTTCGCGCGTCAGCAGGCGGAAATCGAAGCGCTGGCAGCGCGAGAGGATCGTGCGCGGGATCTTGGCGGGCTCGGTCGTCGCGAAGAAGAAGAAGACGCGCGCCGGCGGCTCTTCGAGGATCTTCAACAGCGCGTTGAAGGCCCCCTTCGAGAGCATGTGGACCTCGTCGATGATGAAGACCCGGCTCGCTCCGGGGCTGGGCGTGTACTGGGCCATGTCGCGCAGCTCGCGCACGTTGTCCACGCCGGTGTGGCTCGCGGCGTCGATCTCCAGGACGTCCAGCGACGAGCCGGCCGCGACCGCCGCGCAGGCCTCGCACGCGCCGCAGGGCTCGTCCTTGACGCCGCCCGTGCAGTTCAGGGCCTTGGCCAGCAGCCGCGCGACGGTGGTCTTGCCGCAGCCGCGGGGGCCGGAGAACAGGTAGGCGTGGGCGAGCTTGTCGCGCCGCAGCGCCGCGCGCAGGGTGCGCGTGACGTGCTCCTGGCCCACCATCGCATCGAAGGTTGCGGGGCGGTACTTGCGGGCCAGCGCGTGGTAGGACATGGCACCTTCGGGGAGAAGGGTCTGTCGGGGGAAGGTGGGCCAGGCTGGCGGCGCACACGACAGCTTCCGCGTACCGCTGCTACTTTCCAGTCCTGACGGGGTTAGCTCACCGGCGTCGCACCGGGCCTGGCCCATCGAGTCGTTCGGGGTTCCTTCCCCAGCAAGATAACACGAACCGGGAAGAGGTGGTGGAGATGATCGGGTTCGAACCGACGACCCCTACGTTGCGAACGTAGTGCTCTCCCAGCTGAGCTACATCCCCACCCGTTCCTGACGTTCCTGCGCGGCGGTCATGGCGGAGAGGCAGGGATTCGAACCCTGGGAACACTTGCGTGTTCAACGGTTTTCGAGACCGCCCCGTTCAACCGCTCCGGCACCTCTCCGCCTCGACCGCGATCATGGCGGAGAGTCAGGGATTCGAACCCTGGGTACCTTGCGGTACACACGATTTCCAGTCGTGCCGATTCGACCGCTCTCGCAACTCTCCGCTCGATTCAATGCGGCCGGCAATATAGCACGGACCCGACTTGAAATCAACTCGCTCCGGGGCACCGGATTCCCCGTTTTCAGTCCTGTGCGCCGCCCCGGACGCGCAGCCGGCGGAAGAAATCCCGCAGCAGTTCCGCGCACTCGTCCTCGAGCACGCCGCCGAGGACCTCGAAGGCGAGCCGGTAGGGGTTGGCCTCCAGCAGCCGCGCGGTCGAGACCAGGGCTCCGGCCCGCGGGTCGGGCGCCCCGAAGACGATCCGCCGGGGACGCCCGAGCAGGACGGCGCCGGCGCACATCGTGCACGGTTCGAGCGTCGAGTACAGCGTGCAGTCGTCCAGCCGCCAGTCGCCCAGCGCCGTGGACGCGGCCCCGAGCGCGAGGATCTCCGCGTGGGCCGTCGGGTCCTTGAGCACTTCGACCTGGTTGCGGCCTCGCCCGAGGAGCCGGTCCCCCTGCACGACCACCGCGCCGACAGGCACGTCCCCCGCCTCGCCGGCGGCGCGGGCCTCGGCCAGGGCGAGGCGCATCCAGCGTTCGTGGCTGCCGAAGCTGCCGGCTCCCAGATCGGCTCCCAGATTCATGTGTCGCGGTCCTCGGCGCAGCGGAAGGTCCCGGAAAGCAGCGACCCGCCGGCGGCGGGTCGCAGGAGTTGGCGCGCCCAGGAGGATTCGAACCCCCAACCTTCTAATCCGTAGTCAGATGCTCTATCCAATTGAGCTATGGGCGCGACGGCGGCAATATACCATTCCTCCCACAACCAGGCAAGACGGCGCGAAGTGAGGCCAAATCCTGTCAAAATCTTGACAGGTCGCGCGTCGCCTTTCATCATCGTGTTACGTACTCAATTTTCGTAATATTCAGACCGGAGCCGCCATGACGCTACCCATCGCCACCCACCGACCCGCCGGCGCGGCAGCGATCGCCGTGCTCGTGACGATCATCGCCTGCGCAACCGCCTGCGCCCACGACGTGTTCTGGTCCGCCGGCGCCGACGCCGACACGCTGCTGGAGGGGCACCTGGCCGGACACTCGCACGGCGGCGCCGCCGCCGAGCCGCTCGAGGCCGTCCGGGTCGCCTGGCTGGCGACCATCGGCGCCGACGGCGCTCGGCGCGAACCGCCGCTGCCAACCGCCGCGCCGGTGACCGTGCCGGCTGACGGCGTCGCCGACTTCGCGCTGGTGGACTGGGGCTGGTGGACCAAGACCGCCGGGGGCACGGTCAACCGTCACCCGTCGGAGGTCGCGCATCCCCTGCAGGCGTGGCGCTCGCAGGAAACGGTCAAGCATCTGCGCGGCTGGCATCCGGCCCTGACCGCGCCGCTGGGCCGGGGCCTCGAGCTGACGCCGCTGACCGATCCGCAGACGCTCTCCCGCGGCGACAAGCTCGCCGTGCTGGTCACCCTCGACGGCAGGCCGGTGGCGGGCGCGGCGGTGGCCTACGGCGACGACACCCGCGGCGCTACCGGAAGCGACGGCCTGGTCAACGTCCGCCTGCGCGCGGCCGGGCTGCAGGTCGTGCGCGCATCGCTGCGCCGGCCCGACGCGGACCTGCCCCGCCACGAAGACGTCCGCACCGCCGTGCTCACCTTCGACCTGGTGCCCCGGTGATGCGCGCCGCGTCGCTGCTGGCGGGCTTCGCGCTGTTCGCCGCGGCCGTCCCGGCGGCGGCGCACGGCCTGGACCATCGCGTCACCGGCGACCACGCGGTCGTCGTGACGCTGACGTACGACGACGGCGCCCCCTTCTCCTTCGAATCCTGCGAAGTGACGCCGCCCGCAGAGGACACGCCGTCGCAGGTGGGCCGCACCGACCGCAGCGGCCGTGTCGTGTTCCTGCCGGACCGCGCCGGCGACTGGCGGGTGCGCGTGATGGCCGAGGACGGCCACGGCGCCGACCTCACCGTGCCGGTCGGCGCCGATCTGCTGCCGGCAGCGAGCGGGCCGGCCGGCCCGTCCCGCTTCGCCAGGCTCGTGACCGGAGTGTCGGTCCTGTTCGGCATCTTCGGCGTCGTCGCCCTCGTCATCACCAGGAGGAAACCGTGATCCGCCGCGCCGCCCGCACCGCCCTGCCCCCGACGATCCTGCTCGCCTCCTTGCTGGCGGCCGCCGGCGCGTCCGCCCACCACGGCGTCGCGTCGCTGGGCGTGGCCGGGGTCGCCGGTCCCGGCGCGCCGCTGGAGACCTCGAGTTCGCAGACGCTCCCGCGCCACGCCTGGCTGGCCTACGTCAAGATCGACCAGCCGTCGTTCGAGACCTTCACCCCGGAGCGCGACGGCGAAGGCGACCGCAGCACCTTCATGATGTTCGGGCTGGGCTACGGCGTGCGCCCCTGGTTGTCGGCCTACGCCTTCCTGCCGTTCCACGCCAAGACGGCCGAGGACAACGCCTACAACACGGCCGGCTTCGCCGACGCGTCGGTCGCCGCCGTGCTCGGCCTGCGCTGGGACGGCCGCCTGCGCCCGGTGCCGGCGAACGAGAGCCTCGACGACCTCGAGGACCTGCACGTCACGGTGAGCGCGGGGGCGTCGCTGCCCACCGGGCAGGAGAACCTGCGCGACCGCGACGGCGCCATCGACCCCGGCCTGTCCCTGGGCTTCGGCGGACCGTCGTGGAACTGCGGCCTGACCGCGACGAAGGTGCTCGCCCCGCGCTGGACGGCCGTGGCGGAGGCGTCGGTCGTCGGCTTCACCGAACACCGGTACGCCGACGGCGCGCGCATGCGCTTCGGACGCGAGACCCGCCTGAACACGGCGCTGGTGGCGCGGGTCCTGACGCGCCCGGCAGCCAAGACCCGCCTCGACCTCAACGCCGAGGCGAACTACCTGGTCCTCGGCCGCGACGAGGCGGACGGCGTCGGCGAGGAGGCCACCGGCGGGCGCATGCTCTACGGCGTCGGCGGCCTGCGGCTCACCCGCGGCCCCGCGAGCCTGGGCCTGGGTTGGAAGACGCCGGTCTGGACCGACCTGAACGAGGATCCCCTGCAGCAGGGCGCCGAGGGCAAGGAGAAGGGCCGGCTGATCGCGACCCTGTCCTGCCTGTTCTGATCTTCGACGAACCGGAGCGGCCGTGCACGTGCCCGACGGATTCCTGGGACCCCAGACCTACCTGCCCGCCTACGGCGTCGCCGGCGTGATGTGGGCGGCCGGTCTGCGCCGCCTGCGCGCGCGCCTGGACGCCGCGACGCTGCCGCGCCTCGCGGTGGTCACCGCGGCGGCCTTCGTGCTGATGATGATCACGGTGCCGCTGCCGGGCGGCACGACGGTCCACGTCGCGGGCATCGGCATGCTGGCGGTGCTGTTCGGCGTCTGGAATGCGTTCCTGTCGTTGTCGCTGGTCTTCCTGCTGCAGGCGCTGCTCTTCGGGGACGGCGGCGTGACGGCGCTGCCGGTCAACGCCCTGGCGATGGGACTCGTCGGCAGCCTGGCCGCGGTCGGCGCGTACGGTCTGCTGCGGCGCTGGAGCCGCGACGCGGCGCTGTTCGCGGCGGGCTGGGCCGGCACCGTGGCCGCCGCGCTGGTCATGGCGGGCGTGCTCGGACTGCAGCCTCTGCTCTCCCGCGCGCCGGACGGGTCGCCGCTGTTCTTCCCCTTCGGCTGGCGGACCACGTTGCCGGCCGTGGTGCTGCCGCACCTGGTGGTGGGCGTGGCGGACGGCGCGCTCGCGCTGCTGGCCGGCCGCTTCCTGGCCCCGCAGACCGCGCCGCCGCCTCCCGGCCGGGGACCGGAGGCGGCGTGAAGGACCGCGCGCTGCTGCTGCTCTACCTCGCCGCGATCGTGGCCGCGACGTTCGTGCACGATCCCGCCCGGCTCGCCGCCGCGCTGGCCGCGGTCCTGCTGCTGTCCGGCCGGCGGGCGCCGCGGGTGCTGGGGCGGGCCCTGCGCGCCGCGGCCCCCTTCGCCGCGGCGGTCTCGCTGGGCTGGCTGGCTGCATCGTGGTGGCAGGAGCGCCCGGCGGGCGCCGCGCTGCTGCGGCTGAACCTGCGCGTGCTGCTGATGACGTGCCTGACGTTCGCGCTGGCCGCCCGCATCGACCTGCAGCGGGCGCTGGGTTTCTCCCGCACGCTGCGCTTCGCGCTGGTGCTGGCCGTCAGCCAGGTGCTGACCTTCCGGCGCCTCCACGCGGACTTCCGGCTGGCCCTGCGCTGCCGCTCGCCGCGGCGCGTCTCGACGGCGACGGCGTTGCGCCACGGCGCGGCGACCGGCGCCTGGTTCCTCAGACGGGCCGAGCACGACGCCGGCGAGATCGCCCAGGCCCTGGACGCGCGGGGGTTCTTCCTTGATCAGCGTTGAACGTCTCGGCCACGACTATGACGGCGCGGCGACCCTGAGCGGCGTCGGCTTCCGCCTCGCCGCGGGCGAGAAGGCCGTCCTGCTCGGCTGCAACGGCTGCGGGAAGTCGACGCTGCTGAAGATCCTCGCCGGGCTCGTCGCGCCGCGTTCCGGCCGCTACCTCTACGACGGCCGCCCCGTCGACGCCGCGGCCCTGCGCGACGCCGCGTTCCGCCGCCGCTTCCGCGCCGAGGTCGGCCTGCTCTTCCAGCACGCCGACGCCATGCTCTTCAACCCGACCGTCCGCGACGAGATCGCCTTCGGTCCGCGCCAGCACGGGCTCGACGATGCGGACGCCCGCGTCGCGCGCTGGTCGGCGGCCCTGGGCGTCGCCGGCCTGCTCGACCGCGCGCCGTGGACGCTCAGCGCGGGCCAGAAGCAGATGGTCTGCCTCGCCTCGCTGCTGGTGCTGGAGCCGCGGCTGCTGCTGCTGGACGAGCCCACCGCCGCGCTGGACCCGCGCTCCACCGGATGGCTGGTGGACTTCCTGCAGGACCTCGGCCAGACTCTGCTGGTGACCACGCACAACCTGTCGCTGGCGCCGGAACTGGGATCGCGCTGCCTCGTGCTGGGCGAGGACCACACGCTGCTGCACGACGGCGTCGTGGACGACCTGGCCGGCGACCTGGACCTGCTGCGCCGCGCGAACCTGGTGCACGCGCACCGCCACCGCCACGGCGGCCGCGAGCACCGCCACGACCACACCCACGACTGGGACTAGGGCCATGACCGCCAGAGAGACCATCCGCTTCTCGGTTTCGCTGCCCGCGACGCTGCTGGCCGAACTGGACCGACGCATCGTCGGCCGCGGCTACGACTCCCGCTCGGAGTTCGTGCGCGACCTGATCCGCGCCCGCCTGGTGGAGGAAGCCTGGGCCGGCGCCGGCAGCGAGGTGCACGGCGTACTGACCATCATCTACGACCATCACCGTCGCGGTCTCACCGACAAGCTGCACCAGGTCCAGCACCACCGCTTCGTGCACATCCTCTGCACGCAGCACGTGCACCTCGACCACGACCACTGCCTCGAGACCATCGTGCTGCGCGGCACGCCGGGCGAGATCGAGCGCATGGCGCTGGAGATCGGCGGCCTCAAGGGTGTGAGCTTCGCCGAACTGACGCGCACCGCCGTCGTCGACGACTGAGCGCGACGCCGCCGGGCGTACGAACGAAGGCCCCGCCGCTTCAGTGCGGCGGGGCCTTCGAGGTGGTACGCCCAGGAGGATTCGAACCCCCAACCTTCTAATCCGTAGTCAGATGCTCTATCCAGTTGAGCTATGGGCGCGCCAACAGGGGTCTGGCGGAGAGGGAGGGATTCGAACCCTCGGTGAGTTTCCCCACACACGCTTAGCAGGCGTGCGCCTTAAGCCACTCGGCAACCTCTCCCGCCTGTGATCCTGGCGGAGGGCGGGGGATTCGAACCCCCAGGGGATCGCTCCCGGCGGTTTTCAAGACCGCTGCCTTACCAGTTAGGACTAGCCCTCCGGCTGCCGTGCCATCCACAAGACGTCCGGCGCCGGGGCCCGCCCCGACGGCGACGCCCTGGGGCGCCGCGGACCAGGACGTTACGATCCAACCCCCTGTTTGTCAAGGAACTCTACCACCACGCGGCCTGGCGTCCCGACGCCCCGAGTTCCAGATTCACCACGGGTGCGGCCGTGCCTCCGGTCAGCCGCAGGCCGAGGGCGATGCGGCCGTCGTCGCCCTTCAGCAGGTCGGCGAACTGCGACATCGAGCCGAGATCGGGCCGGAAGCCGGCCGGCAACTTGACGACCAGGCCCAGGTCGAGCGGACCCGCCAGGCCGAGCCATCCCCGCCCGCGCCAGTCGGTGTCGGGTCCCTCGAGTTTCAGGTTCTCGGTCGCCAGCCGGCCATCGTGCAGCACCAGACTGCAGGTCAGGCTGCGGTAGCGGATGTCCTGCAGATCCTGGCGCTCGCCCAGGTAGGGGGCGATCCCGGTCAGCCAATCCCGCGCGTGCACGACGCCATCCCGTGCCGCGACGACGGCCTCGAGCGCGAGGTCTGCGGCCGCCGTCCCGGGCGGTCCGCCGGCGAAGCTGCCCCGGACCTCGGCGTCGGTCGTCCCTGCCACGTAGGCCGTCGCGTCCGGCGCGAGCACGCGCAGCAGTGCCGCGAGCACGACGTCCCCGCATTTCGCCTCGAAGCTGTACTGCGGCGCGTCGCGGTCCAGATCGGCGAGGGTGAGGCGGCCGGTCACGCGGCCGTCGCCGATCCCGATCACGGCGTCGCGCACCTCGAGCCGGCCGGCCTGCAGGTCGGCCCGCGCGCGCACGGTCCAGGGGTCGGCGTTCCCGGCGAAGGTCACGGCCAGATCCGACACCTCGGCCTGTCCGGTCAGCCCAGGTGCGAGATCCCGGAACCGCAACGACGCCGGCAACGGCCACGGCCAGTCGAAGCGGCCCTCGGCGTCGACGTTCCCGCCCGCCAGACCCGCGACGGGCGTGGCGCCCAGGACCGGACGGCGGGGCAGCGCCGCGAACAGGGTGCCCGTGTCGCACGAATCGAGGCGCCACTCCCCCTGCAGGCGTCCGGGACCCGGCCAGCCCGCCAGTTCGGCGTCGGCGGACACTTCGACCCCGTGCCAACCCGCCCGCTCCACGTTCACGCGCAGCAGGCCGGGCCCCGGAGCGATCGTGGCCGCAGCGGCCTGCGCGACGGACGCCGCGCCGCCGTCCGCCGCGGTCCATTCCAGGCGCGGTTGAGCCAGCCGGACGTCGCGCAGGACGGCACGCCGGCCCACCAGTTCGCGCCAGTCCGGGCGGGCGGTCACCGACTTCACGGTCAGCTTCCAGGCGGCGACCGAGGACGCGGTCACACCCAGTTCGTCGAGATCGGCGCCGGAGCCGTGCGCCGCCACGCCGGTCAGCACGATCCGCGGCGTGGGCCACAGATCGACCCGCGCGTCGCCGACGGCCAGTTCGGCGCCCGAACGCGCGCGCAGGTCGTCGAGCGCGGCCATGACGAAGCGGTCGACCGGCAGCAGGAAGCGCACGGCCAGCGTCAGCGCCAGCAGCAGCACCGCCACGACGAGCAGGACCGCGATCCAGCGACGCATCGGTTTCACGGCACGACCTCCCCTTGCGCCGGACCGGTGCCGACGATGCGTCCCCCGCCGCAGACGCGATCCCCACGGTAGAGCACCAGGAACTGGCCCGGCGCCACGCCTTCGGCCGCGCCGTCCAGCTCGACCTCGAAACGCCCGCCGTCGCGGGTCCACGCCCGCACCGGCGCGCCCGCGTGCCGGTGCCGCAGCTGCACCGTCCACGGGCCGGGATCCGGGGGACCGCGGTCCGGCACGCCGGCCAGATCCGCGAAGCCGTCGCACCGCACGCGCGCGACCCGCAGCGCGCTGCGCGGGCCCACCACCACGCGGTTGTGCGCCTGCTCGAGCGCGACGACGTACAGGGGCTCGGCGCCGGCGACGCCCAGTCCGCGCCGCTGCCCGACGGTGTAGTGCTCCAGACCGCGGTGGCGGCCCAGGACCCGGCCGTCCCGGTGGACGATCTCGCCGCCGGCGCCGGCGCCGCGGCCCTGGAACAGGAACGAGCGGTCGTCGTCCGGCACGAAGCAGATCTCCTGGCTGTCCGGTCGGTCCGCCGCCTCGAGGCCGAGCGCGGCGGCGGCCGCGCGGACCGCGGTCTTGGTCGACCAGCCCAGCGGGAACACGCAGCGCTCCAGCACGTCGCGGTCCAGACGGTGCAGGAAGTAGGACTGGTCCTTGTCGGGATCGAGGGCGCGGTGGAGCCCGGGGCCGTCGGGGCCGGCCAGGACGCGGGCGTAGTGGCCTGTCGCCACGAAGTCGAGACCCAGCTCGTCGGCCAGATGCGTCAACTGCGGGAAACGTACGGTGGAGTTGCAGCCCACGCAGGGATTCGGCGTGCGTCCGGCGAGGTACTCGTCCACGAAGGGTTCGATCACCCGGGCACGGAACGACGGCTCCACGCCGCTCACCCAGTGCGGGACTCCCTGTGAAGCGGCGGCGCGGCGCGCGGCGTCGATGGCGTCCAGGGAGCAGCACGAGCGGTTGCCCTCGCCGCCGAAGGCGCCGTTGCTCGTGCAGAAGTTCTTCAGGGTGACCGCGTGGACCTCGCAGCCGAGGTGCTGCAGCAGGGCGAGGGCCACGCTGCTGTCCACGCCCCCGCTCAGGCCGAGCAGGACGCCGCCGCCGCGCGGCAGCGCGGCGCGCAGGGCGTCGGGGACGGGCAGGGGAAAACTCATCGCGCTCCGGCGGGCCGGCGGGCGGACCAGGTCAGGAATGGGAGGGCTCCTGGAGCCCCGCGGGGACCTCGGTCTTCATCAGGTCCTGGATCACCTTGATGTTCTGGCGCGAGCGCTCGCCGATGTCGCCGTCGCGGTCGCTCTCGGCGGCGGCTTCCCACTCGCGGATGGCCTCGCGGTACATCTTCGACTCGGCGAACATGATCGCCAGGTTGTAGTGCGCCAGGGCGCTGCGGGGATTGACGGCCAGCACCGCGTTGAACTGCTCGATCGCCTCGGCGTACTGGTGCCGGCGGAAGTTCAGCGAACCGAGGTTGCAGCGGGCCTTCTCGTCGTCGGGTCTGAGCCTGATGGCGCGCTGGTAGCACTCGCGCGCCGAGGTCACCGCGTTGCGGGCGATGGCGTCGCGCCCTTCGGCCACGTCGTCCCAGACCAGGCCGGCGTTCACCAGCGGCTCGACGAACAGGCTGTCCAAGGCGGTGGCCCGCTGGAAGTAGACCAGCGCGGAATCGAGGGGGGCGTTGCGGCCGGTCGGCGAGTTCGCACCCGGTGCGGGGGCGTCCGGAGCGCTCGAGGCCTGGTAGGCCAGGTTGCCCAGCTCGTACCAGACGATGGCGGGCGGAACCGAACCGTCGGCCAGCGCGCGGCGCAGGGCCGGCTCCTGCTGCTCGACGGGCAGTTCGCGGAACGGGGCCAGGGTCGTGTTCAACGGATCGTCGGCGGGCTTGCCGCGGCAGCCGCCCGCGAGCAGGGCCGTGGAAGCGGCCAAAAGAACACCGTAAGTCAGGTGCCGGATTTCCGATCGGGTGCCGTGCCTCAAGACCGATCCCCTCCTGTTGGAACGAGCGCCCGCGCCGGCGCCTCCCATGATCCTACCACCATCGCTCGAGACCCGCCAGCGAGACCGTCAGGCGCCAGGTACGATCGGCCAGACCGTTGTCCTGCCGCTCTCCGGTCCAGCCGTACGACAGCGCCACGTCCAGGTGCCCGCTCTGATCGCGGAACGTCAGGCCCGTACCGGCCGCGATCCTGGTCTCCAGCACGTCGGAACCGCCGACCCGGTACGGCCAGCGCTGGCGCATGACTCCCAGCCGCAGGGGCAGGTTGCGCCAGCCGCCGTGACGGCGCCACTGCTCGACGCGCTCCACGCCCGCGCTCCAGCGCCAGGCATCGACCATCTCGGCCGCCCAGGCGTCGTTGCCCTCGAAGCCGCCGAAGGGCTGGGACTCGTATTCGAACCCGGCGCGCCAGCGGCCGCGCACGGGCGTCTGGGCGCCCAGGCTCCAGGTCGCCGGCAGCCGGACTTCGTACAGCTGGGTCCGCGTGCCCGGCAGACCCAGCATGTCCCGGGTGCGGGTCATGTCCCAGCCGTGACCCGGGGTGACCGAGGCTCCGACACGCAGCTGCCGCCACGGCGAGGCCTGGACCGACCACGTCGTCGACAAGCCGCTGATGTCGTCGGTGAGGACCTCCGAGATGGCGACGTAGGGCGAGTCGCCGGTGCCGTCCGGCGTCCCGATGTCGTCGCGCAGGCGCTCCCGGACGACGCCGCGCACCAGGTTCAGCGTCGCGCCGAACGAGAGCCGGTCGTTCACGCGGTACGCCCCGCCGAGCGGCACCTCGAACTGCGTGCCCTCGCGCACCAGCGTCTCGGTCCCGTGGAAGATCACGGGATCGCCCAGCGGGTCGGCGGGATCGGGCAACAGCGTCTCCAGCGGGGTCACCGTCGTGTACTGCGTGCCGCGCAGGGCGCGGAACCCGGCCGTGACGACGGCACGGCCGCCGTCCAGGGGCAGGCCGAGGCGCACGCTCGGCGTGGCGACGCGGCTGGAGTTGCGGCTGGACGTCGCTGTTTCGCTGGCGGTCAGCGCGGCGAAACCGCAGACCGAGATGGCGACGTGGCGCAGGCCCGGCAGCCCGGCGACGTTGTGGAACGACGGCGACAGCGTGTCGCTCTCGGCGACGCCCCAGCCGCCGCGGCCCTCGATGCGGGCGTCGCTGACGCGGAGGTCCTGGCCGATGTTCGTCTGGGCGAAGGGGCTCTGGGCCGGCGCCGCCGCGGCGCCCAGCAGCAGGCTCAGGGCGGCGACAGCCGCGACGCGCGCGCAGGCGCTCATAACCCACCTCCGCTGAACGGCGTGAACGTGATCTCGAAGTGGGGCGGTTGCGCGGGGTGCGCCGTGCCCAGGAAGAGCATCCGGCCGAAGTAGAAGTCCGGCGTGTAGTTCCCGCTGACCCGGTACCCGCCGAAGTCCTCGCCGGCGGTCAGCAGCAGCACCGTGTCCGGCGCCAGGGCGCCGTTGAGCGCGCGCTGCATGGTGCCGGTGACGTCGAACCCGACCCAGGTCTCCTCGTCGAAAATCATCTGGCCGAGGTCGACCGCGAGGATGCCGGCCGATGTGACGGCGACCGCCTCGATCTCCTGGACCGTGACCGTGTCGCGGTCCGCCAGCAGGGACAGCGGGACTTCGTGCAGGACCAGCGACTCCACAGGGCCGAAGCTGTTCGCGTCGATGGCGAGCCGCAGGACGGCGCGGTTGATCAGGATGTCGTCCGGGAGGCCGTCGAGGTCGGGGAAGAAGTAGGGGTAGCGCCGCAGGTGCGTCTGGACCTCGAATCCGGCGGCGAGGCCGGAAGGCGGCGCCGCCAGCGCGTGGAAGGTCGAGACGTCGGCGACCGGCTCGAAAACGAACGCGGTGTCCAGTTCCGCAGCGGCGTCCCGGTACGCGACCGTCAGCACGGGGCCGACCGTCGTGCCGGCGCCCACCCGGTCGATCTCCTGGTAGCCCGACGACGTCATGTCGACGGCGGCGTAACCCACCAGTCCGGGCTGCGAGCCCGAGCCCTCCCGGATCAGCAGGCCGTTCATGCCGGCGGTCACCCACGACAGGAACTGCGCGACGGGCAGATCCAGGAACACCGAGGCGCCGGAACCCGTCTGCGAACCGATCTGCGCCTCGGTCGCCGGTTCGGGTCCGGGATAGAGGGCGGCGTCGAGCGGCGCCGCCAGCGTGTAGGTCTCGAACACCTTCTGCGGGTTCTGCGGCAACAGCGGGTGGACCTCGTCCAGCAGCGAGTCGGGAACCGCGGCGTATGCTTCGGTGCGGAACAGCCGCAGCTTCACGCTGGTGACGGTCGTCTCGTTCAGGACGGAACCCGCGGGCAGGCTGTCCGGCAGCGTGGTCACGTCGTAGCGGGCGAGGATCGACGAGGCCTCGGACCCCTGGACCCCGAAGTAGAGCAGCTCGTTGTGGTCGTAGGACCGCGATTCGTCCTTGACGGCCACTTGCCCGCTCACGGACATGGCCCCGACGAACAGAGTCTGGGGAGTATTGAGCTGCAGCTCGCCCGGCAGGCCCGCGCCCACGGGGTTCGCCACGTCGCTCGTGCAGCCGGCCAGAACGGCGAGCAGGGCACAGGCGGCGGCAGCCGGGAGCCGCGGCTGCGGCGCCCGCGGTGTGGACTGGGACATGCGGTCTCCTTCGCTGGTCCGGGACGCCGGCACGGCGGGCCGGCGCATTCTAGGACGCGGGCCCGGGAGCGTCAAGGCGCGCTCCCGGGGACGGCGGCTTCGACGCGCGCGGACAGGCTCACGCGCGCGTAGCCGCTGTCCTTGATGAGGTCGATCAGGTGCACGACGCGCCCGTGTTGGCTGTTGGTGTCGGCGCGCAGGACGATGCGGTCGTCGCCGGACTCGGCCAGCCGCGCCCGCAGGGCCGCGACGAGCTCCGATTCGGCGATCGGCGCGCGGTCCAGGTACAGGGCCCCCTGCTCGGTCAGCGTGATCACCGACGGGCCCTCGTCGGCGGCGCGGGCGCTGGTCGAGCCCGGCAGATCGAGCTGGATGGACGGCTGCTGCTCCTTGAAGGTCGAGGTGACCATCACGAAGATCAGCATCAGGAACATGACGTCGATGAGCGAGGTCACGTTGATGATCGTGCGGCTGCTGCGGCGCTGCGGCGCGAACTGCATGGTCAGCTCCCGGCCCGCGCCACGCCGCGCAGGCGCCGTTCGCGCAGGGTGTCCAGGACCTGCGTGGCGTAACGTTCCAGATCGAAGATGATCGCGTCGGCGCGGCCCTGCAGCCAGTAGTAGCCCACCAGGGCGGGGATGCCGATCATCAGACCGGCGGCCGTGGTGATCATGGCCTCGGAGATGCCGCCCGAGAGCATCGTGGCGTCGCCGAGCCCCACCGCCTTGACGTCCTCGAAGAGGCGGATCATGCCGGTGACCGTGCCCAGCAGCCCCAGCAGGGGCGCGACCGCGGCCACCACTTCCAGGATGTTGAGGTGGCGCGAGATGCGCACGGACTCCTGGCGGCCGGTCTCCTGCAGGACGTCGCGCACCACCGGCCAGTCATGGTCGGCGTGGTCGAGACCGGCGCCGACGACCGTGGCGAAGGGCCCGGGGTTGCGGGCCAGGATGGCGCGGGCCACGGCGAAGTCGTCCGCGGCGTGCAGCGTCGCGACCGCGCCGGCGACCTCCGGCAGCAGGATCCGGCTGCGCCGCAGCGCGTACAGCCGCTCGAGGAACACCGTCAGCGCGATCACGGAGCACAGGCCGAGCGGGATCATCATGACGTTGCCGGCGCGGATCAGTTCCCACATGTCCAGTCCATTCCTTCGGCGAAGTCGCGCAGGGGAGGTCCGCCGCGGTCAGCGGCGCGACCCGGCGGGTGGGAGTTCATCCTGCGCAGAATAATGGAGCTTCACGGTCAAGACAAGCTCGGGGTCCGGGAAGTGCTCCGGCAGCGGTTTCAGCGGCGCCGTCGCGCGCAGGGCCGCCACGCTGGCCTGGTGCAGGGATTCGTGGCCCTGCTTGTCGACCACCTCCATGCCGCTGACGACGCCGTCGGGCTGCACCACGAGTTTGACGATCGTCCAGCCGTCGATGACGCCGAGGTGGTAGGCGTAGGGCGGGATCCAGTTGGGCAGGAAGGCCCGCTTGAACGATTCCAGCCACGGCGCGAAGTCCCACTCGACGGTGCTGAGCTGAAAGTCCCCGAACTGGATCAGGTTCCCGGCGACGGGGCTGAAGGCGTCCTGCTCGTACTCGAAGCCGCGGTCGCCCGGATCGCCGCGGCGGTCGTCCAGCACCGACACCGCCCCGGTCACCGGCACCTCGACGAGATCCGGAGTCGCGGGCCGCTCGCCCTCCCCCCGGCGGGGCTGCTGCGTCCGGTCGGACTCGCCGCCGCTGGCCGTGGCGCCGTCGGGCGTCGGCGGCAGATCGCGCCCCCTCTGCACCTGCTCACCCTCGGCGTCGCGGTCGCCGTCGGGCCGGCCGCCGCCGCCCTCGGGCGTCGCCAGGACGCGCGCATCGGCGGGCTGGCCTCCCCCCGCGTCGGGCAGGATCGCCACCTGGGGGAACTCCCCGGTGCGGTCCGCGCGCGGCGACGATTCCGGCTCCCCGCCGGCGATCCGGTCCGCGGCACGGCTGTCGCGCAGCGCCAGGAAGTCGGGCACCGCCGGCGGCTCCTCGGCCTGCTGGCGCTCCGGCACGCTCGTGTACGCCGTGGGCAGCGTGACGGCGGGCAGCGCCGGGACGGCCGGCTCGGACTCCAGCACCACCTCGACGGTCTGCTCGCGGGCGGCGACCACTTCCTTTTCGCTCAGGGGGCGGAACAGGTCGAGATCCCAGGTGACGATCAGCAGCAGCACGTGCAGCGCCAGCGCGGCCAGGAAGGCCAGGAGGGTGGAGCGGCGCTCTTGCACGGTTCTCCTTGACGTCGCCGTATGCGGTGAGGATCGTGGGTTGCAACGAAACAGACCGCGCCCATCCCGCCGAAGGGCCTACCATGCACCGACCCGGTCCACAAGACAACCATCCAGAGGCAGCCGGGCGCATCGGCCTCGCGGTGGCGGCCCTGCTGCGCCGCCACCCCGAACGCTTCGAACCGGCCGTTCCGTTGAGTTCGCTCACGACCCTGCGCATCGGTGGTCCCGCGCTCGGCCTCGCCTGGCTGCGGAACAGCGAAGATGCGCGCCGGTTCCTGGAAAATGCCCGCGACGCGGAGATCCCCGCCGTCTGCCTGGGCGGCGGCAGCAACGTCCTGGCGGACGACCGCGGGTTCTGCGGGCTGGTGGGCGTCATGAGCGACGGGACCCTGGAGATCCGCGGCGACACCGTCCGGGCGGGCGCGGGCATCTCTTTCGACGAGCTGGTCGTCGGGAGCCTGCGGGCCGGGTTGACGGGGCTCGAATTCGCTTCGGGCATCCCCGGCAGTCTGGGCGGAGCCCTGGTCGGCAACGCCGGCTGCTACGGGCACGAGATCGGCGAGTTCCTGCGCGAGGCCGTCGTGCTGAGGGAAGACGGGCGCATCGAGACGGTCGGACCGGAGGCGTTCGCCTTCGCCTACCGTCACACCGCCTTCAAGGAACGTCGGGACCTCGTCCTGGAGGCCGTGCTGACGCTGGGGCGGGGCGACGTGGCCGCCGCCCTCGCCGAGCGCGCCGATCATCTGGCGTCGCGGCGCGCCAAGCACCCCGTCGACCTCCCCTGCGCCGGCAGCTGGTTCAAGAACCTGCCGCCCGCCGAACCGGGGGGGCGGCGGCAAGCCGCCGGGGCGCTGCTGGAGACCGTCGGGGCCAAGCGGCTGAGGATCGGCGACGCCGGCGTCTTCGCGGGCCACGCCAACATCATCGTCAATCTGGGCTGCGCCCGCAGCGACGACGTCCTGGCCCTGGCCGCGGCGATGAGGGCCGCCGTCCAGGAGAGATACGGCGTCCGTCTCGAGGCCGAAGTCCGTCACCTGGCCTGGCTTGCGGACCCCGGCCTCGCGGGGGATCCGTGGGCCTTTCGGGGTTGACACCGGCCCGGCAAGATCCGACATTCACATCCACGGGACCGCTTCGCAACGGGACAGGAGCTGACCATGCATCAGAAACTGTTGGCACTCGGTTTTTGCCTGCTGGCGTTCGCCGCCGCGGGCGCCGGGGCGCAGGAACCGCCGGCCGCAGAGCCCACTTTCAACCTGCGCCATACCTCCGTCGAGGAGCAGCAGGCGGCCCAGATCGCGGAAGAGATCCAGCAGGTCGAGTACGAACCGATCATCGACGAACGCACTCTCGAAGCTTCCGTCACGCTGGGTTTCTGGGTTCTCGACAAGACGCTCCTGCAGCACGACAACATCATCTACAAGTACACCGGCGAGGACACGTACTACGGCGACGTGGCCATCCAGGGGCAGTCGGCCTTCAACCCGCAGTTGCGGTTGAACTACAACCTCTTCCCGTGGTTCTCGCTGGAACCGGTCTTCGGCGTCTCGGTATCGGAGTACACCGCCACGGTGGGCCGCCCGCGCTCGCTCTCCAACCAGGCGATCGGCGGCGGTGACGAAGCACTCGAGGACGTCCCGGGCATCGGCGAATACGACGCCGAGAACCGCTCGATCATCACCCTGAGCACGGGCCTGAACGCCATCTTCTACCCCCACGACTACGGCAACTTCGCCAAGGGGCGCTGGCATCCCTACGTGCAGGGCGGCTTCACGCGCACCTGGCTCAGCATCAACTCCGACTACACCGACGAAAGCGCCAGCACCTGGGATCTCAACGGCGGCGGCGGCATCAGGCTCGTCGCGGACAAGCTCATCAGCGTCCGTTTCGAGGTTCTCTTCCACCACATGACGGTGGACTTCGCGCCGCGCGAATCGTTCCGCGTCCTGGACGAGGGCGAGACCAGGATCCCCATCTTCGAGTACATCGAAGGCACCGGCCCCCGGGTCGTGACCGATTTCGCCCAGCAGACCCTCAACACGATGAGCTGGGCCCTGGGTTTCACGGCCAACTTCTAGTTCCCGCCGTCGACCGGCATGCGTGAGGGCGGCCCCCCGGGGCCGCCCTTCCCTTTCTCTCTTTGATCGGCCGTCAGGCCAGCACGGCGAGTTGCTCGCGGCGGAAGGAGAGGGCCTCGACCACGTCGTCGCGGTTCGCGCGGGTCCGGCCGCCGAGCGCGGCCAGGGTGCGCGCGACGCCTGCGCAGCGCATCGACGAGCGCACGGTCATCCCCAGCGACGCGCCGGCCGTCTCGAGCAGGGCCGCCGCCGAGGCGTCCAACGAACGGCGCGCCTCCGCGAGCGACGTCGGGCGCGCGCGGGAACGACCCGCCAGGCGCGCGTGGCCCGCCTCGGCGTCCGCGACCGCCAGTTCCCAGATCCTGCCCGGATCCCCGATCACGTCGCCGCGCAGGGGATCCTCGGGTTCCTCCAGTTCGGCGAAAAGGTCGATGCGGTCGAGCAGGGGGCCCGACAGCCGGCTGCGGTGGGCCAGACGCAGCCGCTCCGAACACCGGCACTCCCGGCGCCGGCTGCCGTGCCAGCCGCAGCGGCAGGGATTCATCGCCGCGAGGAGTTGGACGTTCGCCGGCCAGAACCTGACCCCGGCGCCGCGGACGACGGCGATGCGCCCCTCCTCCAGCGGCTCGCGCAACGCGTCCAGGACCCCGGGCGAGAATTCCGACAGCTCGTCCAGGAAGAGGATGCCGTGGTGGGCCAGCGTGACCTCGCCGGGGCGCAGCGACGCGCCGCCCCCGAGCAGCCCGGCGCGGGTCGCCGTGTGGTGGGGGGACCGGAAAGGCCGCCGCAGGTCCAACTCCGGCGACGAGAGCAGCCCGGCGGCGCCATGGATCCGCGCGACCTCGAGGGCTTCCGGCGCGGCCAGAGCCGGCTGCAGCGTCCCCACCACGCGCGAGAGCTGGGTCTTGCCCGATCCCGGCGGTCCCACCAGCAACAGGTCGTGGCGCCCCGCCGCCGCCAGCACGGCCAGCCGGCGGGCGCGGGCAGGCGCATGGGCCAGGAACGCCAGCAGGGACGGGGACGGCTCCCGCCGGCACGGCGCAGGCGAGGCAGGCACAATCGTCTCGAGGCAGCCCCTGCCCGCCCGCCAGCGCACCACATCGGCCAGCGTCGATGCCGCCAGGATGGTCACCTCCGGCACCAGAGCCGCCTCCCGGGCCTGGCCGAGCGGCACCACGAACAGGCGCCGGCCCGTCGCGGCGGCCGCCGTCACGATCGCGAGCAGGCCCCTGACCGGGCGCAAGGCCCCGTCCAGGGACAACTCCCCGAGCAGCACCGCGTCGCCGCGCGCGCCGGGCTCCGCCCGCTCCGTGACGCCGCAGACGCCCACGGCGATGGCCAGGTCCACCGATGGCCCCCTCTTCTCGACATCCGCCGGCGTGAGGTTCACCACGACCCGGCCCTTGGGCCAGGCCAGGCCGCTGTTGCGCAGGGCCGACAGGACGCGCTCGCGGCTCTCGCGCACGGCGGTGGACGGCAGGCCGACGAGTTGGAAGGACGGCAGTCCCCGCCCGGCGTCCACCTCCACGACCACCTCGAAACCGTCGATGCCGTCGAGCGAGCCGCTGCAGATACGCTGGATCATCACACCCTCCCCGCCGCTCCCCCAGCGAATTGCGGGCCGTCGCACCCGCGCGGTGCGGAACCGGCGTGTCGGCCTTGCCCGGACTCCGCCTGCGGGCGCGGACGCGACGACGCTGCCCGCGGGGAGTGCTTCCCGCGGGCGACAACGGCCGACGAAAGAAGAGCCCGGGGTTTCCCCCGGGCTCTTCCCGTCCCTGCTTCGTGGAGGGATGCGGAGCGGTTCCTAGCGGAACAGCGTCTTGACCTGTCCCCAGCTGGCGTCCTCGTTGGGCGTCGGGTCATACGGGAAAATGACCTTCACGCCGAACACGTGGTGGTAGCCGGCCGGGACCGTGAAGAACGGGAACCAGGGCTCGGCGATGCCGGTGCCGGCGAAGGTCCAGTCGGTCAGCGGATAGTCCATCGCGATCAGCGTGCCCAGCTCGCTGCCGCCGTTCATGTCGCAGGTGCCGATGCCGGCGCCCGAGAACTGGCCGAAACCGAAGGGATCGTTCAGGTCCATCGTCCAGCCGTCGTCCACGGCCGCCTGCAGCAGCATCGTGCCGTCGGTGAACGTGGCGGGGACGGCGTAGTTGGCCGCCGTGCCGCTGGCGATGGCGTTCTCGTAGATCTGCAGCGTGCCGCCGTTGAACACGTAGTTCTTCGTCTGGGCAACGCCGTTGAAGACGTACGAGTCGACGACCATCCCAGTGATGGCGACGGTGTACTGGTTGGTGGCGAAATCGACAGGGATCGGCGTGGGCATGCTGACCGGGGGATTCGCGATCCCGTAGACGGTCATCACGGCACCGGCCTGGTCGGGGCCGGCAGCGTACGCGGCGTAGCCCTCGAAGGTGAACTCGACCTGTCCCAGAGCGGGGACAGCCGCACACAGGGCCAGAACCAGCGTCATCCCGATCATCCGGCTCCGGTTCAACTGCATTTTCATCATGGCGCCCTCCTTCCGCTCGTTAACGGTACAGGTTCTTGACCTCGCCCCAAGACTTGCTCTCGGTCGGGATCGTGCCGTCGTAGTAGATGTGGCCGTCGGTCTCCATGTCGTAGCCCTCGGGGATCGTGGCGTCGTTGAGCACGGTGCCCGCCAGGGTCAGCCCGTTGGGGTTCTGGAGCTCCTGGCCCAACTCCGTGAAGTGGGTCCCGAGCTCGAACGTCAGCGTCCCGACATAGCTGCCGATGCCGGTCGTCGGGTTGTAGGTCAGCGAGAAGTTGGTGAAGACGCCGTGCAGGTAGACGTCGCCGTCGCTGAAGGTGGCCAACGCCAGCGGATCCGGCGGCGCCACGCCGTAATCCGGAATCGAATAGCCGCCGGACAGGAAGGCCTGCGCGTAGATGTCGATGGTGCCGCCGGTGTAGTAGATCCGGAAGCTGCCGTTGCCGAGATCCGCGGCGCCGCCCGACACCAGGTCGCCGATGACCCAGGTGTACTCGTAGTCGGCGGTGCTCCAGGTCAGCGGCGCGCTGATGTTGTCGACGAAGCCGACTCCCGCCAGCACGTCGCCGGCGTCGCTCGGCGGAAAGCCGACCACGCTGGGATCGTTGTTCGATTCGAACAGATACCCGATGGTGTCCATGACATCGCTCTGGGCCGCCGCCGACCCGGCGATGCATGTCAACACCAGCACTCCCGTCACCAACAATTTCTTCATGGTGTCCCCCGATTCGTCTGCGGCCGCGTCGGCGCAACCTTGATGATGCGGACGATCCTATTGGACTGCGCTCGGTCGGAGCGAAATTCCGGACGCCGTCCGATTTGGACGGCACCGTCGCGCCGGGGCGGTTCGAGCACTCAAGCACCGCGATTCCATGAAACCGCGACCCCTCCACTGTACAGCCGACCGCGTTCAGAATGCAATGGCGGAATAGGAAAAAAATGCGGTATTCGCTCATCCCGTGTTAACGATAGTTCAAAAATACGGAGGCCCCATCAAGGAGCCTCCGTGAAATCGGACTGGAATCGTGCGGACGGCGTCCCGGGGGCTCCCGCCGGCTACAGATCCTGGGGGCGGACCGTCTTGCGGCCGTTGGCGATGGCGCGCTGCTCGGCCTTCTTGATCAGCTCGTTGACCTTGGCGTCGAGGGCGTCGTAGAACTCGCCGGAAACGTTGCACTGCGTGACGGCTTCCTTCGTCTTGCTCTTGCTGATGATCATGTTGGCCTCGATTCTCCTGAAGGGTGAAAACTCGGGCGACGGCGTCGCCCGGCGAAGGGATCGCATCGGGCAAGGTGGGATCTTGGCGAATCCGGCCCACGGTGTCAACGGGATTCGGTCTGCGGGATTCGCCGCGCGCGCTTCCGCGCCCGCGGGCGGGACACGGCGCGATCGCGGCACACAATGCCCTCGACAGCCGCAGGCGTCAAGGCTAAGTTTCCCCGACCTACTGCGCCACGCCACGCTCCCGCCAGGAGGAACCATGACCCCGGACAGCCGGCTCGACGCGCGCCTCGACGCCTACCTGCGCGAGCACCGCGACCGTCACGTGTCGCAGCTCTGCGACTGGCTGCGCATTCCCAGCGTCAGCTCCCAGTCCGAGCACGATGCGGACACGCGCCGCGCGGCGGCGTTCATCGCCGACGAGTTGCGCGGACTCGGACTGCACGTCGAGGTGATCGCCACCGAGGGACACCCGCTGGTCTACGCCGAGACCGAGCAGCGGACCGACCGTCGCACCCTGCTCTTCTACGGACACTACGACGTGCAGCCGACCGACCCCCTCGACCAGTGGCTCTCCCCCCCCTTCGAACCCGCGATCCGCGACGGCATCATCTACGCGCGCGGCTCCAGCGACGACAAAGGGCAGCTCTACACCCACGTCAAGGCGCTGGAGGCCTGGCTCGCCACGGGCGCGACGTTGCCGGTGAACGTGAAGTTCATCATCGAGGGCGAGGAGGAGTGCGGCGGCCCGGCCGTCTACCGCTACGTCGAGCAGAACCCCGACCGCCTGGCCTGCGACGCGGTGGTGATCAGCGACACGAGCCTCTACGACGAGAAGACCCCGGCGATCTGCTACAGCCTGCGCGGCCTGAGCTTCATGCAGATCGACGTCACCGGCCCCCGCGCCGACCTCCACTCCGGCAGCTTCGGCGGCGTGGTGCAGAACCCCGGCAACGCCCTGGCGGCGATCGTCGCGGGCCTGAAGTCCCCGGACGGCCGCGTGCTGATCCCGGGCTTCTACGACGCCGTGCGGGAACTGGACGACGAGGAGCGCCGCGCCTTCGCTTCGCTGGGCTTCACCGACGAAGTCCTGCTGCGCGACACCGGCTCACCGGCGCCCTTCGGCGAGCGGGGCTACACCACGCTCGAGCGCATGTGGGCGCGCCCGACCTGCGACGTCAACGGGATGTGGAGCGGCTACCAGGGCGAGGGCGCCAAGACGATCATCCCGGCGCAGGCCGGCGCCAAGGTCAGCATGCGGCTGGTCCCCGACCAGGATCCCGCAGAGATCGCCCGCCTGTTCGAGCGGCACGTCATGGCGAACGCGCCCGTGGGCGTCGATGTGAAGGTGACCTACCTGCACGGGGCATCGCCGGTGATGGTGCCGCGCGCTTCGTCGATGATGAGCGCGGGCGCCCGCGCCATGGCCCGCGGTTTCGGCCGGGAACCCGTGTTCATCCGCGAGGGCGGCTCGATCCCGATCGTTGGGACCTTCCAGTCGTGCCTGAAGTCGCCCGTGCTGCTGCTGGGCTACGGGCTGCCGAACGACAACATCCATTCGCCCAACGAGAAGTTCCACCTCGAGAACTTCTTCAACGGCATCGCCACCACCGCGGCCCTGTTCGGCGAAGCTGCCGGGGCCTGATCCCGCCCGCGCTGGCGACGGGGCGCCCGGTTAGGGCGCCCCGTTTGACAGTTCCCCGCCCAGCGTTTAGCTTTTCGGCCCGGACGTCCCCTTCGTCTAGTGGTTAGGACACCGCCCTTTCACGGCGGCAGCACGGGTTCGAGCCCCGTAGGGGACGCCAACACCCACCCGGCGGCCGGCCGCCTTCAGGCGCTCGCGACCAGGATCCCCCCCAGCACCACCAGCGCGGCCCCGGCGAGCAGCCTCGCCAGGTGGACGTCGCGCCACTCGGCGTAGACGACCAGGGCCAGCAGCACGACCACCAGCGTGTTCATATTGTAGAGCGGCGCCAGCTTCGACAGGGGGGCGCCGAGGCGGGTCAGGGCGAGCAGCACCAGGGCCATCCCCAGCCCCCAGCTCGCGCCCACGCCGCCGGCCAGCAGGCCCGCGCGCCACGACGTCGCGTTGTCGGCGCGGGCGACCGCGAACACGGCCCCGACCAGGGCCACGCCCGCGCCGGTGCACAGCAGGTAGGGACCGACGCCGGCGCCGGCGCGGCCGGCCGCCTTCTGCAGGATCCCCGTCACGCCGAACAGCAGGGCCGGCAGCAGCCCGCCTACGAGAAGTCCCTTCCAGGATGGAGGCACGTCGTTCCTTTCCGCGCCCGGCACGACGAGGGCCGCCTCCCGGCGAGGGAAGACGGCCCCGCGGTCCATGTGCGCCGCGTCAGCGGTAGATGCTCTTGACGGCGCCCCAGGTCGCTTCGTCGGTGGCGACGGCCTGGCAGTTGCTCGCGTGCACGCCCAGGAGGCCGAACGTGTCGACCGCGCTGCAGACCCACGTCGCGGTCGGCGCGAAGGCGTCGTTGGTCACGGTGTCGCCGCAGCAGACGTCGACGCCGCGCGTCAGGGTGTGGTTGACCGTCGTGCAGGGCTCGGAGCCCCAGGCCGTGCCGGGGTCGATGCCCACCTGTCCGATGCAGTCGACGACCGCGCCGTTGAGCTTCAGGACGACCGCGTCGTCGCCGTTGAAGTTCACGACGCCGCCGTTGATCAGCAGGTCGGCCTGCGAGGTGATCGGCGTGCTGGCGAGCGAGTGGCCGATGACGAACACGTCGCCGTTGTGCAGGACGCCGGAGAGGGCCACCGTGGCCGCCGGCGTCACGGCGCCGTTGAAGTACAACTCGACCGTGACCTGGGCCAGGTTGACGTCGGCCTCGGTGGCGTTGTAGATCTCCAGCGCCTTGTTGTTGCTGGTGCCTTCGATGTACTCGGAGAAGTAGAGGCAGGTGGACTGCGCGGCGGCCGCGCCGGCGAGGCCGAGCAGCAGGGCGGCGGTCAGGGCGATCTTGAGCGGGCGCATGGTGTCGTTCCTCCTGGTCGTGTGATCGCAGGTGCATGGCAGCCGGAGGCTCGGCAGGGGCGAGCCGTCTTCGCATCGGACGCTGCCGTTCGCGTATCGATTGTAGCAGGCCGGAATCGAAATGGCCACGGTATTCGGCCGCAGCACGTGCGGCGACGGCGCGGCCGAGAAGGAAGAGGGACCTGCCGGGCAGGTCCCTCCGTTGGTCCGCGATCCGGGTCGTCGACTAGTACAGGGCCTTCACGGCGCCCCAGGACGACGCTTCGTTCGCGACGATGCAGTTGGACGTGTGGGAGCCCAGGTAGGTCATGGTGTTCTGCGGGTAGCTGAGCCAGCCGTCCAGCGCCGGGTCGTAGAAGTCGTTCACGTTGACGTCGCCGACGCAGACGCTCGCGTCACGGACCAGGGTGTACTCGGCCGTCGTGATCGGAGCGGTGCCCCAGAACGTGCCGGGGTCATTGCCCAGCTGGCCGATCGAGTCCACGACGATGCCGTCGAGGAACAGGATCAGGACGTCGTCGCCATTGTAGAAGGTCAGGTCCGAGAAGAGATCCGACTGGGCGATGATGACGGGATCGACGCCGCTGGTGGACGGGTTGCCGATGACGAAGACGTCGCCGGAGACCAGCGTGCCCGTGAACGTGTAGTGGGCGGGGTTGATGATCGCACCGTTGTTGTAGCGATCGACCGTCACGCGGGACATGTCCAGGTCCCCGCTGGTGCCGTTGTAGATCTCGACGGCCTTGTTGTTGCTGCTGCCCTCGAGGTACTCGGAGAAGAACACCGGGGTCTGGGCGGCCGCGACGCCGGCCAGGCAGACCAGCATCAGGGTGGTCAGGACGATCTTTGACGTGCGCATAGTTTGCTGCCTCCTGGACATGGTGGATGGCGCGGACTCCCCCGATGGGGGACCGGCCCGCGCGTGCCGGCCGGTTTCTTCCCGCAACCTGACTCGATATCAATAATAACAGGTTCGGACAGGATTAGGACAAAAATCTGTGGCCATCGCACAAGAAAAACGAGGGCCGCCCCCGCGGGCGGCCCTGATCGATCGGAATCGAACTCAGATCAGCGGTAGATGGCCTTGATCGAGCTCCAGCTCTGGTCCTCGTTGCCGACGGCGAGGCAGTCGCCGTTGCGCGGCGAGCCGCTGTACAACGGAGCAGGCGTGCCGATGGTGAAGTCCGCAAGGTTGTCGTCGGTGTCGATCATGCCGGCGCCGTTGCGGAAGGCGGCCGTCGTGGTCGACAGGGCGCCGATCCGGGTGCCCTCGGCGCAGGTGGCGTTGGTGCCGTAAGCCAGTTTGTCCACCAGAGTGCCGGGGAGTTCCGAACCGCAGGGCAGGTTCGTGTTGACGGCGTTGAACAGCGCGACCTTGCCGGCGGTGGCGCTCATATTCAGCGTGCCGGTGAAGTCGTTGTAGGGCAGCGGGCCGCCGCCGGCGGACGGCGTGCCGCAGGCCACCAGGATGTAGGAGCAGGCCGGAATGCTGGTGCCCACGGGGAAGGTGAAAATGTTGCCGGACGAGCTGCCCCAGCTGCCGGTGGCCGAGCCGTACTCGATGGTCCAATTGCTGATGTCCACCGTGGCGCCGCTGGCGTTGAAGATCTCGACGTAGTCCTGGTTGAAAGTCGGGCCGGCAGAGCCCGAACCGCCGCCGCCGTAGGCCTGGCTGATGCGCACGTCGGGCGAGACGGCGAGGGCCGGCACGGCCAGCACGACAAGGGAGAGGACGAGCAGATTCGTGAGCATCCGATTCATGGGGCGCCTCCTGGGCGTTTGCGGTGAAATGGACGGGTGAGAACGATTCCCACGACCCATCCCATGGTACTTCCCCTTTGATGTGACCAATTGTACCGCGATTTTCGCCTTATGGAAAGTTAAAATTCGATTAATCCGTGCAATATTCCACACGGGAAAACCAACTTAGACGAATTCCCGTAGGCATTTTCAGCCGCGATGATATCTTGCCCGCCATGAAGCACGACAATGGGCAACGGACGGGAATCGCCTACGGGCTGGCCGCCTACGGCTGGTGGGGTTTCGTGCCACTCTATTTCAAGGCGGTTTCCCACGTCCCTCCCCTGGAGGTCCTGGCGCACCGGGTGCTCTGGTCCCTGGCCCTGCTGGCATCGCTGCTGGCGGTGCGCGGACGCATTCCCTTGTTGGGGAAACTGTTGCGTGATCGGCGCACCCTGGCGGTGTTGGGACTGACCACCCTGCTGATCGCCGCGAACTGGCTGGTGTTCATCTGGGCGGTGGCCAACGACCGCGTCCTGCAGGCCAGCTTCGGCTATTTCATCACCCCCCTGCTGAACGTGTTGCTGGGCGTGATCGTCCTGCGGGAGCGCCTGCGCCGCCTCCAGGTCGCGGCGGTGCTGCTGGCCGGCCTCGGGGTTCTGTGGCTGTCGGTGCGTCTGGGCGGCCTGCCTGTGGTCTCGCTGGCCCTGGCCGGCACGTTCAGTCTCTACGGGCTGCTGCGCAAGCTGGTCCGCCCCGACGGGACGCTGGGCCTGGCCGCGGAAACGCTGCTGCTGGCGCCGGCGGCCCTGGCCTGGCTCGTGGTGCGCGAGCGCAGCGGGGGCTCGGCCTTCCTGCACGGCGGCGCCGGCACCGCGTCGCTGCTGGCCGCCGGCGGGATCGTGACCGCCCTGCCCCTGATCTGGTTCGCCGAGTCGGCGCGGCGACTGCGCTACGCCACGGTCGGCTTCCTGCAATACCTCTCCCCGACCCTGCAATTCCTGCTGGCGGTCGTCCTGTTTCACGAACCGTTCACCGGCACCCACGCCGTCGCTTTCGGGCTCATTTGGACCGCTTTGGGTCTCTATTCATGGGATGCGCTCCGCCACGGCTGACCCCGACCGACCCTCATCGTCAACAAACGTTGACTAATTTCTGGAACTCCCTGTATTTCGGTATGATTATCGCAGGGCCCCTGGCACCCACACACCTGGAGGTCGACATGCGACGTTCGATTCTGCTTCCCTGCCTGGCCCTGACCCTGCTGTCCGTGACCGACGCCGGCGCCACCAGCGGCCGCAAGAACGCCTGGCTCAACGCCTACCCCGACGCCTGCACGACGCTGCGCAGCGCCGCCAGCGCCTGCACGCTCTGCCATTTTCCCAGCGGGTCCCCGGACAACGACAACGTGAACAGCTACGGCGCCGACTACACCACCAACTGGGCGAACTACGGCGCGATGGACTCCGACGACGACACCGTGAGCAACGCCCAGGAGATCCTCGACTGCACCGACCCCAGTGACCCCGCGTCCCTCGTCCCGAACGAGGTCGACAGCTGGGGCGCCGTCAAGACCCTCTACCGGTGATTGCCCGGGGGAGGGCCGGCGCCCTCCCCCACTCCCCCCCACACTCGCCTCGCCGTCGTCCGGGTCCACGCCGCCGCCCTTTGGGAGTTGGCCGTCGCGGGTTCGTCTGTGCTATAGTTCCCGGGTCACCCTCGCGGCGCCCCGCCGCCGATCGACCCGCAAACCACCAGGAAGACCAGCATGACCGACGACCTCCAGCACGACGACGCCCCCGAGAACGGCGAAGACTTCGCCCGCCTGTTCGCCGAGAGCGAGCAGCGGACCCACGACCAGACCCCCGAACCGAAGACCGGTGAGCAGGTCACTGGCAAGCTCGTCCAGATCGGCGACGAGGAGTGCTTCGTCGACTACGGCGGACGCAGCGAGCTGCCCATCAGCACCGTCGACCTGCAGGACGCCGAGGGCCAGCTCAGGTTCGCCGTCGGCGATGACATCACGGCCTACGTGGTCGGCAAGGGGGCCGAGCAGCGCCTCGCGCTGAAGCAGAAGGCCCAGGGCAAGGACACCCGCTTCCTCGAGGACGCGCTGCAGAGCGGCGTGCCCTTGACCGGTGCGGTGAAGGAGACCAACAAGGGCGGCTTCGTGATCGACCTCGGCGGCCACCGCGCCTTCTGCCCCATCTCCCAGATCGACGACCAGTTCGTCAACGACCCGCCGTCGTGGGTGGGGCGCAGCCTCGAGTTCCGCGTCATCGAGTTCGCCGACGGCGGCCGCCGGCTGGTGGTCTCGCGGCGGGCTCTGCTGCAGGAGGAGAAGGCGCGCCGCGGCAAGGAGACGCGCAAGACACTCGCCGTCGGCGACGTGCGCGACGGCAAGGTCGTCCGGCTGATGCCCTACGGCGCCTTCATCGACATCGGCGGCGTCGAGGGGCTGGTCCACGTCTCGGAGATCAGCCACCACCGCATCGCCGATCCCACCGAGGTCCTGCAGGAGGGTCAGACGGTCACCGTCAAGGTCACCGACCTGCAACACGTCGGCGAGGGCAAGACCGAGCGGGTCAGCCTGTCCATCAAGGCGCTCGCGGGCGATCCCTGGCAGGGCGTCGAGGCGCAGCTGAAGCTGGGCGAATGGGTCACCGGCGTGGTGACCGGCATGGCGGACTTCGGCGCCTTCGTGGAGCTGCTGCCGGGCGTGCGCGGGCTGGTGCACGTGTCCGCGCTGTCGCAGGAGCGGGTGAGCCACCCGAGCGACGTCGTGCGCGAGGGCCAGGAAGTGCAGGTGCGCATCGTGGAGGTCGACGTGCAGCGCAAGCGGATCTCGCTGTCGCTGGTCGGCTGACCGGTCCGCCGCGAGGACGGTTCGAACAGGGGGACGGCCTGGGCCGTCCCCTTTTCTGCGCAGATGAAGGGGACGGCCTAGGCCGTCCCCTTTTCCGTGCGGATGGCGACGATCGCGTCGGCCAGCCGGTCGACGGCGTAGTCGACTTCCGCTTCCGTCGTGCCGCGGCCCAGGCTCAACCGGATGGAACTGCGGGCGCGCTCGGGGTCCAGGCCGAGCGCGAGCAGCGCCGCCGGGGGTTTCCCTTCGCCGCTGGTGCAGGCCGCGCCGGCCGAGAAGGCCAGCGTCGGAACGGCGCGCATCAGCGCGCCGGCGGGCACCCCGGGGACCAGCAGGTTCAGACAGCCGGGCAACCGCGCGCCGGCGTCGCCGTTCAGGACGAGGTCGCCGATCCGGTCGGCCAGTCGCGCGTACAGGCGGGCGCCCAGCCGGCGCAACCTCACGGCGTCCTCGTCGCGCCGCGTTCGCGCCAGGCGGCAGGCCACGCCCATCCCCACCATGGCCGGCACGTTCAGCGTCCCGGCGCGCAGACCGCGCTCCTGGCCGCCGCCGGTCAGCTGCGGTCTGAGGTCCACCCGGGGATCGCCGGAACGCACGATCAGGGCGCCGGCCCCTTTCGGGCCGTACATCTTGTGGGATGAAACCGAGAGCAGTCCGATGCCGTCGGCGCGGAAGTCGAGCGGCACCTTGCCGGCGGCCTGGGCGGCGTCGACGTGGCAGACGACGTCCCGCTCCCGGCACACGGCGGCGATCTGCGGCCAGGGTTGCAGGGTCCCCAGCTCGTTCTGGGCGGCGTTGATCGTGACCAGCCGCGTGTCCGCGGTCAGGGCGGCGCCGATCGCGTCGGCGCGGACCAGCCCGTCCGGCCCGCAGGGCACGCGCACGACCTGCCAGCCGCGCGTCGCGAGGTCGTCGAGGGTGCGGTCGACCGAGGAGTGCTCGAGGGTGGTGGAGACGATGCGCCCCGGCTGCGGCCACAGGTCCGCCGTGCCGCGCAGCGCGAGGTTGTTGGACTCGGTGGCGCCGCTGGTGAAGATCACCTCGCGCGGTTCGCAGCCCACCAGCGCGGCGACCTCCTCACGCGCGCGGTCGGCCAGCGCGTTGGCCGACCAGCCGAAGGCGTGCGTCCCGCTCGAGGCGTTGCCGAAGTGGTCCCGCAGGGCGTCGACCATGGCGTCCAGGACCGCGGGGTCCACGGGCGTGGCCGCCAGGTGATCCAGGTAGACGGGTGTCCTGACCGGCATCACGGCTCCCATCAGCCCAGGGCGAGCATGCGTTCGATGGGCCGCAGCGCCGCGACCCGCAGGTCCTCGGGCACCACGATCTCGGGCGCGCGATCCCGCAGGCACAGGTAGAGTTTCTCCAGCGTGTTGAGCTTCATGTAGGGGCACTCGTTGCAGTTGCAGGACTCGTCGGCACCCGGCACGGTCCAGAAGGTCTTGCCGGGATTCTCGCGGCGCATCCGGTGCAGGATCCCCGGCTCGGTCAGGACGATGACGTCGGAAGCCGCGGATTCGCGGGCGAAGCGCAGCAGGGCGGTCGTCGAGCCGATGCGGTGGGCGTGCTGGAGCAGGGCCTCGGTGCATTCGGGGTGGGCCAGGACCGCGGCCCCGGGATGCAGGGCCTTCAACTCGACGAGGCGGCGCTCGCTGAACTGCTCGTGAACCTCGCAGCTGCCGGGCCACAGCACCAGCTCGCGGTCGAGCTGCTTGGCGACCCAGGCGCCCAGGTGGCGGTCCGGCGCGAAGACGACCGGGCGGTCCCGGGGGATCGAGTCGACCACGCGCACGGCGTTGCTGCTGGTGCAGATGATGTCGCTCATCGCCTTGGTCGCGGCGGAGCAGTTGATGTAGCTCACCACGGCGTGACCGGGGTGCCGCGCCAGGAAGGCGGCGAACTCGTCCGGGGGGCACCCGTCGGCCAGGCTGCAGCCAGCCGCGAGGTCCGGCAGCAGGACCTGGCGCGTCGGATTGAGGATCTTGGCGGTCTCGGCCATGAAGTGCACGCCGGCAAACACGATCACCTCGGCGTCGGTGCGGGCCGCCTCCTGGCTGAGTTGCAGGCTGTCGCCGACGAAATCGGCCAGGTCCTGGATCTCCCCGTCCTGATAGTAGTGGGCTAGGATGACGGCGTTCAGACCGCGGCGCAGCTCCCCGATCGCCTCGATGAGTTCCCGGCCGGTCGGGGCCGGCGGCGTGACGGGTGGGTGCATGGCTGGGGATCCCTCCTGGTGGCGTTCCGGGTCACACGGCCATAGTCGCCGCGGGCGCCCGGCGGGGCAAGTCCTTATGGACAACCCCCTCCCGGATGCTTAATATTCATGAGCCTGCGGGCCGCCGGCGACCGGATCGCGGCGGCGCGGCCGGCATCCGTCACCCCACATCAGCCTCGAGGGACCGAAGCGACATGACACAAGGAACTTCGAGCGATCGTCGCGGCGCCGCGGCGCCCCGGTCGCCGGCGGCTTTCCGCGTCCTGGTCGCGCTGGCCGTGCTGTCGCTGGCGAGCCTGGCGTTCATCGGCTGCGGCGAGGACGACCCGCCGACCGTCACCCAGCTGCCCTTCCCGGAGCCGACCCCCTCCTTCCGGCTGATGTCGGTCTGGGGGACGGGCCCGCAGGACGTGTTCGTCGTCGGCCAGCCGGGCGTCATCCTCCATTACGACGGCGACTGGACGCTCGCCACGGTGCCGGACACGACCCTCACCGCGGTGTGGGGCACCTCCTCCACCGACGTCTACGCCTGCGGGCACCGAGGCGCGATCTGGCACTACGACGGCTCCGGCTGGAGCCGCCAGGCCAGCGGCACCGGGCGGGACCTCTTCGACATCGGCCGCGGACCCTACGGCGAGATCTACGCCGTCGGCAAGCAGGGCACCGTCCTGCGGCGCAGCGGCGCCGGCTGGACGCCGGAGGAGAACCGGGCTTACCGCTACGCGGTGACCGGCGTGCCCATCGACACGCTCATCTTCAACCTGGAGTGGAACACCGTCACGCGCATCACGCCGTACGCCATCGGCGGCGACCGCGCCAACGTGATCATGGAGAACGCGCAGGAGGGCTTTGACCACCGCTGGCTCTGGGGGAATTTCGAGGACCCCCTGTACAACCTGATCAGCGCGGCCTGCGCCAGCGACGTGCTCCTGGACAACTACATGGCCAGCGATTCGGGCAAGCTCTTCTACCTCTCGGAGAACCTGGACGGGGCCAGGGAGTGGAAACTGCTGCGCCGGCCCAACGGCATCCAGGCCTTCCCCTCGACCTATCCCGAGGGCATCTCCGGGCTCTGGCTCGACGTCGCCGCCGGCACCCTCTACCTCACGACGCCCTACGGCAAGGTGTCCACGATCTCGCGCAACGGCGCCCTGTCGAGCACCGTCCTGTCCGCCAGCGGCTGGTTCACGGACATCTGGGGCTCCTCGGGCACGGACATCTTCGTCACCGGCTACAACGGCGTCCTCTACCACTTCGACGGCAACAACTGGACCCTCATGACCGTACCCGTACCGCAGAACGCGGGCAAGGCCCTGCCCCCGGCCGAGGGATCCGGCAGGTCCGTATTCTGATCCGCCATCAACCAGCGCCCGGCCGCCCGCGGGCGGCCGGGCCGCCCCCGACCCGATCCAGGAGGTAACCCATGTACCGGACGGCCCGCCGGCTGACGGCGCTCGTCGCGTTCGCGCTCGCCCTGATCGCCCTCGCCGTGCCTGCGACGGCCTACGAGCCCGACCCCGCGACTCCGCGCAGCGAGATCCCCCAGCAGTACCAGTGGCGATACGACCACGTCTTCCCGTCGGTCGAAGCCTGGGAGCAGGAGCTGGCGGCCGTCGAGGCGCTGGTGCCGACGCTCGGCGAGTTCGAGGGGCACCTCGGCGAGTCCGCCGACAGCCTCTACGGCGCCCTGAAGCAGACCGAGGACCTGGTGCAGCGGCTCTACAAGCTGTACGCCTACACCCAGCTGCGGCTGGACCCCGAGCTGTCCAACGCCGGGAACCAGCAGATGCAGGGCAAGATCGGTTTCCTGTTCCAGGAGTTCGGCAGCGTCGTCTCCTACATGGAGCCCGAGATTCTCGAGATGGACCAGTCGGTCATCAACGGCTACATCGCCGCGAAACCCGAGCTGAAGATCTACCAGTACTACTTCGACAACATGTACCGCATGAAGCAGTACTCCCTGAGCAAGGCCGAGGAGCGCGTCCTGTCCATGGCGGGCCAGGTCCGCGGCGCTTCGGCCGAGGTGAGCGAGAAGCTGCGCGACATCGATTTGAAGTTCCCGCCGGTCGTCCGCGAGGACGGCTCGATGGAGCCGCTGACGCTCGCCGGCTGGGGCCGGGCCCGCTCGAGCGCGTCCTACAACGTGCGCCGCCAGGCCACCGACGCCTTCTTCACGACCTTCCGCCAGTACGAGAACACGCTGGCGGCGACCCTCGACGGCGTCGTGAAGTCGCACCTGCTGACCAAGGAACTGCGCGGCTACGACAGCTGCCTCGAGGCGGCGCTCAAGGGCGACAACATCAGCACCGCCACCTACCGGATGCTGATCGACACGATCAACGCCAACCTCGCGCGCACCATGCACCGCTACGTGGAACTGCGCCGCAAGGTCATGGGCATCGAGGGGCCGCTGACCTTCCCGAACCTCTACAACCCCATGCTCGAGGACGTCGAGGTCGCCTACACCTACGAGCAGGGACGCGACCTGATCCTCAAGGGCCTCGCCCCCATGGGCAAGGAGTACGTCGGCCTGCTGGCCCAGGGCACCGACCCCGCCAACGGCTGGATCGACGTCTTCCCGAACCAGGCCAAGCGCACCGGCGCCTACAGCACCGGCATCGTCGCCCGCGACATCCACCCCTTCGTGCTGCACAACTTCGACAACTCGCTCGACGCGGTGTTCACCACGGCCCACGAGTACGGCCACGCGCTGCACTCCTACTACTCCAGCAAGTACCAGCCGCCCGTGTACTCCGATTACACGACCTTCCTGGCCGAGGTCGCCTCGACCTGCAACGAGGAAGTGCTGCTGAGCTACATGCTGAAGCAGGAGAAGGACCCCGAGCGCATCCTGATGCTGCTGAACGAGCGCCTCGAGAAGATCCGCCTGACCGTCTTCCGCCAGACCCTCTTCGCCGAGTTCGAGCTGCGCTACCACGAGTACGCCGAGGGCGACGAGACGCTGACCGCCGACTACCTCAACGGCCTCTACAAGGAGCTGATCCAGAAGTACTACGGCCCCAACTACCAGATGGGTCCCGACGACGAGGTGGAGTGGGCCTTCATCCCCCACTTCAACTACAACTTCTACGTCTTCTCCTACGCGACCGGCCTGACCAGCGGCATCTCCCTGGCCCAGCAGATCATGGCCAAGGGCGAGCCCGCCGCCACGCGCTACATCAACGGCATGCTCAAGGGCGGCTCCAGCGCCCCGCCGCTGACGCTGCTGAAGAACGCGGGCGTGGACCTCGAGACACCGGCGCCGATCCTGACGATGCTCGACCTCTTCGAGAAGACCATCGCCGACTTCGACGCCCTCTGGACGAAGACCTACGCGCAGTAGGCCGCCGTCACCTTCGACGCAAGCAGCAAGGGCCCCGCCGGCGGCGGGGCCCTTGTCGTTGCGGCGCTGGTGCGCGGGATGGTAGGCCGCCCTGGACTCGAACCAGGTACCACCTGATTAAAAGTCAGGTGCTCTGCCAGATGAGCTAGCGGCCCGTCGGGAAGCGGGCGGGCGGCGCGCAGGCCGCCCCGCCCGGAAGATAGCGGAACCCCGCAGGGGTGTCAAAGCAGGGCCGCGGTCAGGCGTTCACGCCGCCCGGCGTCCAGATCATCTCGTCGCGTTCGCGGCCCACCGAGATCCCGACCACGGGCGTCGCCAGTTCCCGCTCCAGGAACTCCAGGTAGCGGCGCGCGGCGGCGGGCAGGTCCGTCAGGTTGCGGCAGGCGCCGATGGGCGTCTGCCAGCCCGGGAACGCGCGGTAGACCGGCTTGCAGCGGGCCAGCAGGTCGCCCTGGGCCGGGAAGCGGTCCAGGGCGCCGCCGTCCACCGTGTAGCCCGTCGCGATCTTGATCTCCGGCAGGGTGTCCAGGACGTCGAGCTTGGTGATGATGATGCCGGTCATGCCGTTGAATTCCGCGGCGTAGCGGCCGGCCGGCAGGTCGAACCAGCCGCAGCGCCGGGCCCGGCCGGTGGTGGCCCCGAACTCCCCGCCCAACAGGCGCAGCGCCTCGCCCTCCTCGGCCAGCAGCTCGCAGGGGAAGGGGCCGTTGCCGACACGCGTGCAGTAGGCCTTGTAGACGCCCAGGATCTCGCCGAGGCAGTGCGGCGGCAGCCCGGTGCCGGTGAGCGCGCCGCCGATCGACGGGCTGCTCGAGGTCACGAAGGGGTAGGTGCCGTGGTCCAGGTCCAGCAGGGCGCCCTGCGCGCCCTCGAACAGGGCGGTCTCGCGGCCGAGCCGCACGCCGGCCAGCGCCTCGTGCCCGTCCACGATCATCGGCGCGAAACTGCGCGCCAGCACGACCAGTTCCTGGGCGATGTTGGCGGCCGACAGGGGCTCGGCTTCGTAGAGCGCCGCGAGCGCCTCGTTGGCCTCGAGGATCTTCTCGATCGCCCGCCGCTCGAGGTTCTCCTTGGGCAGCAGCAGGTCCCCCATGCGCAGGCCCTGGCGCGTCGCCTTGTCCACGTAGGCGGGGCCGATGCCGCGCCCGGTGGTGCCGATGCTGCGGCGCTTGCGCTTGCTCTCCAGGCACTCGTCGTAGCGGCGGTGGTAGGGCATCAGCAGGTGGGCCGCGGCGGAGATGAACAGCCGCCCGCGCACCGTCACGCCGCGTTCCTCCAGCTCCATGATCTCGTCGCGCAGGGCCCAGGGGTCCACCACCATGCCGTTGCCCAGGTACCCGCGGACGCCTTCGCTGAGCAGGCCCGAGGGAACCAGGTGCAGGACGATCTTCTCGCCGCCCCTGAAGATGGTGTGGCCGGCGTTGGCGCCGCCCTGGTAGCGCAGGACCCAGTCGACGCCGCGGCCCAGGGCGTCGACGATCTTGCCCTTGCCCTCGTCGCCCCACTGGCCGCCGATGATCACGCGGTTGCACGTCGCTCGCTCGTCCACGTCACCCGTCCTCGCCCGGGCCGGCGGCACGCGCCGGACCCGCAAAAAAAAACGAGCCTCGAGGTTCGAGACCGTCGTCATGGCACATCGAGCCCCGGCCTAGCGGCCGGTGAACATGGCCTTCAGTTCGCCCCAGGTGGACGCATCGATGGTGCTCGCCGAGCAGTCGCCGGCAGCGCCGGGATTGCTGGACTCCTGCGTCACGCTGCCGTCCGGCTGGCCGTTGCCGTCGACATCGCCGAGCTCGGCGCCGTTGGTGCACCCGTCCCCGTCGGAATCAAGACTCGCAAGATATCTGTTCCACACCGAACCATTGTCGAGAAAAGCCCTACCGAAGTCGTTCAGGGAGGCGTTGGCGGCGGTGGGCGTGCCCGTGAGGTGGCAGTTCAGGCACGCGAACGGCACGCTCAGGGGCAGGACAGCCTGGAGCGCTTCGGTCGCCGAGGCGGCCGAGACGCACAGGATCACCAAAACGGCAGCGATGGAGCCGATCGTCAGCCTTCGGTCCATGAGCCTCCCCTCTGATACCATGATAACACCCTGCCGTAACTCCTGTCAACGCTTTGCCCGGCGTACGGTTCCCGCCCGTCCCGGTTCACTCCCGGGCGGCCAGCACCGCCCCGAACCAGGCCAGGATCTCGTCGCGCCCCAGGGCCCCGGCCGCCGAAGTCGGGATGAACGGGGTGGCGGGGTCGAGTTCCAGGGTCGTCGCGATGTCCTGATACCTCTCTGGCAGCTTGGTTTTGCCCAGCTTGTCGATCTTGGTGACGGCGATCGCGAACGGCACGGCCGCCTCGCGCAGCCAGGCCGTCATGCGGCGGTCCTCCTCGGTGGGACGGTGCCGGACGTCCAGCAGCAGCAGGACGGCCAGCGGCCGGTCCCCGGCGAACAGGTAGGCCCGCATCAGGCGCAGCCACTCGTCCCGGAGGTCCTTGCCGACCCGGGCGAAGCCGTAGCCGGGCAGGTCCACCAGGTAGTAGGTGTCTTCGACCAGGAAGTAGTTCAGTAAACGGGTTTTTCCGGGTTTGCCGCTGATCTTGGCCATGGCCTTGCGGGCCAGGACGTGGTTGATCAGGGACGATTTCCCGCAGTTGCTCCGCCCGACGAAGGCGAATTCCGGCAGGACCCGCTCGGGACGCAGGGCCAGGTTGGGGGCGCTGGTGATGAATTCCACGCGCACGACGCACCCCCCGCGGTTTCAGTGGGAGGCGCCGGGCGCCGTCTTGCCCGCGGCCGTCTTGCGGGCGTCGCGGCAGGAGCCGCCCGGCCGGCCGCCGACCAGGGCCAGGTCCAGGACCTCGTCCATGGTCTCGACCAGGTGCACTTCGAGCTGGCGCCGGATCGTCTGGGGCAGCTCGAGGTACTCCTTCTCGTTGTCCTTGGGGATGATCAGGACCCGGCAGCCGGCGCGCATCGCCGCGACGGCCTTCTCGGGCAGGCCGCCGATCGCCAGCACCTTGCCGCGCAGGGTGATCTCCCCGGTCATCGCCACGTCCTTGCGCACGGGGATCTCGCGCAGCAGGGACACGATGGCCGTCGCCATGGCGATGCCGGCGCTGGGGCCGTCCTTGGGCACCGCGCCCTCGGGCACGTGGATGTGCAGGTCGTTCTTCTGCATGAAGGTGGCGGGCAGCTTGCCGCAGCGCGTGCGGGCGAAGCTGAGCGCCGTCTCGGCCGACTCCTTCATGACCTCCTTGAGGTTGCCGGTGAGCTTCAGCTTGCCGGCGCCGGTCATGTGGGCCGCCTCGATCGGCAGGATCTCGCCGCCGACGACGGTCCAGGCCAGCCCCGTGACCACGCCGATCTCGGGCTCGCCCTCGACGACCTGGCGGCGGTAGCGGGGCGTCCCGAGCGTCTTCTGCAGCGACGTGGGCGTCACGCGGGCCGGGAAGCGGCCCCTCTCCGCCTTGAACTTGGCGGACTTGCGGCAGATCGAGGCGATCTCGCGCTCGAGCTGGCGCACGCCGGCCTCGCGGGTGTAGCCGTCGATGATCACCGACAGCGCGCGCGGGCTGAAGCCGCCCTTCCAGCTCTTGACGCCGTTGCGCTGCATCTGCCGCGGCACCAGGAAGTCGCGGGCGATGGCCAGCTTCTCGTGGTCGAGGTAGCCGGGCAGGCGGATGATCTCCATGCGGTCCTCGAGGGCCGCCGGGATCGAGTGCAGCGAGTTGGCGGTCGTGATGAACATGACCTCCGAGAGGTCGAAGTCCACCTCCAGGAAATGGTCGCTGAAGTGCGTGTTCTGCTCGGGGTCGAGCACCTCGAGCAGGGCCGACGACGGGTCGCCGCGGAAATCGGCTCCCATCTTGTCGATCTCGTCCAGCAGGAAGACGGGGTTCTTGGTGCCCGCCTTGCGCAGCGACTCGATGATGCGCCCGGGCTTGCTGCCGATGTAGGTGCGCCGGTGCCCGCGGATCTCCGCCTCGTCGCGCACGCCGCCCAGGGAGATGCGCACGAAGCGGCGGTTCATCGCCTCGGCGATGCTGCGCCCCAGGCTCGTCTTGCCGACGCCCGGCGGTCCCACCAGGCAGAGGATCGAGCCGTGCAGCTTCTTGGTGAGCTTCAGGACGGCCAGGTACTCGATGATGCGTTCCTTGACCTTCTCCAGGCCGTAGTGGTCGGCGTCCAGCTGCTTGCGCACCAGGCGGGTGTCGAGCCGGTCGCGCGAGCGCTTCTTCCAGGGCAGTTCCAGCAGGGTGTCGAGGTAGTTGCGCACCACGGCGGCCTCGGGCGACATCCCGGGCATCTTCGCCAGCCGCCCGATCTCGCGCTCGGCCGTCTCCCTCACCTCCGGGGGCAGGTCGCCCGCCTCGAGGCGCTCGACGTACTCCTCGACCTCGCTGTCCTCGTCGGCGCCGTAGCCGAGCTCCTTGCGGATGGCCCGCAGCTGCTCGTTCAGGTAGAACTCGCGCTGGTTCTTCTGGACCTGGCTCTGGACCTCGGTGTCGATGCGCTGCTCGATCTGGAGGATCTCCAGTTCGTCGGCCAGGATCTGGTTGACGCGGCGCATGCGGCTGACCAGGCCGGGCTCCTCCAGCAACTCCTGCTTCAGGGGCACCTTGCCCACGATGTAGGCGCTGATGGAGTCGGTCATGCGGGCGATCTCGCCCATGTTCAGCACCGACAGCAGCACCTCGTCGGGCAGGCGCTTGTTCAGGCGCACGTATTCCTTGAAACGCTCCTTGATGGAGCGGCTGAGGGCCTCGATCTCGGGGCCGTCGTCGGGGCTCTCGGGGATCGCCTCGACGGTCACCTCGCTGAAGTCGTCGCCGTCGCTGAAGCCCGTGATGCGCACGCGGGCCTCGCCCTCGACCAGGATCTTGAGCGTGTCGTCGGGCGTGCGGATGATCTGCAGGATCTTGATGACCGTGCCCACGGCGTAGAGGTCGTCCTGGACGGGGTCCTCGACCTCGGGCTCGTGCTGGGCCGCCACGCAGATGTACTTGTCGCGCATCATGGCGGCTTCCAGGGCCGCGACCGAGCGCGGCCGGCCCACCAGCAGCGGCGTGACCATGTAGGGGAACACCACGACGTCGCGCAGGGGCAGCAGCGGCAGGCGCTCCGGCAGGACGGGCGGCGTGGCGGCGGGTTCGGCTTCGCGTCGCTTCATGTCTCTCCTGGTCGCTGGTGCGGGACGCGGCGGCGGCGGGCGGAGCGGCGCGCGGCAGCCTGCGCCGCCCCCCGGGTCGGGACTCCGGGCGGTCAGGCGCCCTTGGCGTCGGCGTCGGCGTCCGTTTCGTGGCCGAGGATCTCCGCGTCGGCCGAACCGTCGACCACCTCGCGCGAGATCACCACCTGGCGGACGTTGTCCATGTTCGGGACGTTGTACATGACGTCGCGCATGACCGCCTCCATGATGGAGCGCAGGCCGCGGGCGCCGGTCTTGCGGGTGATGGCGCGGTCGGCGATGGCCTCGATGGCGTCGTCGGTGACCACCAGCTCCACGTCCTCCATGGACATCAGCTTCTGGTACTGCTTGACCAGGGCGTTGCGCGGCTCGCGCAGGATGCGGATCATCGCCTCGCGATCGAGGTCCTGCAGGGAGGTCACCACCGGCAGGCGGCCGACCAGCTCGGGGATGAGGCCGTACTTGACGAGGTCCTCCGGCTCGACCCGGGCCAGGATCTCGTCGCCGGTGGCCTTGAGGTCGCGGTTCTCGGCGCGCTCGAAGCCGAGCACGTTCTGCCCGATGCGGCGCTTGACGATGTCGGAGAGGCCCTGGAAGGCGCCGCCGCAGACGAACAGGATGTTGCGCGTGTTGATCTCGATGTACTTCTGCTGCGGGTGCTTCCGCCCGCCCTGCGGCGGCACGTTGGCCACCGTGCCCTCGAGGATCTTCAGCAGCGCCTGCTGGACGCCCTCGCCGGAGACGTCGCGGGTGATCGACGGGTTGCTGCTCTTGCGCGTGATCTTGTCGATCTCGTCGATGTAGATGATGCCCTGCTCGGCGGCCTGGGCGTTGTAGTCCGCCGCCTGCAGCAGCCGCACCAGGATGTTCTCCACGTCCTCGCCCACGTAGCCGGCCTCGGTCAGCGTGGTGGCGTCGGCGATGGCGAAGGGCACGTTGAGGAAGCGGGCCAGCGTCTGGGCCAGCAGGGTCTTGCCGGTGCCCGTGTTGCCGATCAGCAGGATGTTGCTCTTGTCGACCTCGACGTCGTCGCCGATGCGCCGCTGGTTGATGCGCTTGTAGTGGTTGTAGACCGCCACGGCGAGGCTGATCTTGGCGTCGTCCTGGCGGATGACGTACTCGTCGAGGTGCGCCTTGATGTCGTGGGGCTTGGCGTGGGTCTGCGCGGCTTCCGGGGCGTCGTCGAGCAGCTCTCCCTCGAGGATGTCGTTGCACAGCTTGATGCACTCGCTGCAGATGTAGACGTTGGCCGGGCCGGCGACGAGCTTCGCCACTTCGTCCTGGCCGCGGGCGCAGAACGAGCACTTGATCATCTGTGGCGAACCGGTCTGGCGACGCTTCATGGTGCCTCCTGCGCGCGTGTCCCGCGGGCCGTCGGTCCTCAGTCCTTGACGATCTCGGCGCGCTTCTCGATCACCTTGTCGACCAGGCCGTAGGCGCGGGCCTCGCCGGCGGACATGAAGAAGTCGCGGTCGCTGTCGCGGGTGATCCGCTCGACGGTCTGCCCGGTGTGCTTGGACATCAGGCCGTACAGGAGCTCCTTCATGTAGAGGATCTCCTTCGCGTAGATCTCGATCATGCTGGCCTGGCCCTGGCTGCCGCCCAGGGGCTGGTGGATCATCATGCGCGAGTTGACCAGCGCGGAGCGCTTGCCCGCCGCGCCGGCGGCCAGCAGCACGGCGCCCATGCTGGCGGCCTGGCCCATGCAGATGGTGGCCACGTCATTGGAAATGTACTGCATCGTGTCGTAGATCGCCAAACCGGCGGAGATGCTGCCGCCGGGGCTGTTGATGTACAGGAAGATGTCGCGGTCGGGATCCTCCGCCTGCAGGAACAGCAGCTGGGCGATGATCACGTTGGCGACGTTGTCGTCGATCGCCGTGCCCAGGAAGATGATCCGGTCCTTGAGCAGCCGCGAGTAGATGTCGTAGGAGCGCTCGCCCTGGCTGGTCTGTTCCACGACGTAGGGGATCAGCATCTCGGTTCCTCCGTAAGGGTTCCGTCCACCCCGGCCGCGGCGGCCGGCTCAGTCCTGGCTGTACTCGGCCCGCGAGCGCAGGAAGTCGAACGCCTTCTGCTCCGCGAGGTCCTGCCCGATCCGCTCGTCCTCGTGGTGCTGCCTGACGTAGGCCAGGTAGTCGTCGGCCGGGAAGCCGTTCTCGGCGGCGATGGCGGCGATCCGCGCCTCGACCTCCTGCGGCGTCACCTTGATTTCCTCCTGGCGGCGGATCGCCTCGAGGATCAGCATCGCCTTGAGCGAGCGCTCGGCCCAGACGCGGCCGGACTCGCGGTAGCGCTGTTCGTCCTGCTCGTCGACCGGGCGCCCGAGGTACGCGCTGCGCTGCTTCATCTCGTTGACGCCGGCGGTGAGGTACTCCTCGACCAGGCTCGGCGGCGGCTCGACGGGGTTGCGCTCGATCAGCAGATCGACGATGCGCTCGCGTTCGAGCTGCTCCGCGCGCCGGGTCTCCCCCGCCAGCAGTTCGTCGCGCAGGGCCAGCCGCAGTTCGAGCAGGGTCTGCCCCTCCTTCACCGCGGCGGCGAAGGCGTCGTCGAGGTCGGGCAGGCGGCGGGCCTGGACGTCCTTGACCGTCACCAGGTAGGAGACCGTCCGGCCGCGCACGCGCTCGTTGCCGTAGTCCCCGGGGTAGGTGACCGTCACGCGGCGCTCGTCCCCGGCCGCGGCGCCGGTGAGTTCGGCGTCGAACTCCGCGAAGTTGCCCTCGGCGCCGAGCTCGAACACGTAGTCCCGGACCGGACCGGCGGGCTCGGGCTCCCCATCCGTGGTTTCCGGGACGATGTCGGTCTTCAGGCGATCGCCGGGCGCGGCGGTGCGGTCGACGTGCTCCCAGAGGGCGCGGCCCTCGCGCAGCCCCTCGAGGGCCTCGTCGACGGCGCCGTCGGCCAGCTTGACTTCGCTGCGGACCAGCGGCAGCTCGAGGTAGTCGCGGGCGACGACGTCGGGCCGCACCTCGACGCTCAGCTCCATCAGGACGGGGCCCTGCTCCTCGAGCTTGAGGTCGGTGAGTTCGGGGTCGGCGACCGGCACCAGCTTGTGCTCCAGCACGGCGGCCCGGTAGGCCCGCGGCAGCACCTGCTCGACGGTCTCCATGCGGACCTCGCCGCCGAGGTCCTTCTCGACCATGGCCAGCGGCACCTTGCCCTTGCGGAAGCCCGGGCGGGCGTGGCCGCGGCGGGCGGCGCCCAGGTTGCGGGCGTACTCGCCGTCGAACCAGGCGCGGTCGATCGACACGCCGATGACGCGCTTCCAGGTCTCGGGAGCCTGCACCGAAAGGGTGAACGGGCTCTGGGCGGTGTCGGTGGTCATGTCGGTCGTCCTTCGGTCGGGGCGCGGGGCCTGCGCGGCCGCACACGCGCGTCACTGGTGCGAGAGGGGGGACTCGAACCCCCACGGTTTCCCACAGGAACCTAAATCCTGCGCGTCTGCCAGTTCCGCCACTCTCGCCAGAACCAGGTACGACAAGCCCCGGCCGGGTCGCCGCCTGCAGGCCGTCGAGCCAGGGTTTGGAAGCTATTGCAGGATCGGGGCCAATATAGCCCGGCCCCGGAAGGGGGTCAAGGCGTCCGGCGCGCCGGCGACCGGCTGCTACTTGATCTTTCGATAGATCGTGCGCGAGGCGATGCCCAGGATCCTGGCGGCCGTTTCCTTGTCGCCGCCCGTGGTCTCCAGGGTCGCCCGGATCAGCTCGATCTCGGCGTCGTGCAGCGTGGTGCCGACGGGGAAGGTGACCGTCTCGGTGACCCGCTTGCCGGCGCGGACGGCCTGGGGCAGCACGTCGACGTCGATGAGGCCGCCCTTGGACAGGACCACCGCCCGCTCGACGCAGTTCTCCAGCTCGCGCACGTTGCCGGGCCAGGAGTAGCGCTGCAGGGCGTCCAGGGCCGCGCGCGTGAAGCCGTCGATCTTCTTGCCGTTCTTCTCGCCGGCGATCTTCAGGAAGAAGCCGGCCAGCAGCACGACGTCCCCGGTGCGGGCGCGCAGCGGCGGCAGGTCGATGTTGATGACGTTCAGCCGGTAGTAGAGGTCCTCGCGGAACAGGCCGCGCGCGACGAGACCCTCGAGGTCGGCGTTGGTCGCAGCGACCAGGCGCACGTCCACCACGATGGGATCGTTGCTGCCGAGCCGCTCGAACGTCGCGTCCTGCAGCACGCGCAGCAGCTTGATCTGGACGGACATGGGCAGCTCGCCGACCTCGTCCAGGAACAGGGTGCCGCCGTGCGCCGCCTCGAAGCGGCCCCGGCGGCGGCCCGTGGCCCCGGTGAAGGCGCCCTTCTCGTAGCCGAAGAGCTCCGACTCGAGCAGGGTCTCGGGGATGGCGGCGCAGCTGACCTTGATCAGCGGGCGTCCCGCGCGGTCGCCCCAGCGGTGCAGGGCGGCGGCGACGACTTCCTTGCCCGTGCCGCTCTCGCCGGTCAGCAGGACCGTGGCCTTGCTCGGGGCCACCTGGCGCACGGTGTCCAGGACCCTCCGCATGACCTCGCTCATCCCCACGATGTCGCCGCGGCCGGTGTCCTCGGAGAGCATGCGCCGCAGCTCGCGGTTCTCGGCGATGAGCTGCTGCTTCTCGAGCGCCTTGCGCACGACGTTCAGGGTGAGCGAGGCCGTGAAGGGCTTCTCGATGAAATCGTAGGCGCCCATCCGCATGGCCTCGACCGCGGTCTCGATGGTGCCGTGCCCGGTGACGATGACGACCTCGGTGGCCGGCGCGATGATCTTGACCGCCTTGAGCAGGTCCACGCCGTTCAGGCGCGGCATCATCAGGTCGGTCAGGATCAGCGGCACCGGTTCCTGGCGCAGGATCTCGAGCGCCTCCTCGCCATTGCCGGCGGTCAGCGTGCGGTACCCGTTGCGCCCGAGCAGGCGGCCGAGCGCCTGGCAGAGCTCGGGCTCGTCATCCACGACCAGAATGGTAGCCGTTTCCGGGGCGGCGGGTGTGAGCTGGACGCTGTCGATCATGATGGGTGCTCCCGGCCGGAGTGGCTGCGATGGCCACGACAGTTTGTCGTCAATCGGACAAACTGTCAAGAGCTATGGACGATATGTCCGCCGACGGGAGGACTAAGCCTGCAACCCGAAGATACGCGAAAAGATACCTCTTTGGCGGGCAGCCTGCTCCAACCCCGCGCGGTACTCCGGGGCGGCCACGGCGATCAGCGCCCGCGCCCGCTCGGCCAGGTCCCGGCCGTGCAGATGGGCCACCCCGTGCTCCGTCACGACGTAGTGCACGTCGGCCCGCGTGGTCACCACGCCCGCCCCTTCGCTCAGCACCGGGACGATGCGCGACACGGCGCCGCCGCGGGCGGTCGCCGGCAGGGCCGTGATCGGCTTGCCGCCGCGGCTCATCGCGGCGCCCCGCATGAAGTCGACCTGGCCGCCGAAGCCGGAATAGATCTGCGAGCCGCGCGAGTCGGAGCAGACCTGGCCGGTGAGGTCGATCTGCAGGGCCGAGTTGATGGCGACCATGCGGTCGTTGCGCGCGATGTTGAAGGGGTTGTTGACGTAGTCGGTCGGGTGCAGCTCGATCAGCGCGTTGTCGTGGACGTGGTCGTACAGGCGGCGGGTGCCGAGCACGAAGCCCGCGACGACCTTGCCGGGGTGGAAGGTCTTGCGCTCGCCGGTGACGATGCCCCCGTCGATGAGGTCGAGCAGCCCGTCGGAGAACATCTCGGAGTGGACGCCCAGGTCCCGCTTGCCCCGCAGGCAGTGCAGCACCGCCGCCGACAGCCCGCCGATGCCCATCTGCAGGCAGTCGCCGTCCTCGACGAGACCCGCCACATGGCTGCCGATGCTCTCCTGCACGGCGTCCATCGGGATGGTCGGGAACACGTCGAGCGGGCGGTCGACCTCGACGCAGAGCTCGAGCTTCGAGACGTGGATGAAGCTGTCGCCGAGGGTGCGCGGCATCTGGCGGTTCACCTCGGCCACGATGCGGCCGGCGGCCAGGGCGGCGGGCTTGGTGATGCCCACCTCGATGCCGAAGCTGCAGAAGCCGTGCTCGTCCGGCGGCGAGACCTGCACCAGCGCGACGTCGGGACGGTGGAGGCCGCGCAGCAGGTCGGGCACCTCGTGCAGGTGCACCGGGATGTAGCCGGCGCGGCCGCAGTTGACGGCCTCGCGCACGTTCGGGCCCACGAACATGGCCGTGCAGCGGAAGCTGTCCTGCATGCCGGGCTGGGCGTAGCGGGCCTCCCCCGCCGTCAGGATGTGCAGGATCTCGACGTCGCGCAGCTCGCCCGCGCGGGCCACGAGCGCCTCGACCAGCGCGTGCGGCACGGCGCAGCCCGCTCCCAGGTAGACGCGCTGCCCCGAGGCGATCGCTGACACGGCGCTGGCGGCGTCGGTCCTTTTGCGGCGGTACTGCTCCATCCAGTTCACGGCTTCCCTCCGGTTTGGCGACCCTCGAGGGGCAGCCCGTGCGCCCCCGCCACGCGCGGGTCGACGACCCGGCCGTCGATCAGGCCGACTCCCCGCGCCAGCGCGGGATCAGCCGCCATGGCCGCCGGCAGGCCGCCGGCGGCGATGAGCGCGACGGTGCCCAGCAGGGCGTTGCCCAGGGCGTAGGTCGCGGTGCGCGCCACCAGGCTCGGCGTGTTGGGGGCGCAGAAGTGGGTCACGCCGTCCACGACGTAGACGGGATCGCTCAGACGCGTGGGCCGGCTCGCGGCGAAGCAGCCGCCCTGGTCGATCGCCAGGTCGATCACGACGCTGCCGTCGCGGACGCGGTCCTCGAGCTGGCGGTCGACGAGCACCGGAGCGCGGCCGCCGGGCGAGCGCACGGCGCCGACGACCACGTCGGCGTAGCGCAGCACCTTGGCGAGCGTGTACTCGTTGGCGGGGTAGGTGGTGACCCGGCCTTCGAAACGCCAGTGCAGGTCGTGCAGCAGGTCCAGGTCGACGTCGAGCAGGGTCACGCGGGCCCCGCAGCCCAGCAACGCGCGCGCGGCGTTGCGCCCCGCGATGCCGCCGCCGAGCACGACCGCCTCGGCCGGCGGCACCCCGGCCAGCCCGCCCAGCAGGATCCCGCTGCCCCCGTGGTCGGACTGCAGGTAGCGGGCGGCCAGCTGCGGCACGATGCGGCCGGCGATGCGTGACATGCTGGCCAGCACGGGCGTCGTACCGTCGTCGCGGGTGATCGCCGCGGTGTCAACCGCGCTGCAGCCGCCGCGGCGCAGCGCGCCCAGCAGGCCGGGCTCGCAGGCGGGCAGCATCAGGAATCCCAGGAGCGTCTGGCCCTCGGACAGCCAGGCCGCTTCGGCCGCCGTCGGCGCCTGCACCTTCAGCAGCAGGCCGGCGCGCCGGTACACCTCTTCGGTGTCGCCGGCGATGCGCCCCCCCACCTTGCGGTAGTCCTCGTCGGTGAAGCCGCTGCCGAGGCCGGCGTCGCGCTCCACGAGCACGTCGTGGCCCTGGCGCGCCAGGGTCAGGGCCGCGGCCGGCGCCAGGCCGACGCGCTTCTCGTCCGGGGCCAGTTCCCGGGGCACGCCGATGATCATCGTCCCGCCTTTCGCGACGACGCCGCCCCCCGCAGAGCCGGGGGCGGCGCCGTGAGATCCGCCCGCGACGCCGGTCAGCCCGCGCTGCGCACGTGCTCGAAGCCGCGGCGCAGCGCGGCCAGGTTCAGTTCCACCAGGTCCTTCTTCTTCACGGTCTCGCGCAGGGACTGCTCGACGAAGTCCAACGGGAAGGCGCCGGTCGCGGCGCAGATCGCCCCGAGCAGCACCACGTTGGCCACCTTCGGCGTGCCGACCTCGTCGGCGATCCCGGTGGCCGGGATCCGCACCACGCGGCGGCCCGGCAGTTCGGGGCAGTTCTCCACGACGGACGTGTCCACGATGACGATGCCGCCCTCGACGACCTCGCCGGAGAAGGCCTCGAGCGAGGGCTGGTTCATCACGACCAGCAGGTTGGGCCGGTCGACCAGCGGGCTGCCGATGCGCCGCTCGGACAGGTTGACCGAGCAGTTGGCGGTGCCGCCGCGCATCTCGGGCCCGTAGGACGGGATCCAGCTGGCGTGCAGGCCTGCGCGCATGCCGACCTGGGCCAGGAACAGGCCAAGGGTCAGGACGCCCTGGCCGCCGAAGCCTGCGAACTTGCAGTGCAGCTCGGCGGGCAGGTGCAGCTTCTCCGCCTTGATCTCGGCCTCGCCGGCGCCGAGATAGGCGTCGCGCTTCGCGGGCTCGAAGGGCTCCACGTGGCGGTGCCAGGCCCCCTCGCGGTGGTCGGACTCGTCCTTGAAGACGCCCAGCGGGAAGACCTTCGTCATCTCCTCGATGAGCCAGTCGCGGGCGTCGGGGCCGTCCATCTTCCAGCCGGTGGGGCAGGTCGACAGGATCTCCACGAAGCTGTAGCCGCGGTTCTCGACCTGGTTGGTCAGGGCTTTGCGGATGGCCTTGCGGGCCTTCATGATGTGCTTCGAGTCGCCGATCGCCACGCGTTCGACGTAGGTCGCCGCCGGCAGGGTGGCGATGATCTCGGCCACGCGGATCGGGTTGCCGTGCACGCTCTCGATGCGGCCGCGGGGCGTGGTGGCCGTCTTCTGGCCGATCATCGTGGTGGGCGCCATCTGGCCGCCGGTCATGCCGTAGATGGCGTTGTTGACGAAGAACACCGTGATGTTCTCGCCGCGGTTGGCCGCGTGCAGGGTCTCGGCGGTGCCGATGGCCGCCAGGTCGCCGTCGCCCTGGTAGGAGATGACGATCGCCTCGGGGTTGGCCCGTTTGATGCCGGTGGCCACCGCCGGCGCGCGGCCGTGGGCGGCCTGCATGTGCCCGCAGTCGAAGTAGTAGTAGCCGAACACCGAGCACCCCACCGGCGAGATGAACACCGTGCGCTCGTTGATGCCCAAATCGACCATGGCCTCGGCGATCATCTTGTGGATGTTGCCGTGCCCGCAGCCGGGGCAGTAGTGGGTGGTCTCCTTGTGCGGGCCGCTCTTGCGGACGAACTCGGGATAGAAGGCGACGGGCTTCTCGGTGATCTTCACGACCGGCCTCCTTCCAGGATCTTCCCGTACTCGGCCAGGAGTTCCTCGGAACCCGGCACCATGCCGCCGCAGCGGCCGTAGAAGTGGACCGGTGCGCGGCCCTCGACGGCCAGCCGCACGTCCTCGACCATCTGGCCGGTGCTCAGCTCGGCCGAAAGGAAGCGCACGTCGCGCGCGGCCAGCTCGGCGATCCGGGCGCTGGGGAACGGCCACAGCGTGATCGGCCGCAGCAGGCCGACCTTCAAGCCCTGCGCGCGGGCCTGGT
>JAUSBL010000011.1 GCA_030658975.1 Candidatus Latescibacterota bacterium
CCGCGCAATCCGTTGCCATTATTGGGAATAAGCGAAAAGCCCGAGAGCTCTCGCCCCGGGCCACGCCGCTAACCGGATGGTAGGTCGAATTCCGTTAGAAAAGGATTGGCTCCCCGGGCAGGGCTCGAACTTCACGTCTTCAAGTTAACATACTAAAACTCAAATTCGTCGTATCATTCAAGCGGCTCAAGGGCTAGAGAACCATTTGAGCGATTCCAAGGAAATAGTATATAAGTGACTGGCTAATGGGGACAATCCAATTCCCCCCATCTGGATCACCCGCAAGAGCAGTATTTGTCATGAGAATTACAGTTATTAAGTATTTTACTGATTTCATTGCCTCTTCCTTTCATTAAGAAACTGAATGGAAAGAACTACAGAGAAGTATTACCGCAGAGGAAAGCGTTTTCCACCTAATAGTTATAACTATATAAAATATGGTGGTTTACCGACGTGTATCTTCTTGGTAACAGGGTCCCGCCAAGGTTACAATCCTATTGACCCGGGAACAGTTCGCATAGTCAGCGCCGGGCTTAAGCCACACCGAAGCACCGCCTCAATCCCGTAGTGAACACGACGGACAGATTCCCGCACCATCCCATCTGGCATCGAGCAACAAACCGGTCAGATTCAATTGTAAGGGAGGGACCACGCATGTGGCTGGTTCAAAGGCCTCTGAAAGTGCCGACTGCTTGCGCCCGCCACCCTTACCGTGAATGTAAAATTACAGCTATGGAGCGTCCTATGGCCATAGTTTCTTCCGCGATGCACTTGTTCTTAAATGACAATGAACACAATCCGCATCGAGTAATCCAGCCTGTCACCAACCCATGACTGGAAAACAAACAACCGAACCGCCCCCCCATCCCCCAACTCCTGCAACCCTGACACGACCCCCACCCCAACCCCATAATACTCCAACCCGCCACCACCAACCCGACTCTCCCGCCCAAACGGCACCGACCGCCCTCCCTCGCCCACGACCGCCGGCTGCAACCCGACACGCCCGAAGAGCGGCATCTGCATCGTGCCCAACAGGTCGACATTCCACCTGAATTCCATGCTCCCCCATACCCCGCCCCTGCCGAAGAGAGTCCCAGGCTCCAACCCCTCGAGCGTCCCCAGCCCCCCGAAGTAGGCCCGCCACTCCGTCACGTCCCGCCCATCCATCTGAAAACCCTCGCCCCGAAACACCCAGAGATCCCCATGGCGATCCCGGACGATCCACCTCGCACCCAGATGATCGTGGATCATGCTGACGTCGTCATCTGCCCCCGCTGCGAGTGCTTCTCCCGCTGGACCCTCGGCCCAGTGCCACTCCCTCCCCGCCTTGATCTCCAGCCCGCGCCGCCGCCACGCGGCGGTAGCGAACACCGACCTGCGTTCGAGTCCTGGCACCACCTCGTTGGGTCGCCCCGCATCTCGCCCTCCAAACAGGCTCCACTCCGTCCTCACCCCCAACCCCCGGTGCTCCCCCTCCCCGCCGGCAACCGTGAACGTCAAAGCCGGATGCGGCGAGTACCTCCCCCCCACCCGCCAAGCCTCCATCTCGTAATACTGGCTAGGATCATCCCCCGCGATCAACGCACTCAAATCGTTGAGCGGCCGCCGATCCCCCCCGAACCTCTCGATCGTCCTGCCCCCCTCGGCCTCGAACGCCAGCTTCACCCACGGCTCCCGCACCAGGAACCCCTCGGCATCCCGCGGCTTGGCCGTCAGCAGCGGCACGTCCAACTTGTGGCTGTGCGTGCACCGCCGCCACGCGAACCCGTAGTCCAGCCCCGAGGTCAGGCTCGCCTGGCGCACGCCGGCCCGCGCCAGCCGCACCTCGCCCCCCAGCACCAGCCCCTCGACCCGGTTGAACCGGAACCTCTCCAGCGGCTTGACCCCGAGCTGCCACGGCCGCCCGGCGATCATCCGCGCGATGACGTGGTCGCCCTCCCCGACCAGCGAATCGAGCCCCACGTCGGAGAGGCCGAAGTCCAGGTCCCGCACCGTCAGCGGCTCGTACCACGGCGGGTCCAGCGTCCGCCAGAAGTCATCCACCGAGGCGGCGCCGACCGAATCGACGGCCGCGGCCGTGCCTGCCCGCACAGACCCCTGCCCCCAGACGAGCGCCAGCGCCGCCGCGACAAGGATCACCCAAGTGTCGCGCCTCACGGCTCCTCCGCGGCGCCGGCGCCCCCGATGTCCCAGTCCTGCAGCCTCACCCGCGCCGTGACCCGATTCGGCAGCAACGGCAGGTTGCGCAGCACGATCTCGGCCTCGAACTCGTCGCTGACCCAGTGGTCGCCCTGCTGACGCTGCTTCCAGGTGAATCGCGGCACGTCGGCCACGATCAGGGGCGCCGGCGAAGGGCCGGCCAGGCGGCCATCCATGCGGCGGATCACCAGGTCGCCGTAGTCGATCCAGACGGTGCCCGCGATGCCGGGGCTGAAGCGGTCCCGGGGCTCGAACCCGATGGCGAACAGCAGGTGCCCGTCGATCAGCTTCCGCTCGAGGATCTCGTACCGGTAACGGCCGCCGGAGGTCAGCAGGAAGGGCATGTCCATCGCGAGGTCGCCGGCCTCCTCGCTCCACTCGCGGTCGATCTCGGTGTCGAGCTTGTCCTTCTTCAGCTGTCCGTCCTCGTACTCGCGCTCGGCGCGGCGCAGGCGCGCGGTGCGCCGCTCGCCGTCGCGGTCGACATTGATGCGCACGGCCTCGCTGACCACGGTGCGGTGGCCGAGGGTATCGACGTGGTCGTCGTGGAAGATCTCGGTGCGGCTGATGGCGGTCACGGCGTAGGCGCCCAGGCGGCGCTCGTCGTCGCGCATGCGCTCGCCGATCAGGCGCACCAGCTCGCTGACCCGCAGGCGCGGCGCGGTCACCGTGACGGTGTCGGCGACGGCGTCGGAGGAGGGCAGGTCCGGCGCCCCGGCCGTCGGCGGGGCGTAGCCGGCGCGCAGCAGGGCGTCGGCGTCGTCGAGCCAGGGGTCGTCGGAGGTCACAGAACTGGTGTCGGCGGGAGCGGCCGCCGGCGTGGCTGCCGCCACAGTCCACGGGAAGGACAGCAGGGCGCAGAGGAGGGCGACGAAAACGCCCCCCACAGCCGTTCGCTCCGCTTGGACCACGCCCGCCGCCTCGCTCTCGCCCCGTCGCCGATCACGCGCTCTCGACCCGTACCGTCAATTCTACCCGGCTATCGGGCCGGTGCAACTGCGGCAGCAACTTGTCCACAGATTTGCCACCGCCGGGATCACGGAGCACGTGCTGATGGAGAGTGAGCGGGCCGGCCCCTGCAATGACCAGAAGCAGCGTCGTCCGGGCGGTCGCGGATCCCTCGTACCAGAGCGCAGGATGTGCGTCGCCTGATCCCGACCGCGGGCCGCGTCAGCCCTCGTCCTTTGCGCGGCCGGCCCTGCCCCTCCCACGGCAAGGACAGGGCCCATGTAACCGGCCGGACCGATTCGCGGATCCTGCACGTCGGGAGGGCCACGACCCGGAAATCGCCGCGGACTCCCCTTCGCGGGCCTGTCACCGCCGGTGCATCCGGCCGCCCCGGCCCGTCAACGCGCAGCGCCGGGTCCGACTCGGCTCTGCACGACTTGCGGTGACAGGGGTGTCCTGGAGGCCCCGTAGCCAGGATGGCGAAGGGGCCGGAAGGCCAAGCGCTCCGGGCACACGATGTGCCCGGAGCGCGTCCCCTGTCACCGCAAGTTGTGCAGCCTACCGCTTGTAGGCCATGGACATCGACTTGTACTCGCCCATGCCCTCCATGACCACGTAGTAGTCGATGTGGAACTCGTCGTTGCTCTTCCAGGTCGTCACCGAACGCATGGTCATCTCTTTGCCGGACACGGGATCGAACATTTTTCCCGAGGTCTCCAGGGGGTCGCCGGCCTTGTCGTACTTGCCGGTCATGATCATCGTGCCGGTGCTCATGTTGTCGATCCAGGTGGCCGTGACCAGGCCGGTGGAGTTGTTGTAGCCGGTGAAACCGATGCCGGTGAAGGGCATGCCGAAGAACTCGCCCGAGAAGTCCTCCCGCATGTAGCGGCCGTCCAGGACCATCTCGATCTTCGAGGCCACCGTGCTGACCCCGGGTTCGGCGCCGGGCTGGGTCCACATCGTGACCGTGACGTCCCAGCTTCCGGTCTTTTCAGCCAGGAAGGCGTGGATCGGGCCGGGGGTCGCGGCCGCGAGCATCGCGGCCTGGGCCGCGGCGGCGTCCTGGTCCTGGGCCTGCAGGGACGGGACGGCGGCCAGGACGGCCATGGCGATCAAAATCAGAATCCTGCGTGCGCTCATGTCGTTCTCCCCCTTACTATGTGAGGCCGGGTCGGGAATGCCGCCCGGCTGGGCCCGTCTCGGATCTGGAGGGATGCTACCAGTGGACAAGAAGCGATACCAGGCCGAGGTCGTGCTGCTGGTCTGCACGCGCAAGGACGGCATTTGCGGCAAGAAGGGCACGCGTCTGCGCGCCCGCCTGAACGAAGCCGCCGAGGCGCAGGGCCTCAAGAAGCAGATCCGCGTGCTGCCCACCGGCTGCCTGGACGCCTGCGGCTGCGGGCCGGCGGTCCTGGACTCGGCTTCTCAGACCCTGTACGTGGATGTCGGCAAGGACGACGCGGCCGACATCGTGCGCAAGACAGCCCGCCGTCACGGGCTCAAACCCTGACTCCGCACCGACCGCCGGGAGGCGCCGTGATCATCCGACCCGTCCCCTTCGCCGCCGTGGCCTTCGTCTGCACCAACAAGCGGCCCGACGGCCACCCCAAGCCCTGCTGCGCCGACCGCGGCGGCCTCGCGCTGCGCGACGAGTTGAAGAAGCTGGTCGCCGAGCGCGGCCTCGATTCCCGCGTCAAGGTCTACCAGAGCGGCTGCCTCGGCGGCTGCGAGTTCGGGCCGATGGCCATGACCTATCCCGATGGCAGGATGCAGTTCGGGATCAGCTCGGCCGATCTGCCCGCGATGCTGGATTCGCTGGCGGAGGAAGTCGAGAATGAAGCCCCTTGATGATTGTAGGCAAGATGGCGTTGACGGAATATTAACCCAAGGGAAGATCTTTGATCATTATGGAATTTTGATCGGCGGAGGCATCCCCGACACCAGTGCTCGCCCAAACACCCGCACCGGCGACACCCCCGCCTTCTCCAACTGAGCTTCTTCTCCACGATCCGTTCCTGCAATCGCATCGCTTGGAATCCGATGGCATCGGATGGAATCTGCCCTTATAATGATCACGATTCCGACTTGGTATCGCCTGCGGTCTGATCTATTTGAGGCACAGTTGCATGGCCGCCAACATCGTCGACCTGCCGCCGGATTTTCCGGAGCGCCTGCGCGCCCTGCGCGAGCAACGCTATATGACGCAGTCGGATCTCGCCGCCCGCGCCGAGGTGGCCACGCGTTCGGTTCATGAGCTCGAGTCCGGCAGGCGCAGCCGGGCGCTGGCCAAAACGATCATGCTGCTGGCCGAGGCGTTGGAGGTCTCGTACGCGGAACTGGTGACTGGCCAACCGACATCGCCCGCCGAGCTGACGGACGCGACCCCGGACCAAGTTGACGACCAGGAATCAGTGACGGTGCAGGAAGTTGCTGCGGATACCCCGCCGACGGTGCCGACGCCGGTAACTGCCGTCGTCGCGCGACGTCCCCATTACGTACGCACCGTGCTCATCACCCTGCTGATCCTGTTGGGGGCGGCCGGCCTGGCCCTGACCCTGTTCGACGGTCGCCGGGTCGTGGTCAACGAATCCGAGGGCATCGTCGAGGTCACCGGTAAGATGTTGGGGCGCTCGATCTGGCGCCGGGACTTCTCCAATGAGATCCGGGTTTGGCGTCACGCACCTTGGGACAAAGATGTCCTGCTGCTCGGCCTCGCCGCCCAACACACCAACGGCGGGCGCCTGCTGGCCGTGACCGCCGACAAAGGTCGAACGCTCTGGGAAGTCGAGCCCGACCGCAACGACCTCGCGCTGGCCTTCGACCAGCAGTACGTCTACAGCGGCGCCTACCACTGCCGCGACATTCTCGACGCCGACCTGGACGGGGATGGTCGCCGCGAGGTTGTCGTCCACTTCATGCACAACAAGTGGTTCCCGAGCGTCATCCTCGTCGTCGACCACGACGGCCGCGTCGAGTCGCAGTACGCGAACCGGGGCCACGTCTGCGATCTCCACATCGCGGACCTGAACACCGACGGCAAGGACGAGGTCATCTGCGCCGGCACCAACAACGCGCCGGAATACCATGGCGCCACCATCTTCATCCTCGACGACGAGCACCGGTCCGGCGCCGCCATCGATCCGGTGACCTCCCCCGGGTATGCCGCCGTCGATGCGTCGCTGGTGAGGCTCGTGTTCCCGATCTGGCCCGAGACCGTCCAGGAGGCGCTGGGCACGCACGATCGTCTGGCGGGGTTCGAGGCCCGGACCTTCCAGCGCAGCGACGGCTCCGTCGGCATCCAGGCCAACATCGGTTACCAGGACGATGACTACTTCAGCGTGGACTTCGACGCGCACCTGCACCCGACGTTCATGTCGATCAGCGACAAGCTGCAGACGAAGCTGGCGCACGCCGGGACCGGCGACCACGCCTGGGACCGCGCCTGGCTCGACGGCCACCTCCGCTTCGAATCGGGCAGGATGGCCGCAGTCACCCCGTTGCCCTGAACGGCGGCGCCCCGGCGCCGTCACTTCACGATCGTCAGCGCCCGCCCCTGCACCCCGCCGCCGGCCACGAGCCGGCAGTAGTAGCTCCCGCTGGCCAATCCCTCGGCTTCCAGCTGCAGTTCGTGCGTGCCCCCCTCGTGCCAGCCACGCGCCAGCGTGCGCAGCAGGCGGCCACGCCCGTCGTAGAGGGAGAGTTCCGCCGGGCCCGCCTCGGCGAGCGTGAAGCTGATCGTCGTGCGCGGGTTGAAGGGGTTCGGGTGGTTCTGGGCCAGCGTCGCGCGGGTCGCGGGAACGCCGGGGGCCGCCACCGTGCCGGGACCGCGCCGGAACACGCCGTCGCTCACCGAAGCCAGGTAGTGGACGTGGCCGGGGCCGTCGGCGATCCCCGAGACGTACGTCGACGTCAGGTCCTCGTTGTAGAGCGCCCAGGTGTCGCCCATGTCCGTGGAGCGGTGCACGCCCGAGCTGGTGTCCGCGAGTAGCATCGTGCCCCAGTCGCCTTCGTAGACGATGCCGCGGTACTCGCCCCAGCCCTCGGGCAGGCCGCCCGCCAGCTCCGTCCAGCTGTCGCCGAAGTCCCAGGAGCGCAGCAGGTGCGACTCGTAGCTCGTCGTGTCGTATCCCGCCATGAACAGCGCGAAGCTGGGGGCGGAGGAGAGCATGCCGCCGTACACGGCTTCCGCGGGCACGATCAGCGTGTCCCAGGTGACGCAGTAGTCGTTCGAGCGGAAGAAGCCGGTGTCGCCCTTCAGCCAGATGCCCGCGTTGCCGCCGATCGCCAGGTCGTCGTACTGGTCGCAGACCGGGCTGGAGGCTACGGGGTCCCAGCCGTAGCCGCCGTCGTAGGAGTAGAACATGCCGACGGAGGTCACCGCGGCGTAGACGTCGCCGGTCAGCGGGTGCACCGCGAGCTGCGATACGTTCTCGAACTCGTTGTCCACGATGACCTGGTTCCAGGTGGCGCCCTTGTCGGCCGTCACCCACAGGCCGTACCCCCAGTCGTCGGTGCAGATGACGGTGCCGTCGGGCGTCGCCACCATCTCGGTGGGATCGCCGGGGCCGCCGGTGTCCGCCCAGTTGAGACCGCCGTCCTCGGTCACCCGCACGCCCATGTACAGGCCGCCGATGAAGACGGCGCCGTCGCCATCCACGGCGATGACCCCGGTGTTCGTGAACTGGGGTCCGATCCATTCCCAGCCGCTCTGGGCGACCGCCGCGCCGGCCAGCCCGAGCAGCGCCGCGAGAACCATCGCGATCCGCCGCATGCTCCGCCCCCCTGTTTTGATGGATTTGCCCGAGGTCCAGGGAAGCGCGCATGTCCGAATCATGAAGCGATTCCGGACACCCCGGGGATGATGCCGTCCCGGATTGTAGATCATCGCGAGGCAGGCGAACAAGTCGGCGACCGATCCGATCGGCGGTCGGGCGGCGGTCGTGGCCGCGTAACACGGCTAGCGTCTTGGATCTGCGACGAAGGGGCCCCGGCGAGTGCCGGAGCCCCTTCTGGCGACGTTCCGGCTTTCCGGACGCCCTACTTCAAAAGCACCATCTTCTGCATCTGCTGACTGCCGCCGGCCGCCAGCCGCGCCATGTAGACGCCGCTCGCGACCTGGCCGCCCGCGTTGTCGCGGCCGTCCCAGGTCTCGGTGTGGCGGCCGCTGCCGCGCGAACCTTCGACCAGGGTGCGCACCAGGGTGCCCTGCAGGTCGTAGATCTCCAGCCGGACCGCGCCCTCGCGGGCCAGGTCGAACTGGATCTGCGTCTGCGGATTGAAGGGGTTGGGGTGGATGCCGACCAGCGCGGTCGTCGACGGCGCCGGCGTGCCGTCGTCGATGCCGGTGGCCGAGACCGGACCGATCGCCAGGTTGTAGGAGCCGGCGAGCGGCAGGTCGGCGCTGCCGCGCTTCCAGACCGCGAGGCAGTAGTAGCCGGCGACCGAAACCTCGAAGCTCAGGGTCTCGTCCTGGCCGGGACCGCCCTCCCTGTAGGCGGTGGCCAGGCCCGAGGATTTGCTCTGGTAGACCTGGTCGGCCGGGTGGAGCGTGAGGCCCCAGTCCACAGCGCCGGCCACGTTGTCCAGCTCCACGCCGTACTGCCCGACGGGCAGGTAGAGCTCGTGGAGGTTGAGGATGCGGTCGGCCGGCAACTCGTAGGCGCCGTACACGCCGTCGGGGCTGTTGATCCAGCCGTTGGAGGCCGTCGCCTCGGCGGTGAAGTTCTCGTAGCCGGCGAAGTTGACCACGCCCGCGTCGTAGGGCGCGGACGTGGTCTGGTTGAAGTTCACCAGCACGTAGTCCGACTCGCCGCCCAACCAGTAGGAACCGGCCAGGTTGTCGGCGAAGCCGTCCTTGGCCCCGCCGCTGGCCGCGTGCAGGCGCAGGTCGACATCGCTGCCGGCGCCGGGCATGGTCGCCACGGCGCGCCAGTAGTCGCCCGCGTTCGGCAGGCGCAGGCCGTCGCAGTTGGGGTAGAGGGTCTCGCCGGTGTTGACGTCGGTCCAGCCGCCGTAGGCGCTGGGCGGCGCCGCGCGGGCGACCGGCGTGGCCATCGTCAGGTCCAGGGGGGACCAGACCCACTGCTCGCCGTAGACGTTGTTGTTCTCGTGGATCTCCTCGTACTCCAGGGCCTCGTCCAGACGCCAGGCCAGCGTGTGCCGGCCGCCGCGGATGTCCCACGGGAGGCTCCAGTTGAACAGCCCGTTGCCGTAGCCGGGGAAGTAGCCCCACACCACCCAGGCGGCGAAGGAGCCGTCGAGGTAGATGTTGCCGGGCAGGGTGGCGGACGCCGTCGGACTGGCGTTGGTCGCCGCCACGTTGAAGTACGTCGAAAGCGAGTTGCCGTACAGGACGGTCGGCGCGGGCGTCGAGCCGTACGTGCCGTCGAAGGCCGCTCTCGGCACCACCGGCGCGTGCCAGCCGGACGCCCACAGGGGCGTGAAGTCCGGCGGCGTGCGCTGGATCTCGATCGTGACGTCGATCGGCGCGGTGCCCTTGTTCCAGTCGGGATCGCGGTAGACCAGCAGCGCGTTGTAGCCGCTGTCCGGGATGTTGATGTCCAGGCGCGCGCGGCCGAAGGCGTCGGTCTGCGCCCAGGCCGAATACGAGTACAGGCTGCCGACCTGGAAGGTGTCGTTCAGCCAGGTGGCGTAGAGCGGCCCGTTCTCCGGGGCGGAGTCCACGGTGATGCTCACCGCGCCGGCGTTCTCGGTCGAGACCCAGAATTCCCAGATCTTGACCATCTCGTCCTGGGCGAACGCCACGGTGACGGAGTCGCCGTAGGAGATCCCGCCGCTCGCGACCTGCGTCAGCTCGTAGTTCGAGCCGTCGCCGTTCCAGTTGGTGACGCCGACGTCGTAGACGCCGTAGTCGACGTTCCGGTTGACGATCACGGCGTCGATCACGCCCGACAGGCGTCCCGAGTACGCCGACGAGAACGCGAAACCGTTCGCGGCGCCGGTGGTGGGCGGGAACAGCGACAGGTCGAAGTCCGACCCGCCGCTCAGGGGCCGCAGCACGGCCACGTCCCACCACGAGCCGACGTTCATCCGCAGCCCGTCGCAGTTGGCGTAGAGGGGCGAACCGTCCACCACGGCGTCCCAGCCGGCGGTCTGGCCGGGCGGCGCGCTGCGCACGATCGGCGAGTCCGGCACCAACGCTGTCGGCGACCACACCCACTGGTGGGCCCAGCGGTTGTCGGACTCGTTGGTCTCGGCGATCAGGTCGGTGGCGTCGAGCCTGGCCTCGAGCGTGTGACGGCCGCCGCGGACCCACAGCGGTCCGGCGTTGTTGCCGTAGAAGCCGCCGCCGGCCCCGATGGCGCCCCACGACAGCCACCACTGGGAAGCGGCGTCGATGTAGGCGTAGGTGTAGAAGCCCGCGCCGGTCGTCGACTCGCCGTTGTTGACGCCGGTCAGGTTCCAGTACGTGCCGGCGGCGTCGCCGGGCAGGGTCCCGGGCGCCGGGGCGTAGTTCCAGGCGCTGTCGGCCGTCTCGCGCGCCACCAGCGGCGCCGCCCAGCCGCTCCACTGGGCGAACGTCAGGTTGGCGGGCACCGGCGCACGGATCGTGTACGGCCCGGACCAGGCGTAGGTCCCGCTCCACTTCCCGGAGCGGTCCAGGGTGCGGATGCTGAAGTAGTACGTGCCCGGCGCGAGCGACGGCGTGGTGTAGTTCGTCACATCGCCGATGTCCAGGACGGCCGCCGGCAAACCGATCCCCCCGGCGATGGTGATGCCGTAGCCCTCGACGCCCGAGGCGTCGTCGTAGGCGCGGGTCCACACCAGGTCGATGGTGGGATCGGGCGAGTCGCCGGACGTGGCGTGGCTGGTCGAGTACAGGGACGTGACCGCCGGCGGATTGGCGACGTCGATCTCGTACCCGCAGTTCTTGGCCGTCGCCCACAGGCCCTCGCGGTAGCCGGGGTAGCGGTTCTTGAAGGCGGTGAGGAACAGGGCCGGCGTGGTCGGGTGGTCCAGGTCGATGCAGGTGATGACCTCGTCCCAGCCCAGGCTCAGCTCGTCGGTCTCGGCGAAGGCCGCGTGGTCGTCGTTCGTACCGTCGCCGATGTCGCGGATGACCGCGCCCAGGAAGCCCTCGGTGCGCAGCGGATCGTCCCAGGTGCCGCCGCAGGTGGCCAGGTTCTCCATGTCGTAGATCGCCGTGGCGGCGCGCCCGTAGGCCGCGGCGAAGCTGCCCGGGATCACGTCGCCCATCCAGTCGGGGAAGCCCTCGTTGAAGGCGTCGTGATCGGTCTCGCGGCACCAGATGCAGTGGCCGCAGCCGCCGTTGTCGCAGATGCCGTTGCAGTAGTCCGGCGCGGTGTTGATGGCGAAGTTCTGGATCCAGTGGTGTCCGAACTCGTGGCTGGCGACGTTCTCGTTCCAGTGCTCGCCGGTGCTGACGTAGATCTCGCCGTTGTAGAAGGCGCCGACGGTGCCGTTGGGCCAGTTGCAGCGCACGAACGGCGTATCGAAGCCGTAGCCGATCCACCAGCGCCAGGTGCGGGTCAGGGTGGTGAGCTGGTGCAGGGCGGGGTGCTGGTTGACGTCGCCGGGCTGCAGCCAGCCGAAGTCGAGGTCGGTGCCCAGGTAGTCGTTGGTGGTGCCCGTCTCCCAGGCGTAGGTCGTGCTCCACGTGGCGTCTTCGAGGTTCACGCGCGTGTTGCCGGCCTCGAAGCGCAGGTACAGGTCCGGCTCGGCGTCGTCGAAGAACCCGGGGTTCCAGTAGAACGTGACGTCGTACCAGCCCTGGGCGTCGGTCGCCAGGACCGCCAGCTGCTGGGATCCGAACGGCGAGTCGTTGTCCATGACGCGCACCGTCACGCCGTCGGCGCCGATGGTCCAGCCGTCGAAGCGCTGGTAGGTGAAGCGGCCGTGGACGCGGATGTTGCGGGCCTTCTCGCCGTCGCCGGGCGCGGGCGCCACGGCATCGTCCGAGGGCGACGGCTCGGGCTTGACGCTCGTGGCGTCGTCCAGCGGGTGGACGTCGGTGTCCGCAGCGACCTTCTGCACCGCACCGGGAACCAGCAGGCTCCCGACGTGCGCCGGCGACACGTTCAGCTGCCGGGTGACCGGCTCGCCGTCCATCTCGAAGGTGAATTCGAGCCACTGGTCGGGATCGCTGGTCAGGACCGTGAAGTCGATGACCAGCGGGCGGTCCTTGTCGATGGACGCGGTGGGCGCGGCGTCGATGGCGATCTCGCGCCAGCCCGCGCCGTTGAACTCGAACTTGCCGAGCTGCGCGGGCACCTCGGACACGATCTGCAGACGGCCCTCGTAGGGCACGCCGGCTTCGGCGGCCCGCGGCGGGCCCAGCAGCTTGACGTGGATGGGCGGGCCGAGATCGGCCCACGCGACGGCGGCGCCCAGCAGGGCGAACGACGCCGTCAGCAGCCAGATGAACTTGCGCATTGTCGGCACCTCTGCTTCCTAGCGCTGCGGCGCGGTGGGGGTGGGGCGATCGACGCGCTGCGGCGCGGGCTGCGGCGCGTCCCAGGCCGCGATCGCGGCCTCGATCCCGGCGGCGCCGTCGGCGTCGCCGTCGGTGCGGGCCATCTCGAGCTGCAGCTCGAGCAGGCGCCTGCCCGTCGCCTGCTTCTGCTGCTCGATCTCGCGCTGGATGGCGAAGCTCTCCTCGCTGCCGGCCGCGGCTTCGAGCCGGGCGCCCAGCGCTGCGATCTGGACGTTCTGCTCGGCGACCACAGCGGCGAAGGCGGCGCGCCGGGCCTCGCGGACCTCGTCGGCGACGGGAGCGGCCGTCCGCACGACGCCTTCGGGCTGCGTCAGCGCCGGCCCGCCGGCGCGCAGGGCCTCCAGCTCGGCCTGGTTCTCGGGAATGTCCGCGACACCCGCGACGGGGTCGGCGGGAGCGGTGGCGCCGGGGGCGCCGCCGGCGCGGGGGGCGGTCAGCTCGACGGGCTGGGCCGGGCGAGGGTCCTGGGCGCGGGGAGCGTCCTGGGCGACGGCTGCGCTGGCGCAACCGACGATCGCCAGGATCAGCAGAGCACGATCGATCCGATGCATGACGGTCTCCTTCAGGGGAACGGGTGAGCGCGAATCCGAACCGGACATGACCGCCGGTCGGGTTGACGAGGCGCGCTTCGAAAACAGGAGTGATCGAGTCGATTACATGGATTATGAGCGACTTACTCAAGCCCAATTTCGTTGAAAGTCATCGGGTTTAACTTATGGGTAATTATAAATTTAACAGGGAGGGGCGGGACTTGGAATGCGGCTTCAGTCGCTGCGCCTGAAGAATCCCAGCAGTTCGTCGATCCCCTGGGTGTTGAGGATCTGCCGGCAGCAGAGGCCCGCGTGGCGGGTCAACTCGGCGCCGTGGCGGTAGTCGCCCAGGCGGGCCGCGCGGTGGGCGTCCGAGGCGATGACCAACTGCACGCCGAGCTCCTGGGCCCGCACGCAGTTGCGCCAGTCGGGCTCGCGGTGGACGGGGATGGCGTCGATCTCGATGGCGATGCGGGCCTGCGCCGCCGCCTGCAGGACGGTCTCGAGGTCCAGGGGCATCTCCCCCGGCATCGTCATGTAGTCGCCGAAGGGATGGCCGAGGATGCTGACGTAGGGGTTCATGAGCGCGCGCACGGCCCGGCGCGTGAGGGTCTCGGGATCCTGTCCGTGGTCGGTCGCGAGGGTCGCCACGACATAGTCGAATTTGGAAAGCGTGGTCTCGTCCACCGGCAGCGACCCGTCCGCGGCGGTCTCGATCTCGGCGCCGTGGAGCAGCCGGAAGTCGGGGTTACCGGCGTTGATCGCCTCGATCTCCTCGCGCTGGCGGGCGACGGCGGCCGGGCTCAGGCCCTCGCCGTGGAGTCCGGGGCGGATGCGGTCGGTGATCCCCAGGTACTCCAGCCCCAGCGCGATGGCGGTCTCGCTGATCTCCCGCAGGCCGTGGACGCCCCCGTCGTACGAGGTGTGGCAGTGCAGCAGGCCGCGCACGTCGCACTGACGCACCAGCTCGAAGTGGCGCACGTCGCAGGTGTCGTGACAGGGCCAGCCCGTGTCTCTGCAGACGGTAGGTTCGTCGGGGACTGGCAGGTGGTCTTGCACGGCGATCTCGGTGGCTGGTGGTGTGGGTGATCGCGTCTGATGTGGGCTCACCATAGGAAAATGCCGGAAAACCGCCACCGGAGTTGGTGGATTCCCGGGCATTCCCGGTGAGATCAGCCCTGTCCCTGGACCATGTCCTCTTCGAGCGCCACGCTCCGGGGGAACAGGATGTTGTTCTCCAGGTGAATGTGCTCGTGCAGGTCCGCCTCCAGGGCCTGCAGGCCGTCGTACAGCGCGCAGTACGTCTGGCAGGCGTCCGCCGGCAGGTGGTAGTTGCCGCTGATCCGGCGCATCGCCGCCAGCGCCTGGCCGGCGCTGTCGTGCTCGTGTTCCATCTGGCGGATGGGATGGCCGACGCTGCCGCAGTGGATCGCCGGCCGTTCGCCCCGGTCGGTCATGAACGCGTCGATGCTCTTGATGGCGGGGAACAGGATCTGCTCCTCCTTCATCAGGTGGGCGTCGAGTTCCGCGTTGAGGTCGTCGAAGACGCTGCGCAGGCTCTGCAGGACGGCGCCGTGACGCGCGCCGTGGGCGACCTGGACCTTGTCCAGCAGGCCGTCGAGCCGCAGCAGCTGCGTCCTGGTGAAGGCGTGGTGCTTCTGCAGGATGTGGTCGACCAGCGCGCCGAGCGCGGCGGTGTTCCAGTCGGTGGGCGGCGCGCTGTCAGCCGCCGCGGTCAGCGCTTCCTGCAGTTCGTTCCGGACCGTCGTCCAGTCGCGGCCGGCATCCGCGACGGCCGCGGCCAGCGGCTTCTTGCCGTTGCAGCAGTAGTCGACACCCAGCCGCTCCAGCGTCTCGCGCAGGACGGGGTACTTGATGACGAGTTCGGCGACGGTCCAGTTGGCAGGGATGTCGTCGCCGCCATGCGGGCGTCCCTGGTGAGATCCGGCGGTCGTCATGATCGCTTCCTTCTGATGAAGCCCGATGTTCAGCGCGATGGTCGCTCGCGCCTCACATAGCATACGAACATCGGGTCACCGCGCCATCGCACGCCGTCGCACGAAAACCCCGGCGTCGGACCTTCCGTCCCGCGACGGAGTCGCCGCATCACTATGATCCCCATCCCATCGAAATGAGGGAGCCCCGCCGGTGGCGGTCATTCGCGACCGTTGAATCCATGCAGGTTAAGACGCCGGTGCGGCGGCACGCGAGTTGCCCTGTCCTGGTCTGGGCAAGATGAATTCCGCAGTCGAGGAGGAACCCATGAGATCCGTAATGACGGCCTGTTGTCTTCTGCTGGTGGTTGCCGCCGCGGGCTGTTCGAGCAACCCCCCGTTGCGCACCGAATCGTCGACCTCCGCCATCCGCGCGGCCGAAGCGGTCGGAGCGGCCTCCGTTCCGCGCGCCGCCCTGCACCTGCAGCTGGCGAAGGAAGAGCTGGACCGCGCGAACGTCCTGGCCGAGAAGGGCGAAAAGGAAGAGGCCGCGTCGCTGCTGATGCGCGCCGAGGTCGATGCAGAGCTGGCGATCCTGCTCTCCCAGGAGCAGGACGAGAAAGTGGAAGCGGCCAAGGCCATGGAGCGGGTTCACCAGCTCCAGAACGACAACCGGTGAACGGTTGTAAGGAGAATATCATGAGAACGACCGGATTTTTGATCATGGTCGCCGGCGCCGCGCTGTTGTGCGGCTGCGGCGCGACCGCACCGAGCGAACTCACCGGCGCCCGCGCGGCCTACGAGCGGGCGAGCGCAGGGCCGGCGGCCCGGTTGTCGCCGGAGGAGCTGCACAAGGCGCAGACCGCGCTCAACAAGGCCGAGGCGGCCTTCAAGGAAGACGCCGATTCGTACCAGACGCGCGATCTCGCGTACGTGGCGCAGCGCAGGGCCGAGATGGCCGAAGCCTCCGCCTCCATCGCCCTCCAGCGCAACAACGCGACGGCGTCGAACGACGACTTCAACGCCGCCCAGGGCGACATCCTCCAGGAGCGGACGCTGGAGCTGCGCGACGCGCGAGCGGCCCTGACCTCCTCCGAGCAGGCCGGGCAAGCGACGAGCGACGAGCTGGCCGCCGAGCAGAAGGCCCATCTCGCGACCGAGGAGAGGATGACCGAGCAGGGCGTCCTGATGCAGGAGAAGAACCAGGACCTGAGCCGGGCGCGGACGGGGCTGGCCGTCTCCGAGGCCGTCGGCCAGGCTTCGGTCGATCAGCTCGCCGCCGAGCAGAACGCGCGCCTTGAGGCCGAGAGAAGGGCCGCGACGCAGGGCATGGTGAACCAGGACCGCACGCCGATCGTGATCCAGGACCGCACGCCGATCGTGATCCAGACGCCGGCGCCGACGGCCGTCGCACCCGCGGCCCAACCGGCGGCGACACCCGTCGCGCCTGTGGCCGCAGCCCAGCCGACGAACGAACAGCTCGTCGCCGCCGAGGTGGCCCGCCTCGAGGCCGCCAGGATGTCGGCGGAACAGGCCCGGCGGTTGGAGAGCAGCACGCAGGACCTGAACCAGACGCGGACGGCGCTGGCCGTCTCCGAGTACGCCGGCCAATCGTCGGCCGAACAGCTCGAGGCCGCGCAGAGCGCGCAGCGGGACGCCGAGAACAGGTCGACCGATCAGGACCGGCGCATGCAGCAGAACGCGCAGGACCTGAGCCGGGCCCAATCGGCGCTGGCCGCCTCGGAGCAGGCCGGACAGGCGACCGCCGATCAGCTGGCCGTCGCAGAGAAGGCCCGCCTCGCGGCCGAAAAGACGACCGCCGAGACGCAGGCCGAGCTCGACGCGCTCATCGCCACCAAGGACCAGCGGGGTGAGGTCTTCACCCTCTCGGGCGGCCTGTTGTTCCGTTCCAACGAGTCGAGCCTAATGCCCGGCGCCGAGACGCAGCTGCAGCGGCTCGTCAAGGCGCTCGCCGCCACCGCGGACCGCAACATCGTGGTGGAGGGCTACACGGACTCGCAGGGCTCCGACGACTACAACCTCGACCTGTCGCGGCGGCGGGCGGAAGCCGTGCGCAACTATCTGGTGCGCAGCGGCTATCCCGCCGACCGGATCCTGGCCGAAGGCATCGGGGAAAGCCGGCCCATCGCCGACAACAGCACGAGCGAGGGCCGCGCCAACAACCGCCGGGTCGAGATCGTGCTCGGGCCGGAAGCGAAGCCGTAGCCGCCGGCCGGTCAACCGACGGTGATGATGCAGGGACGCCGGCCGGTGAAGATACGATCTTCGCCGGCCGGCGCATCCGTTTCCGTCAGCGGGATTACGCGGGGAACAGCCGCTGCGTCTTCAGGCAGATCCGCACCAGCAGCAGCATGAGCGGCACCTCGATCAGCACCCCCACCACCGTCGCCAGTGCGGCTCCCGAGGACAGGCCGAACAGCATGACCGCGGTCGCGATGGCCACCTCGAAGTGGTTCGAAGCGCCGATCAGCGCCGCGGGCGCGGCGTCGCGGTAGGCCAGGCCCAGGCGCCGGGCCAGCGCGTAGCCCAGCGCGAAGATCGTGACCGTCTGCACGAACAGCGGGATCGCGATCCAGAGGATCGTCAACGGGTTGGCCAGGATCGTCTCGCCCTTGAACGAGAACAGCAGCACCAGCGTCGCCAGCAGCGCGACGATCGTGATCGGCGTCAGCACGTGCAGGAAGCGCTGCTCGAACCAGTCGCGCCCCTTCGCGGCCACGAGCCAGCGCCGCGACAGCCAGCCCGCCACAAGGGGCAGCGCCACGTAGACCGCGATCGACAGCACCAGCGCCTGCCAGGGCACCGGCAGCCGGCCCACGCCCAGCAGGAAGCCGCCGAGCGGGCCGTAGAGCAGCAGCATCGTCAGCGAGTTGACGGCGACCATGACCAGCGTCAAACCGTCGTTGCCGCGGGCCAGGAAACCCCAGACCAGCACCATGGCGGTGCAGGGCGCGATGCCCAGCAGGATGCAGCCCGCCAGGTAGCTGCGCCACAGCGGCACCTCCAGCATCTTCACGCCGCCCTCGAGCACGACCCGGCCCACGCCGTGCACGGCGCCGACAGGCAGGTCCAGGCCCAGGGGCATCTTGACCAGGTCGACGGCGTCCGCGCCGATCAGCCCGCGGAACAGCACGCCCAGGAACAGGATGGCGAAGCCGTACATCGTGAAGGGCTTGATCAGCCAGTTGACGACCAAGGTCAGCGCGACCGGCTTGCCGCTGCGGCCCGCCTTGACGGCCTCGGCGAAGTCGATCTTCACCATGATCGGGTACATCATGAAGAACAGGCAGATCGCGATGGGGATCGAGATCACCGGCGCGCCGCCGACGTTCACCGACATCGCGTCCAGCGCGCGCGAGGCGCCGGGCGCGAGCTTGCCCAGCAGGATGCCGGCGGCGATCGAGAGCAGCACCCAGAGCGTCAGCCACTTCTCGAAGAAGCCCAGGCCCTGCGGTTTCTTGGCGATGCAGGCGGTCGTGGTCACGGGCGGTCCCCCTCCCCGACTCTGTCCAAAAGATCGGGCAGCGCGGCGACGAAGGCGCGGATCTCGTCGCGCACGCGGCGGTACGGGGCCATGGCCGCCTCCTCATCTTCGAGCCCGGCAGCGAGGCGCGGCGGGTCGTCGAAGCCGCGGTGCAGCGTGCGCGGGGCGCCCGGCAGCACCGGGCAGGTCTCGTGCGCGTGACCGCAGACGGTGACCACGAGGTCGAAGGGCTCGGTTCCGAGGTCGGCCACGGTCTTCGAGGCGTGATGCGAGATGTCCACGCCGGCCTCGGCCATCGCGCGCACGGCGCGGGGGTTCAGGCCGTGGGTCTCGATCCCGGCCGACGCGGCCGCGAAGCGACCGGGGTGCAGGGCGCGGGCCCACCCCTCGGCCATCTGGCTGCGGCAGGAGTTGCCGGTGCAGAGGAACAGGACGCGCGGGAGGCGGCGGCTCACGGCTTGGGATCCGGCGCGCCGTCGAGGTAGAGACGCGTCTCGCCGGCGACGTAGGCGGCGAACTGCAGGGGCCGGTCGTACAGTTCCCAGATCCGCGCCAGGTTCTTCCAGCGGACGATCTTGCCCGCCTCCCGCTCGACGACGATCACGGACTGCTGCTCGAGCTGGAAGTCCTGCTCGAAATGCTCGTTGCCCTCGGACATGAAGTTCACGACCTGCAGGTCCAGGACCTTGTCCTCGAGCTGGGTGGCGAACGAATCGCGGACCGTCGCGATGGTCATGTCCTCGAGCATGAGACAGGTCTTGCAACGGAAGTCGCCGTGGAGGTAGTAGACCACGACGTCAGGCGTCGTCTGGACGTCGGGCGCCGGCTGGGCGACGGCCGCCGCTGCGGCTAACGTCAGCAGGATCGCGGTGCAGAGTCGCATCGTGACATCTCCTAGTGCGAGGTGAAGATGAGATAGAACCCGCCGAGGATCACCAGACCCCCGCAGACCTTCTTGAGGATGCCGCCGGCCCGCGATCCCGCGTTCCAGTCCAGGGTCCGCTGCACCCAGGCGGTGCTCGTGCCGGCGATGACGATCAGCAGGCAGTGGCCCACGCCGTAAGCCGCGAGCAGGGCCGCCCCGAAGACGGCCTGCGTGGAGGAGACCTTGAAGGTCACCGCCAGCATGGGCGCCATGAAGGCGAAGGTGCAGGGCCCCAGCGCCACGCCGAAGACCAGCCCCAGCAGCAGCGCCGCCCAGGCGCCCTTGCGCCGCAGGCCGATCGCGCCCGGGCCCGAGAGGTTCAGCGGGATCACGCCCAGCAGGATCAGGCCCACGACCAGGAAGATCCCGGCGACCAGCAGGTTGCCCAGCCCGCCGATGTCGCCCAGCATGCGCCCGGCCGCGGCGGTGATCGCGCCGATGAGCGCGATGGTCACCAGGATGCCCGACGCGAACAGCGTGGACAGCCACAGGGCCCGGCGCTGGGTCAGGGGCGCTCGCTGATCATCGGACTGCTGGCCCTGGATGAAGCCCACGATCAGCGGGATGCTCGCCAGGTGGCAGGGGCTCAGCAGGATGCTCAGCACGCCCCACAGGAAGGCGGCGCCCAGGGCGATGGGCGGAGAGCCGGAAACCGCGGCGGTGAGCGAGGCGAACAGCGATTCCAACGACGGACCTCCCGGTCAGCTGCCCTTCGGTGTGACTCCGAGTTCCTGCCACTTGGCCAGGATCTCCTCCTTGGCGTAGAAACCCTCGTGGCGGAAGAGCTCGCGGCCGTCGGCCGCGTAGAAGATCTGCGTGGGGATGAGGTCGATGTTGTACTTCGCGGCCTCTTCCTTGTTCTTCCAGACGTCGATGAAGACGACCTCGAAGCTGCCGGCCTGCTCGACGCGCAGCTCCTCGAGGATGGGCGCCATCATCTTGCAGGGGACGCATTTGTCGGCGCCGAGATCGAGCAGCCGCGGCAGAGTGGTCGCGGCCGCCGCCCCGGAGGCCGCACCGCCGCCCCGCGCGGCCGGGCGCATCAGGTAGAAGCCCGCGGCCGCCACGATCACGGCAACGATGATCAGGACGCGGCTCAGCGCCGCGCGCGACGGTTTGTTGTCCATCTCACGCCTCCCCTGCGATCAGCTTCTTGATCTCATCCAGCGACGGCACCTTGCCCGCGACCTTCACCTGTCCGTCGACGACCAGCGCCGGAGTCATCATCACGCCGAACTTCATGATGTCGACCACGGCGGTCACCTTGCGGATCTCGCAGTCGAGCGAAAGTTCCGCCGCGGCGCGGCGCGTTTCCTCTTCGAGCTTGTGGCACTTGGGGCAACCGGTGCCCAGGATGGCGATGTCCTTCATGCGGACCTCCTAGCTGAACAACCAACCGTAAAGTGTGCCGGTCACGGTCGACAGGACCACGACCAGCGCCAGGAAGACGATCGTGCGGCGCATCCCCATGATCGTGCGCAGCACCAGGATGCTGGGCAGCGACAGGGCGGGCCCCGCCAGCAGCAGCGACAGGGCGGGCCCCTGGCCCATCCCCGAGCCCAGCAGGCCCTGCAGGATGGGGATCTCGGTGAGCGTCGCGAAGTACATCAGTGCGCCCGAGAAGGAGGCGAAGAAGTTGGCGACGAGCGAGTTGCCACCAACCGCGGCGGCGATCCAGTTCGAGGGCACCAGCCCCTCCTGGCCGGGCCTGCCGAGCAGCAGGCCGGAGATGAACACGCCGCCGAGCAGCAGCGGCAGGATCTGCTTCGCGAAGGACCAGCTGGCGGCGAACCAGTCGCGCAGCTCGCCCGGCCGGCTCGCCACGGCCCAGGCGAAGGCCAGGGTGCCGACGGTGAACGGCAGCACCGGATCATCGCGCCACAGCAGCGCCGCGAGCGCCACGGCCGCGGCCACCGCGAACGTCTTCCACCAGGCCAGGCCGTACCAGGCCACGAGCGCCGCGCCGAGAGCGGCGGCCGCCGCGGCGGTGAGCCACCACTTCACGGCGTGCACGGCGCCGAAGAAACCGCCGGCCGCGCCGCTCCAGTTGGCGAAGATCAGGACCGCGACCATCGCCGCGAAGGTCAGGGCCGTGCGGTGCAGGGGGCGCCCGCCCTGGTCGTCGGGCGACGGAGCGGCCGCCAGCGCGGTCTCGCGCGCGTCCTTGCGGAAGATGGCGTGCATCAGCAGGCCGATCACCACGCTGAACACGATCGCGCCCACGGCCCGCGCCACGCCGATCTTCAGGCCGAGCACGCTCGCGGTCAGGATGATCGCCAGGGCGTTGATCGCCGGCCCGGAGTACAGGAAGGCGGTCGCGGGGCCGATCCCCGCGCCCAGGCCGTAGATGCCGGCGAACAGCGGCAGCACCGTGCAGGAGCAGACCGCCAGCACCGTGCCCGAGGTCGCGGCCACGCCGTAGGCCAGGGCCTTGGGCGCGCCGGCGCCCAGGTACTTCATGACCGACGACTGGTTCACGAAGACCGAGATGCCGCCGGCGATGAAGAAGGCCGGCACCAGGCAGAGCAGCACGTGCTCGCGGGCGTACCAGCGCACCAGGGACAGGGCCTCGGTGACGGCGCCGTCGAAGCGGGGCGCCCCGACGGGCAGGTGGTACAGACCGGCGAACACGACGACGACCAGGCCGAGGACTTTGCCTTCACGACGCCAATCCATCAGTTCACCTCGCCAGTTCGACAGCCTGCGTGGCCGAGGTCTGCATCACCGATTCGACGCAGGCGAAGAAGTTCAGCACGCAGGGGCAGCGCAGGGAGTAGAAGACCTGGTTGCCGCGCTTCTCGTCCTTCACGATGCCCGCCTCGCGCAGCACCGCGAGGTGCTTCGAGACCGTCGACATGTCGGCCCCGACCAGTTCCTGCAGCTCGCAGACGCAGCGCTCCCCGCGCGACAGCTCGTCGACGAGGAACAGGCGGGTGCCGTGGCCCATGGCCTTGATGATGCGGGCGCGGGAGTCGTACTTCTGGCGGGTGCTGTCGTCCATGGCGGCCTCCTATCATTGGCTAATTGGCAATTTAGCCAAATAGATAGGTGGAGTCAAGTTCCGGGATGGATTTTGGAATGAACGCCACTATCCGTATATATACGAATATTAATCCAATTCAGTCCATATAGCTAGTGATGGCTATTGGAACCCGAGACCAAGCGTCACCTTGGCTTCGGGCGAATCCGCCACTCCCAGCTTCAGCTCCAGGAAAACGTCCCCGCCGCCGCGGCGCGCTCGGGACATGCCGCCCAGGATGTTCAGACCGAGTTCGGTGTCCGTGTCGTCGCGGTAGCCGCGGGGCCCGTCGTCCCAGTCGTAGATGTTGATGCCGAGACCGCCGCCGATGTAGAAGCCCCAGCGGGACCGCGCACGCTGGTCGAAGCGGTAGACCAGCTCCGGGTTCAGGGCGATCAGGGTGCCGTGGTCGCCGAAGCCAACCTCCACATTGGGCAGGAAATACCCGTCGTTGAAGATCTCGCCGGCGTTCACGTGGGCGCCGACGTGGACCTGGTCGGGGTCGATGGTCAGGCCTCCGCGCAGGCCCCAGCTTGACTGGGCGCCGGCGGGGGTCGCTGCCAGCAACAGGGCGGCGGCGATCGTACCTTTGAAGTTCCCGGTCATGGCGAGGGGCTCCCTTTGCTATACTGTCCATTCTGCCGTACGTCCCCGACAAGCTAACCACGGCGGCGGCAGGCCACCAACGGAGCCGCACCCGCGCGCGGCTGCACAGTCCGGCCCGAAAGGACCGCCCCATGTCCAACACGCCGATCGCCGACGCGCTGGCCGACCGCCGCCTGCTGCTGGGATTCACCAAGGGCTTCTGGCTGCTCAACGTCATCGAGATGTTCGAGCGCCTCTCCTACTACCTGGTGCGCTCGGTGGTGGCGATCTACATCATGCAGGCCGACGACCCCCACGGCCTGCACTTCACGGCCGCCGACAAGGGCACCATCTACGCCCTGTGGTTCGCCTTCCAGTCGATCCTGCCGACCTTCACCGGCGGCTTCGCCGACCGCTACGGCTACAAGCGCAGCCTGTTCCTGGCGATCACGGGCAACGTGCTGGGCTACTGCCTGATGGCGACGCAGCGCAGCTTCCTGGGCTTCACCTTCGGCATCGTGGTGCTGGCCACCGGCACGGCTTTCTTCAAGCCGGCGCTGCAGGGCAGCCTGGCGCAGAACCTCGACCGCAAGAGCTCCTCGCTGGGCTGGGGCATCTTCTACTGGGTGGTGAACGTGGGCGCGGCCATCGCGCCGATGCTCGCCAACTTCATCCGGCACGACTACTCGTGGCAGGCGCTGTTCTTCACCGCGGCGGCGATCATGTCGCTGAACTACCTGATGCTGTTCACCTTCAAGGACTTCGCCAGCGGCTCCGACAAGACGGCGAACCCGGGCCAGGTGCTCACGCGCACGCTGCGTACGCTCGGCGACTGGCGCCTGGCGACGTGGCTGCTGATCATGAGCTGCTTCTGGCTGATGATGTACACGCTCTGGGACCTGCACCCGAACTTCCTGACCGATTGGAACGACTCCGGCGGCACCGCCCGCTTCTTCCTGGGTTCGTCCTTCTTCCCCGACAGCTGGGCCATCCAGACCGACCGCGGCTGGCAGGTGCCGCAGGAGATCCTGCTGAATCTGAACGCGCTGCTGATCGTGCTGCTGATGATCCCGGTCTCGTGGCTGGTGCGCAAGATGCGCACGCTGGAGTCGATGGTCCTGGGCATGGGGATGGCGACCGCCGGCGTCCTGGTCGCGGGCCTGACCAACCTGGGCTGGGTGTTCCTGCTGGGCGTCGCCGGCTTCTCCTTCGGCGAGATGCTGACCGGTCCCAAGAAGAACGAGTACCTGGCGCTGATCGCGCCGGCGGACAAGAAGGGCCTCTACCTGGGGTTCGTGAACATCCCGGTGGGTGTCGGCGGGCTGATCGGCTCGAAGCTGCAGGGCTTCTTCTACGGGAACTTCGGCGAGAAGGCGGTGCTGGCGCAGAAGTACCTGGCGGAAAACTTCGGCGGGGGACGGACGTGGGACGGCAAGCTCGGCACGCTCGACGCGGCGGCCGGGGTCGAGCGCACCGGGGCTTTCGTGCGGCTGCAGGAGCTCACCGGGCTGGACCCCGCGGCGGCGACGGATCTGCTGTGGCGCACCTACGATCCGCAGTTCAAGGTGTGGTTGCCGTTCGCGGGGATCGGGGTGGCGGCGATCGTGGCGCTGGTGTTCTTTGCGCGGGCGGCGCGGAAGTGGCGGGATATGGATGCCTGATGGGCGTACGAGCGGCGTCAATCGCCTGCATCGGGGTAGATCACGTGCTAATCTCGGCCATGGAATCCGCAACGCCATGATCCGAACTATCCGGTCATCCGTGACTGCTGGAGCGAGATGAGAGACACGACACCACAGGCCGCGGCTCTTCAGATCTCGATCCTGCGGGGGCTGTCGGGGGAACAGCGCCTGATGACGGCCATCGAGATGAGCGACCTGACACGGGAGCTTTGCCGGTCGCGGCTGCGGGGGCAGCATCCGGACTGTTCAGAGGCTGATCTGCGGCGCGAGTTCCTGTTCTGCGTCTACGGGATCACGGATCTTCCCCGGACGCGGCCATGACCACTCATGACATTTTCCGGAGAGTGACGGCGGCCCTGGACGGCGCCGGCATCCCTTACATGCTGACCGGATCCTTCGCCAGTTCGTTCCATGGCTCTCCGCGCTCGACACAGGACATCGACATCGTCATCGCCCCGACCGCAGACCAGTTGCGCGGATTAGCGAAGATGTTTCCTGAATCCGAGTATTACCTCGATATCGGTGCCGCGCTCGAGGCTTTGGCTATGCAGTCGCAGTTCAACATCATCGATCTGGTGACCGGCTGGAAGATCGACCTGATCATCCGCAGGGATCGCCCGTTCAGCCAGGAGGAATTCGCCCGCCGCCGGGAGGTCCGGATCGCGGACGTCCGCCTCTCCATTGCCACCGCGGAAGACGTGCTGATCGCCAAGCTGGAATGGTCGAAGCTCGGCGAGTCATCCCGGCAGATCGAGGACGCCGCCGGGATCCTCCGGATCCGCGGTGGAGAACTCGATCTCGGGTATATCGAGGTGTGGGTGGAGCGCCTCGGGTTGGGATCGCAATGGGAGGCCGCACAACGGTGGGGCGATCATTGACGGACGTCTTCATCAGCCACGCCGAGGCCGACGAACCGGTGGCCAACGAGATCGCTCGCGGCCTCGAGGCCGCCGGCTACACGACCTGGCTCTACAAGACCAACGGCATTCCCGGCGCTTCCTACCTGGAGCAGACGGGCGACGCGGTCGAGAGCGCCCGGGCCTTCCTGTTGCTGATCTCCGCCAGATCCCTCGGCTCGAAGCAGGTCGACAGCGAGGTCGTCAGGGCTCACGAGTGCGGCAAGCCCTTCTTCCCCGTCCTGCTGGGCCTGTCGCATGCGGAATTCCAGCAGCGGCATCCGGCCTGGCGGCAGGCCGTGGGCAGCGCGACCTCGATCCAAATCCCGGCGGCGGGAACGGCGTTGATCCTGCCTCGCCTGCTGCTCGGGCTGAAGACCCTGGGCGATGAACGGGATTCACTTCCACCGACGCAACGGCCGGCTCACGACGCGCCGCCGGTTCGACCAAGCGACCGAACACGACGCGGTTCCATCCGGCTGGCTTCGTGGCCGGTCATCGGGTTGCTGCTGGTGGTGTCGATCGTCGCGGCCGGCATGTGGATCGTGCGGCTGCGCGCCGGTTCGCCGGTGACGCCCGTCGAGACACCCCTCACGTCGCTCCCGCCGGAGAGCCCGGTGCTGAGCGCCGCGATTTCGCCGGACGGCGAACATCTCGCGTATGCGGACTCGAGTGGCTACTACCTCCTCGACATCGAGACGCAGCGGGTGAGTCCCCTGCCGGCGGAAGGGCTTCCCCGGTCACCGGGCGGCCTGTGGCCCGGTGTCCAAATCGCCTGGTTCCCCGACGGCGAATCCCTGGTCATCGGCACCTCGATCCTGACGCAGGGATGCATGAGGGACAGCCTCTGGACCGTCTCCCTTCTGGAGCGCCGGGTCCGACGTATCCGCGACGGCGCTTCGGAGCCGGCCGTCTCCCCCACCGGGGCCATCGCTTTCGTGGCCCGGTCAGAGTCGGGCAACGCGATCTGGCTGATGGACGCCGACGGATCCGGATCACGCCGGGTGACTCCCGCCACCGGAGAACGGCACGGCTTCCAATTTCCCGCCTGGTCACCCAGCGGAGAACGCCTCGCCTACCTGACATCCCGGGGAGACCCCGATTCGGGGACCTACCGTCCCGTGATCGAAACCTGCGACCTCGATGGCCGCGAGATTACCCATATTCGGGGCGATTCGTGGCTGGGCGCCGGTTTTAGCGCAGCCCGGGGGCTCTGCTGGCTGCGCGACGGAAGGCTCCTGTTCTACCAACCCGACTCGACGCAAAGCCAGGACATCGTCCATCTCTGGGCCGTGCCGGTGGACACCCGCACCGGCGCCCTGCGCGGACGTCCCAGCCGAGTTCTGGGATCGGCGGGGCACTTTATCTCAGACCTCACCTGCAGCGCCGACGGGAGGCGTCTCGGGTTCGTGAGATGGCGGACCCAAGCCGACGTCTACCTTGCCGAACTCGAAGATACCGGCCGCCGTCTCGGAGCCATCCGCCGTTTGACGCTCGACCAGCACGTCGATCTGGTCACCGGGTGGACTCCGGACAGCAGGGCGGTCATGTTCCTGTCGACGCGCAACGACCCCACGAACCTGTACCGGCAAGGCATCGACGAGCGCGTCGCCGTACCGCTCCTCGACCAGCCCGCCAGCACGGAACGCGCCGCCCTCACCGCGGACGGTGCCTGGATCATCTATATGCTGAATGGTCCGGATGTGGACCCGCGGGGGACCACGGGGAGTTTCATGCGCGTTGCCGCATCGGGGGGGCCGGCTCAGTCGATCGCCGAACCCGATACGGGAGTCCTGGATCTCATGTGCGGCTCACGCCCCGGCGCGCCGTGCATCCTCGCCGTCCAGGTCGGGAGCGAGCGGGTCTTCTTCGAATTCGATCCACTGACCGGCGCACGCAAGGAATTGACGCGCATCTCCATGAATCCGCAGCCGTCGATCATGATGTCCGTCTCGCCCGACGGCCGGCAGGTCGTGCTGGATGACGGCGCACACCCGGTCCTGGTGGATTTGGAGACGGGCGCCCGCACGTCGCTCCAGTACGAGGGCCGGGAGGTCGATCATTTCCTGGGATGGGCTGCCGACGGGGGCATCTGGTTCGGTACTGGAGGACCCGAAGGCACCATGCTGGTGCACGGGGATTCTTCCGGACGCACGCGCCCGGCCGGGATCATCGACACCGACGGGGGCTTGTTCGCATCACCCGATGGGCGGTTCCTGGCCTTCGATCGCTGGACGTACGAGGCCAATGCGTGGATGATCGAAGGGTTCTGAGCGTTCGTCCCGGCACGGGACATCTGCTTATCGCCACAGCGACTACCGGTCGGAGATTACGGCGAAAGACGTTCGCGGGAATCGGGGTGGCGGCGATCGTGGCGCTGGTGTTCTTTGCGCGGGCGGCGCGGAAGTTGCGGGATATGGATGCCTGACGGCGATCGCGTAGCCGGGATCCAGGCGTCCGCGCAGATGGACGGCAATGTTATGAACGTGCAGTGTCATTTATGATATAATCAGACACGCAATCGTATCCTATCATGAGTCCGTCCCATGAATGCAGAAAGTTGGGATCAGGCCATGCATGCCTTAGCTGGATTGTCTTCCCATAACCGGCGTCTTCCGACAGGGATGCGGCTCCTGCTCGCCGCCCTGGGGCTCGCGTGGGGAACCGTGATCGGGGCCGGCACGGCCGGCGCTCAATGCGCCAACTACGAGAATTACATGCATTGGATGCAGGACATCGATGCGGGGACGTCGTACGTCAGGGGCATCGAAACCGCAGGAGATGTCGTCTATACGGTGGCGATGAACGATCTCAACTCCGGCCTGTTGTCCGCTTATGACATCTCCAATCCCGGCAAGGCCCGGCTCCTCGGCGAATTGACGATGAACGGAAATTACCATTATGGCCGTGGAGCCGTTTCGGGCACGAACCTGTTCTTGATATCCGACAATCCTCGCCAGATGCACACCGTCGATATTTCCGCTCCGGAACAGCTTCAGCAGACGGCGACCATCAACATGACCGAAGCGCCGCTGGATATCGCCGTCTCGGGATCGCACGCCTATGTCACGGCATCGACGAGGATGTACTGCTTCGATATATCCGCCCCCACGGCGCCTTCATTGGCGGGCACCGTCTTTCTGCCGAGCGCGGGCCGCAAAATCGAGGCGGCGGGGAACCACGCCTACATCCACAGCGAACAGTCCGGACTGCTCGTTTTCGACATTTCCGATCCCGAGAATCCCCAGTCCGTGGGCAGCCTCCTGACGTATGAGGGTTGGCAGGGGTATCAAGGGAACAAGGACCTGGCCCTGTCGGGCTCCACGATCTACATGCCGCTGCGCGAAACCGGCAAGGTCTACATGATCGACGTCCAGGTCCCCGCGGAGCCGCAGTTGATCGCCAGCGTGGATCTCGTCAACTTCGGGTTCATCGACATTGCAGGGGACCTCGCCTACGTCGTCGATGATTACGGCACTTCGGTCCTGGACATTTCCAGCACGACCAATCTGGAGTATCTGGGATGGGTCCCTTATTCCAGTTACGGCGCGGGGTGGTCCGCGGTCGATATCGTGACGGCCGGTCCCTTCGCCTTCCTGGCGTTCGGCCGTTACCAGGAAACGCACCAGGATATCGAGGTGTTCGCCCTGGGCTCGCCGTGCGATCGCGGCATCATCAGCAGCCTGGACACTCCAGGCACGGCCGAATCGGTCATCGTGCAGGGCGATTACGCCTATGTCGCCGATGGCGCGGGGGGGCTGCGGATCATCGATGTCTCCGATCCCCTGCACCCCACGGCGGTCGGCTCGTATGATACTCCGGGCTACGCCGCTGAACTGGTGCTCTCGGGCGACCTCGCTTTCGTCGCGGACGGGGTCACGGGGCTGCAGATCCTGGATGTCACGAATCGCGCGGGCCCGGTCCTGATCGGAGCGACCGCGACGGCTCACAGCGCCCTGGCGCTCGCGATAGCCGATTCCCTGGTCTACATCGCGGATAGCGACTCCGGCCTGACCGTGATCAATGTCTCGGACCCTGCGGAGCCGGCGGTCTTCGGCCGCCTGGACACGTCGGGGCGGGCGCAGGGCATCGCCGTTTCCGGCGCCTTCGCCTATCTCGCGGACGGCTCGGGCGGCCTGCGCGCCATCGACCGCAATGCGGACGACCCTGCGGAGCCGTGGATCATCGGAGGCGTGAAATCCTTCACGGTCAACGATGCCCGCGATGTCGTGATCGACGGGACCATGGCCTATGTGGCGGATGCCGATTCCGGCCTCTACGTCATCGACATCTTCGACCCCGCGAACCCGGCACCCCTGGGGGAGACCGCCACCCAGGATGCGGCCACCGACGTGTTCGTCTCCGCATCCTATGCCTACGTTTCCGACGGCGAGGCGGGGATGAAGCTCATCAACGTCCAGGCTCCGGACGAGCCTTACGTCGCCGGGAACCTCGCCATCCCGTCGTCAGCCCGGGGCGTGTTCGCGGAACAATACTACACCTTCATCGCCGCCGCGGATTCCGGCCTGCAGATCGCTCCCTCGCAGTGCGGTTATGCCGAATACCCGACCGCGTACTTCAACCTCAGTGCGTCGGTCGCGTTCCGGCCGGCGCAGATCACCTTCACCGACAATTCCACGGGGTTCATCACCGGGTACGATTGGGACTTCGGTGACGGCTCGGCCCACAGCACCGCGGTCAGCCCCGCCCATCTGTACACGGCTCCGGGCGATTACGCGGTCACCCTGACGGTGACGTCGCCGGAGACGTCCGACAGCATGGTGCGGCCCGTCACGATCGTGACCGAGGCTCCCTACATCACGTCGGTTGCGGACGTCCCGGCCGACCAGGGCGGCTATGTCTACGTCGACTTCCACAAGAGCTACTACGACGATACGGAACCGAGTCTTTCCGGACCGGACAAGAACGTCGAGATGTACACGATCCAGCGCCTGGACGACGGCCGCTGGATCACTGTCGCGACCTCGGGCGCCTACGGCGATCGGTACTATTCCGTGCTGTCGAACACTCAGGGCGACGGGCCGGAGACCTGGGCGACGCAGTTCCGCGTCATCGCCCACATGAACGAAGGAATCTGGATCGGACCGTCCGCGAGTGGCTTCAGCGCCGACAACATCGCCCCCGCGGCCCCGACCGGCCTCGCCTGGCTGGGGGACCGCATCCTGAGCTGGTCGCCGGTCGCGGCGAGCGACCTGGCCTACTACAAGATCTATGCGGGGCCGTCCGCCGCCTTCGGGGAATCCGCTCCTTGCGGCGCAACCATCGAGACTCAAATCGATCTCTCCGGCGTGAATCAGAGTTGGGTGTTCGTGGTCGCCGTCGACGATGCCGACCTGGAAAGCGCCCCCTCGATCCCCTCGGCCGTGACGGGTGCGCCCGACGTCGTGACCGCGCCAGAATTGTTGGCCGCCCTGCCGAACCCGTTCAACCCCAGCACGACCATCAGGTATGCATTGCCCGTGAAGTCCCGGGCCCGGCTGGCGATCTACGACATCAGCGGCCGTCTGATCAAGATGCTGGTGGACGCCGAGATCGACGCGGGCCACCACCGCGTGGCGTGGGAGGGCGAGGACCACGGCGGGCGCCAGGTCCCGTCGGGCGTCTATTTCAGCCGGCTCGAAACCGGCGGTGTCGTCCTGACCGGTCGGATGACGCTCATCAAATGATCTCCGCAGGTACCGGGAAGGGAGTCCCGTGAGCAGCGCCGAACCGACCCCCCACATCTTCCTCAGCTATTCCAAGGAGGACCGGGATTTCGCCGCGCTCCTCGCCGGTGCGATCCAGAAGCATGGCCTGAAAGTCTGGTGGGACGTCGACATCCCCGCAGGCGTCCACTACCCCAAGTTCATCGAAGATGGTCTGAAGTCCGCGGTTTGCGTGGTCGTGCTCTGGTCGCGCCACAGCGTCGCATCCCGCTGGGTCCGCAACGAGGCCGACTGGGGCGCCGAGCAGGAATCGCTCGTGCCCCTGCTGATCGACGACACCGAGCTCCCCTGGGAATTCCGCAACTTCCAGACGCTCAACCTGTCCCATTGGAAAGGCGACGAGAAGGACCCGACGTTCCACAAACTGCTCCAGGGATTGCGGGCACGGCTGGACGGCGACAGATCGGCTGTTCCCGCCAGCGTTCCGGATTCTGACGTCCGCGGCAAGGCGCCCGGCGCCGGAGTGCCGGGTATCGGCAGGAGCCGGCCCGCGCGACCCTTTCCGCGCCGGTTGATCGTCCCCGGGCTCCTGCTGCTGGCGCTGGCGGCGACGTGGTTGGTGGCGGATGAAATCCGGCATCGCGGCGGCGGGCAAGCGGCCCGATCGGTGGACGACGGGATATCCTTCAAGCCCCTGACCGGCGACGGTCAGACCCACTCTTCGGCGATTTCCCCGGACGGGAAATACCTCGCCTACACCCGCCTGGGCGCCGACAACACCAGCCTGCGCCTGAAGCAGATCGAGACCGGCAGCGAGAGCGTGTTGGTCCAGAGCGTCGCGCCGGGAATCAAATCACCCATCTTTTCGCCGAATGGAATGTTCATCTACTTCGCCATGCAGGACGCTGCTCCCGCTTCACCGGGTGTATCGGCCTACAATCTCTACCGGGTTTCCATGCTCGGAGGGGAGCCGCACAGCGTCGCCAGTGGCATCGTCGACCGCAGATTCGATTGCTCGCCCGACGGGAAACATCTGGTCTACAAGAAGCACAAGCCCGATTCGACCGGGATCTGGATCGCCAACGCGGACGGGGCGGAGGCGCGGCTGGTCGTCACCGAGCACCGGGATGATTCCATCCGCCAGTGTCTCGCCTGGTCGTCCGACGGTTTGGAAATCCTCACTACGAGACGCGACTCGGTTGGCGGCGCCCTCGACCTGATCGCGTACGTGATCTCCGACGCATCCATGCGTGTCCTGCCCGGCGACAAGTGGCAAGCCGTTCTGGACATCCGCCCACTGCCCGACGGGTCCGGACTGCTGGTCCTGGGGAAGCCGGTTTCGGCGCGCGGCCTGAACATCAACTTGTGGCAGCTGCTGCACGGCGCCGGTGAATTCGTCCCGCTCACCAACGATGTGACGATGTACTACCAGGTCACATCCGATCAGTCCGGCAGGAACCTGGCGCTCAATTATTACGACGCCAAGCGGACGCTGCGGGTGTTCAAGATGGACCAGCCGGACAGCTACCGGGACATCTCGACCGATCTCGTCGCCAACGGTCGTGTGGTCTGGACCGGGGACGGCAGGTTGCTGGTCAATCAAAGCGTCGGCAGCCGGATCGGACTCGTCTACCTGGACATCGATGGGGGATCGAACCGGAGCATTCCCACGGATGTCGAGTACGTCGCCGACATGGACCTGTCCGCGGACGGGCGGCGCCTCGTATTCCGATCTTATCTGGTGAACGAGAACACTCTCTGGTTGACCAACAGCGACGGGAGCTCCCCCCGGAGGTTGACGTCGAGCGGACGCGCCGAGACCGACCCGCAGTTCACGCGCGACAACCGATGGCTGGTCTATTCCCGTCAGGATGCTCCCGGCGAACCATCCTACTTGTGGAAGATGTCCATCACGGACGGCTCGACATCTCGACTCTCGGATACTCCGGGCAGAGGACCCCACATCTCTCCGGACGGAAAACAGATCGTGGCCGCCTTCAAGGCAGCGGATTCGGGCGAATCCTACCCGGCGATCCTCGGCATCGATGGGGGCGCCCTCCAGGAAGCGCCCGTTCCCGCCGACCACAGCCTTCTCTGCTGGAATCCGCGGGGAACGGGCTTCACCAGTTCGAGCCGGGATGGCGGACAGTTGGTCTTGTGGGACGTCCCGCTCCAGGGTGGGCAGCCGCGACGTTTGGTGGAATTCGCGGCCGGAGCAGAGAAGATCACCGATGCCGCCTGGAGCCCCGACGGCAAGTCCCTGGCCGTCTGTTTGGAGGTTGCGGCCTACGATGCGCTACTCCTGCAGCGCCACGGCAGCAGCAGCGACTAACGCGAAGCCACTAGATCCCGCTCACGGATGCAACACCAGCGGCCGATCCCGGAAGATCACGCGCCAGTCCAGTACCTCGTCCACCATCAGCTGGGCCGTCGGCGCCACCAGCTGAGCCACCCGGCCGAGCTTCAGCGGGTTGGTCGCCGGATCGGCAGCGGCCCGCAGCGCCCGGATCTCCTGCGCGACCTCGCCCAGCCGCTCGTGCATCGCCCGGCTGCGCTTCGACAGGCGGGCGAACTCGCCCTGCTCGTTGATGCCGGCCAGGGCCCCGCCGAGCGCCGGCAGGAACGCGCAGGCGACGGTGAGCCAGCCGTCGAGACGGCCGGAGTGCCCCACCTCGCCCAGGCCGAGGAACGCCAGAGACGGCGCCAGGTGCATCCCGATGCAGAGCAGCGTCAGGGCGAAGAGGAACATCACGGATCGGTGCAGATTCCGCTCGATCCGCTCCGACCGCCGCCAGTTTGCGCCGTGGAAGCCGAGCTGTTCCTCGACGACGGACTCCAGGTAGTCCAGGTACTGCGCCAGGTAGCCGTGGTCGATGCGGGCCGAGGGCAGGCCGATCTCGCGCTCCACGGCGAGCTTGTGCCAGGACATCCAGGTCAGCGAGGGATCGCCGTAGGCGCTCAGGTGCGCCGGCAGGCGCGTGCGCGACCGCGCGCCGCCCAGCGGGATCTGGAAGCGCATCTGGCGGAACATCTCGGCCAGCATGCGGCAGTCCATCCAGCGGGCGTGCCAGCGGCGGTGGCGGGCCCAGAAGAACGCCACCAGGATGCCGGCCACCAGGGCGAACTCCAGGGCGATGCACAGGACGCGCCGGCGTTCTCCCACCCCGTCGTGCCACCCCGCCGCCCCAGGCAGCAGCGCGAGCAGGACGGCCAGGGCGGCCGCCAGGTAGGCCAGCACGAACGTGCTGCGGTAGGAGTCGGCGTTCAGGTCGGCCAGCTTGTCGGACCAGGCGTAGTGCGGGCGGAGCCGGCGGTTCACCCAGCCGGCGACACCGGGGACGCCGCTCGCGGGATCGGTCGGCCACTTGTCCGCGATGGACTGCTCGAACCCGGGCACCTTCACCAACTGGAACGTGACCCTGCCCGAGCCGACCAGATCGCGGAACAGCTTCCAGAGGAATGCGGGGTTCCAGCGCGGCTTCCGCTCCCGCAGGTAGCTCGCGTGGTGTTTCATCTGGTCCCGCATCCGCTCGATCTCCGCCGCCTGCGGGTCGCCGCCCGACGGCGGCCAGGCGACCACCTCGCGGACGACCTGCCTCAGTTCCTCCCAGGAGGCGGCCGTCGCGGCCTCCGGCCTGCGGCGCCCTCCGTGCGACAAGCCCTTCAGGTCATCGTCCGGATGCAGGATGCGCCACGGGTGGGGCTGCGAGGCGTCGATCCAGACCACGGGGATCCGGTAACGCAACGCTTCGCGCAGGGTCTCTTCGGTACCACCGGCGCCCTGCGCCTCCCCTCCGTCCCAGACGGCGACCAGCAGATCCGACTGGATCAGCACGACCCGGCCCGCGGCGCCGTAGGCGCCGCCTTCGTCGTCGCGCGTGCCGTCCAGCTCGAAGGCGACGAGCCCGCTCCCCTGCCGGGCCCGCTCCAGGAGTCCCTGGAACGCGTCGAGGGAGCCCGCTGCAGCCGGGTCGGTCGCGGTGAAGTCCTTTTCATATTCCGCCTGAGGGAACGGCATCGGGCAGCAGAGCTCGTAGCCGCAGCGGAGGGCTTCGTCGGTGAAGATGCGGTCCGCCCCTTCGGCCAGCGGCGAGACCGCGCGCAGGACGGGGGGATCCTGCGCGTAGGGATGCCCCGGTTCGCCGTGGAAGGACACGACCGTCTCGCGCACGGTGGCCAGGATGCGCCCGAGCGTCTGCGACAGCACGGCCGTATCAGCGTCCTGGAGCCGGTTCGGGCGGTGGCCGACGATCCCCACGCGGAAGGCGAGGCGGGCGGGAGGCGGCGACGGTGCCGTCGGGATCGCAGGGGCGACGGAGAACGATCCGGCGCGTGCCTCGTTGCCAGTTTGCGTCATGCCTGAGCCTCCATCGGTCGTGAAGCGCAGGCCGATGATACGACAGCTGCAGACAACCGGACAATCACATACAGGAACCCGTCCGTTCACGCTCCGGCGGGCGCCACGCTCAACCTCCCGCGGAAAGCGGGAGGCCCGGGTCGCCCCGGGCCTCCCGCATACGCCACGAACCGGAGACCGACATCACCGGTACTGCGCCTTGATCTCCCCCCAGCTCCCGCTCTCCCCCGCCACCGGATCCTGGCAGCAGCAGGCGAAGCCCGACGCCGCGGCCTGGTAGAACCCGAAGTAGCCGACGTAGCAGTAGCCGACCGGCAGCAGCGTGACGTCGATCACCACGCTGCCGGGATTGATCGAGTACCCTTCGAGGCACTGCTCCTCCAGCTTGGACGTCAGGAACGCCTGCGCGAAGGCGACCGCCTGCTCCGGGGTCGAAGCGCACAGGGTCTCCGGGTACTGGTTGCTCCAGGGCGAGGACGGCAACGTGCTCGCCGTCGCCAGGTGGCAGGACTGGAGGCACTCGGGCGGCGCCTGGATGGTGAACGGCGCGGTCTCGATGTAGTCGCCCTCGACGAAACCGATGCCCAGCTTGTAGGTCCCCGGCGGCAGGTTCGCCGGGATGGTCCAGGTGTAGTAGCCGGTGTTCGGGAAGGCGGGTGAGATCGGAGTGAAGGCGTTGGACGGCAGCTCGTAGGCGCCGAGCCCGAAGACCGTCGCCGTCCCGCCCGACCAGACCAGGGTGTGCGAGGTGCCGGCCGTCCAGGTCTCGCCGCCGGCCGGGACGAGCCAGGCCGAACTGCGGGCGGCGACCGGGACCAGGCAACCGAAGAGGGCGGCCAGCAGGCCGCACGTACGGATCGCTCGGGATGATCCGCGACGGGGCGGGATCGGATGGGCCATGGTCGTTCTCCCTGGGGCTGGGGCTCAATCATAACCAAGACTGATTCAATCTTATCACATCCGGCCGTCGGCGGGGCGGAAAACCGATCCGATGGCCGCGGGGGCGGCGTGGCGGTATGCTGACCCGTCGGCGGTACCAGTCCTTGTGGGCGCCGCCCCCTCCACCCGATCTCCCGGGAGCAGCCATGATACGGTACGCCTCCGCCACCCATGCCGTGATGCTCGTCCTCCTGCTGCTCGCGACGGCCCCGGCGCCGACCATCGCCCAGCCGCCCGACTTCCCCACGACCAGCACGCTCCCCCCGCGCGGCTTCATCGCGCAGAGCTACGAGTCCGCGTCCTACGCGGCGTTCGCGCGCGGCCTGGAAGTCGTCGACGCCGCCCTGCTGGCGCACGACGCCGCGGGCCCCGCGCCCGCGCTGTCGGTCGCGGCGACGGGGACGCAGTGGTACATGGGCAACTACTCGCGTCCCTGGGAGAACAAGATCGTCCCCGCGCGGAAGCGCTGGGTCTTTCCGGGCGGGAGCGCGCGCGCGGCCTGCCTCGACACGATGTTCAATCCCATCAGCGGCCGCATGACGTCCCGGACGGTCGTCGCCGCAGGGAAAGGGACCGCGAAGGGTTTCTTCGAGCCCGCGGCGCAGCAGCTGAGCGGCCCGGCGCTGGAGACGAACCTGCTGACGCTCGAGGAGGCGTTGCCGCACCTGCTGCTCGAGCAGGCGAAGCGCCATCGCCTGACCCTGCGCCACGCGGGCGAGTGGTCCGACGGCGGGGTCAGCTACGACATCGTGACCTACGCGACGGGACCGACCCGGCTCGTCACCCTCTTCATCGACGGCGGGACCCGCCTGCTGACGCGGGTCGAGAAGCTGGGCTACGCGCCCGGCTACGGCGACATGGTGGGCGTGATCACCTTCGGGGATTTCCACCGGGTCGCCGGGATCCTGGTCCCGCGCGCGCGGCACGAGGAGCGGCTGGGCAGGACGGAGGCCGATCTGGAGCTGGACGTGCGGCCCGCCTCGCCGCAGGACCTCGAGCTCTTCGCGGCGTACGAGCAGCCGCCGGCGGCGGACCCGCTGCGGGGCATCGAGATCCGCGAGATCGCCGCGGGGATCCACGCCGTCCTGCTGAAAGAGCGCGAGGTGAAGTCCTTCGTCGTGGAGCGCAGCGATCATCTCGCCGTGTTCGAGACGCCGTTCGATGCGCAGACCGCCGCCGTCATCCTCGCCGCGGCCGCTCGGATCGCGCCGGACAAGCCCGTGCGTTACGTCGCCTTCTCCCACGAGCACCGCCATACCTCCGGCGGCGTGGCGGCGTTCCTGCGCGCGGGCGCGACGCTGATCGGCACCGTCGAGACCGTGGCCTTCGCCGAGGATCTCGCGGGTCTGCAGCATCGCGGGACACAGGACGGGGCGCCGGCGGCGGCCGAGCCGCGGATCTCGAGCCTCATCGTGACGGACCGCCTGGAACTGCCGGACGAGGCCAACCCGCTCGTCGTCTTCAACGTCGGCCGCACCAACCCGACGGACCCGTCATCGTTCGCAGCAGGCAATTTCGAGCGCAGCGACTACCTCCTGTTCTACTTCCCCCGCAGCGGCGTCCTGCTGAACGGCTGCCTCAGCACGTTCCACCAGGACGAGGAACCGGTCGCCGGCAACCGGCAGGAGGCGCTGCTGGCCACGCTGCACGACCTGGGCGTGACGCCGATCATCCTGTGCAGCGCGATGGAGACGGAAGACCGCCTCGACGCGACGCTGGCCGATCTGGAAGCGGCCGTGGCGAAGCGGCGCCGCCTGAAGCCGCTCACCGACGAGTTGGAGGCGATGGGCGCGGCGGGACTCGTCGCACGGGCCGACTCGCTGGCCGTGATCTGCCGGGAAGGCGCACTGGGACCCGAGTGGCTCGACGACAAGGCCCAGCGCATCCTGCTGCAGGATGTGGAGCGGGCCCGCGCCTGGTCGTCGCTGATGACGCGGACGTGGCCGGAGTCTCCGCTGGGCTGGTCGCGGTTGTCCGAGGCTGAGGAGGCGCTGGGTCGCCCGGCAGAGGCGCTGGATCTCGCGCGGAAGGCGGCCGCCCTCGACACGAAAGACAAGGATCTGCTGGAGCGGGTGTCGAAGCTCGAGAAGCTGGTGGCGCCGCAGTAGCAGACCGGCGACGCAGCGGCTCCGAAGTTCAACAGCGCAGCAGGAACCCCTCGCGCCGGTGGAAGTCGGGCCGTTCGCCGGGATGGGCCAGCGCCCAGTGGCTGAGCCGGCCGTCGGCGTGGCGGATCACCGCGGCGAGGCCGACCTCCAGGACGCGGTCGCCCGGGGCCAGGCTCGTGAGCGGGAGGCTGAAGTCGGCGGTGAGGATCCCGTCCACGAGAACCGTCGAGCGCATGAGATCGGACACCGAGTGATCCGGCCGCATGCCGCAGCGATACTCTTCGAACAGGTAGACGTTCCAGTCCCGCGATGTCGCGAGGTTGACCTCCGCGTAGCGGTGCTCCCCCTCGACGGCGACGAAGGCTTCGAAGCACGTGCCCAGCCAGAGGCTGTCGCGCCTCGTCCCCGATCCCGCCGCAACGGGCAGTCTGACAAGAGCCGGATTCCCCTGCAGTCGGAAGCAAACCCGGAGGAACCCGACGTCGCGGGCGACAACCCCGCTGAGGTTCAGCTCAAGGGGCGGCTCCGCAGCCACGAACGGGACCAGGTCGACGCTCAGTTCGCTCATCGACTCACTCGTGGGTTCGGGAAAGGCGGGCTCGCGGCCGGCTGCCGCTCATCCTACACTGACATTCGCATCAGGGAAACCAACCACGGAGGATCATCGATGCCGTATCGCGACGAGTTGGGGCCGGCCCTCACCGAACGGGAACGCCTGGCCCTGGCCGACCTGTCCACCCCCCGCGCGATCCAGGACTTCCTGGACGCCTGCGCCTACAGCTCCGACCCCTTCTACCGCTGCCCCCTGCGCGTGCTGCGCGAGCGCCGCGCCCACTGCTTCGACGGCGCCCTGTTCGGCGCGGCGGCCCTGCGCCGGCTGGGCCACCCGCCGCGCATCCTGGACCTGCTGTCCGACGGCCGCGACGACGAGCACCTGCTGGCCCTGTTCAAGGTCGACGGCCGCTGGGGCGCGGTCGCCCAGTCCAACTTCAGCGGGCTGCGCTACCGCGAGCCGGTCTACGCGAGCGTGCGCGAGCTGGCGATGTCCTACTTCGAGCCCTACTACAACCTCGCCCGCGAGCGCACCCTGGTCGGCTACACCGGCCCGCTGAGCCTGGCCCCCTTCGACCGGCTGCACTGGACCGTCAGCGACGAGCACCTCGAGCGGATCGCCGAGCGCACCGAACAGGTGCGGCGGGTCATGCTGATCACTCCGGCGATGCATGGGCGTCTGACGCCGGTGGACGAGCGGTCGTACCGGGCGGGGCTGCTGGGGTCGGATGCGGCGGGGTTGTTCAAGCCGGAGTAGGCGGCGGTTTTGGTATTTCGATCATGTCGATCCCGCCCACCCGCCCTCACGGGCGGCCTCGATCTCTCAAGGCTGGAATCGTGCCGCACTGCGGCACGAATCTCTAACTCATATGGATTCAGGGAACTTGACAGAAATTATCGTGCCGATCCGTGTCCATGGACACCGCCCGGCAGTAAGTCGATCAGTGGGAACCGTCATTCGGAGACCGATGGAAATATTCGAATCCGACCTGGAACGTCACTCCCGACTCGAAAGGGAAAAGATCTGCCTCATCCTTGAGGTAGATGTTCCCGCGAACTCCCGCCTGCAGAGACAGCGAGTTGCGCAATGGCACGACGAGTTTGACTCCAGGAGATACGAGCCAGCCCAAGTTCCTAAATTCGCAAAACATCTCATTGCACCTGCCCCCGCCTTCGACGTGACGCCACGAGATACCGGTTCCGAATCCCAGGACGATCTCGACCGGACGATCACAAGCCAGAACCCGCTCGTACTCGTAGAGGAAGTGCCAGAGTCTGTAATGCCTGTTAGTCATGGCACCGCCGGGAAGGATTGTCACTCCCTGCGTGGCGAACCCGAACCCTGACCTGCTCGCTCGATGTTCCTCCATGAGACTGCCGACGAAAAACGATGCCGCGATGACCGGACCATCGGACAAGATCGTGCCGCGCGGAAATGACTTGGTGGGGCCCGCGACGCCCTGATTCCAGCCTATGTTAAAATTCGCGGCGATCTGGCCGGATACCGCCGGGGGCAGCGCAATCGTGGCAGCCCACAGGGCCACGAGACTGATGATGGAAGATCGCCGCATGGGTGGCACACCCCGGATTCGTCATCGAATCGCAAGTTGATAAGATCAACCGGATCCGAATAACAGATAGGCGCTTATGCCTGACGCCCGCCCGAAATCAACACCGGCAACAACGCCTCGAAATCCACATTCCCCCCCGACAGGATGATCCCCACCCTCCTGATCCCCGGCCGCGCCTTGAACCCCTCCGACAGCACCGCCGCCAGCGGCACCGCCGAACTGGGTTCGATGAGCAGCTTCGCGCGCTCCCAGGCCAGGCGCAGGGCGCGCAGGATGGCGTCGTCGTCGACGGTGACGATGCCCGCGAGGTGGTCGCGCAGGATGGGCCAGGTGAGTTCGCCGAGGCTCGTGCGCAGGCCGTCGGCGACGGTGTGCGGGGCGGTCTGCGGGAGGAGGCGGCCGGCGGCGAGCGAGCGCGCCGCGTCGTCGGCGCCCAGCGGCTCGGCGCCGAAGAGCAAGGTCGCGGGGCGCCGCGCGCGCACGGCGAGGCAGGTGCCGGACATCAGGCCGCCGCCGCCGACCGGGGCGAACACGGCGTCGAGATCGGGGACGACCTCGAGCAGTTCCAGCGCGGCGGTGCCCTGGCCGGCGATGATGCGCGGGTCGTTGTAGGGATGGACGAAGACGCCGCCGGTCTCCGCCACGACGCGGGCGGCGGTCTGCTCGCGGGCGGCGAGGGTCGGGGCGCACTCGTGGATGACGGCGCCGTAGCCGGCGACCGCGGCGCGCTTGACCGCGGGCGCGCCGGTCGGCATCACGATGTGGGCGGGGATGCCGCGGCGGCGCGCGGCCAGGGCCAGGGCCTGGGCGTGGTTGCCGCTGCTGTGGGTGACGACGCCGCGGGCGGCCTCCGCGTCGGACAGCAGCGCGACCGCGTTCGAGGCGCCGCGGAACTTGAAGGCGCCCACGCGCTGCAGGTGCTCGCACTTGAAGAAGAGCTCGCGCCCGGCCAGTTCGTCCAGCGCGCGGCAGGTGGCCACCGGCGTGCGGTGGACGACGCCGCGCAGCCGCTCGGCGGCCGCGCGGACGTCGTCGAACGTCGGCGTGCCCGTCACGTCACTCCTGCCTCGTGAGCACGGACGACACGAAATCGGGCAGGGCGGCGGGGTCGGTCTCGCGCTCGGTCAGCAGGGAGTGGCAGGCGTCGCAGTCCTGGCTGATGACGCGGCCGTCCTCGCTGAAGTGGTTGTCGTCGTGGCAGCGGAAGCAGCCGCTCTCGTCCATCTCGCCGTGGAGGTCGACGTGGCCGAGGTTGCTGGGATAGGTGCCCCAGGTCACGTTCATGCGCGGGAAGACGTTGCGCGCGAGGATGGTCGCCAGGACGTCGGCCGTGGCGCCTCGCTGCGCCTGCATCGCGGCGAGGTCGTCGGGGTAGTCGGCCGCGTAGAGGGAGTCGAGGTAGGCGGCGATGCGTCCCGCGGTGTCCCCCCCGGGCGTCACGTCGAACAGGGCCCGCTCCGCCGCCGCGCGCAGCCAGGGCACGCTGCGGTCGAGCAGCCGGTCGGTGAAGGCGCGGTCCAGGGCGCCGCCGGGCAGCTCGTAGATGTGGGTCGGGCGGTTGTGGCAGTCGATGCAGTCCATGACGCGCCACTCGCCGGCCGTGTCCGCGGGATCGGCCCCGTCGCGCAGGTAGCGCACCTCGCCGTCGGGGGTCTTCTGGACCACCTCGACGATGTCGTTGCGCTTGTCGTCCAGGGCGCGGTAGCGCACCTCGTTGCCGCGGTCCACGTGCCAGTGCACGCCGGTGGCGCGCACGCCGGGCTGCGGGTGGCCGCCGACCTTGATCACCAGCGAGGTCACGCTCGGGGTGTTGTCGCGGTCGGATTCGACGTGCTCGCGCACCATGAGCTTCGAGCCGTTGAACTGCTCCGGCCAGTGGCAGGCCTCGCAGGTCTCGCGGGCGGGTCGCAGGTTCTCCACGGGCGTGGGGATCGGCCGCTGGTAGCTGTCGCGCATCACGGCCACCACCTGGCGCAGGCCCGACAGCTTGGCCTTGACGAACCAGTCGGCGCCCGGGCCGATGTGGCACTTCACGCAGGCCACGTTGGCGTGGGGCGAGCGCTCGTAGGCGACCCCCTCGGGCTCCATCACGGCGTGGCAGACCTTCATGCAGAACTCGGTCGACTCGGTGTAGTGGTAGGCCTCGTAGCCGAAGCTCGCCGACATGATCAGGCCGAGCACGGCCAGGAACCCCACCAGCAGGACCTTGCGCAGGAACTCCGGCCCGCCGATCTCGATGGCGACGGTCTTCACCTCGCCGCGGGCCCGGCGGCGCCGCTGGACGGCCGCGCCGATCAGGATCAGCGCCACGCCGCCGACCAGGATCGCCGGCAGCAGCATGAAGGTGACCATGTCCACGTAGGGGCTGGTCGGCCGGTCGAGCAGCACGTTGTAGACGTTCAGCAGGAGCGCGCCCAGCAGCAGCGCGACCGCGACGATCGCCAGCAGGCTGCCCAGCGTGGTGATCCAGTTGGCGTAGAAGAAGGGCACGCGGCGGGCGAACCAGCGGACGAGAGCCGAGCGGTCACGCTTCGACGGTCCGGCCTGGCCGGCGGGGCGGGGATCGGGCATGTCGGACCTTCCCGGCAAGGGGGCGGGGCGGAGTCGCTGCCCGCATCCTAGCCCGCAGGCCGGGCAGGCACAAGCGACGCCGCGGGACGGCGAATACCTATCGAATTAGTGGGATTTATCCGGCGGTGGCAAGCTCGTTGTAGAGGGTGTCGCGCAGGACGGGTTCGAGGCCGACGCCGCGGATGAAGGCCTCGATCTCGTCGCGGGACATGCCCGTGCCGGCGGTGCCGCCGGCGGCCAGGGTGATGCGCTCGTCCGAGATCGTGCCGTCGAGGTCGTCGGCGCCGCAGCGCAGCGCCAGCTGGGCGACCTCGCGCCCGAGCATGACCCAGTAGGCCTTCACATGGGGGACGTTGTCCAGCAGCAGGCGCGACAGGGCCACGACCTTGAGCTTCTGGATCAGCGTAGGGCCGGGCAGGTCCGCGAACTTCGTGCCCGCGGGGTGGAAGGCCAGCGGGATGAAGCACTGGAAGCCGCCGGTGCGGTCCTGCTGGTCGCGCAGCATGAGCAGGTGGTGGACCCAGTGGCGCGGCTCCTCGACGTGGCCGAAGAGCATCGTGCAGTTGGTCTTCAGGCCGGCCTCGTGGCACAGGGCCGCCACCTCGAGCCAGCGTTCGCCCGACATCTTCTTCGAGGCGATGCGGTCGTGGATCTCGGGGTGGAAGATCTCGGCGCCGCCGCCGGGGCAGCTGTCCAGGCCGGCCTCGCGCAGCGCGGCGATGGTCTCGGGCACGGTCAGCTTGCCGATCTTCGCCAGGAAGTCGATCTCCACCATCGTGAAGGCCTTCAGGTGCACGTCGGGGAACGCCTGCTTCAGGGCGCGCAGGATGTCCAGGTAGACGGGGAACTTCCAGCGCGGGTGCAGCCCGCCCACGATGTGGAACTCGCTGGTGCCGGGGATGAAGTCGCGGCGGGCCAGCTCGACGCACTCCTGCGGGCTGTAGCTCCAGGTGCCCGGGGCGTTCGGATCGTCGGCGTAGGCGCACAGCTCGCAGCCGACGTAGCAGACGTTGGTCGGGTTGATGTGCCGGTTGATGTTGTAGAAGACCTTGCGCCCGTGCATCCGCTCGCGGACGGTATGAGCCAGCCATCCCAGCAGAGGCAGGTCGTCGCTCGCGGCCAGCAGCAGGCCGTCGCGCTCGTCGAGGCGGGTTCCCGAGGCGATCTTGCGCGCGACGGGGGCCAGGGGGTGGGAATCGGGGATCATCGCGCCTCCCGGCGTCGTCCGCGGCCGGTCCTCAGCGCTCGTCGGCGCTCCCGGACAGCTTGATCTGCGGCAGCAGGGTCGTGTCGAACATCTGCTTCTGGCCCGATTCGACGCTGCGGATCTCCTCGATGCCGCGGCGCAGGCCGGCCAGCACGCTGGTGACCTCGACATTCTCGTAGCGGTAGCCGAAGTGGCGCAGCTTCTCCATGGCCTCGATCATCTTCTGCTCGCCCTTGCGCGGCTGCTTGGCCATGACCAGCTCGAAGCCGACGGCGGCCTCGTGCAGGCCCATCCAGAACAGCTCGTCGCGGCCGACGGCGCCCGTGAGCCCTTCGGCGGTCAGCGCGACCGAGTCGGCGTAGCGGCGGTTGTTGAAGGCCTCCACGGCCCTGATCAGCAGATCGTTGCTCATCTCGCTCCTTCGTCGGTCGCGGTCAGGCGTCGCGGCCGTCGTTCATGACGTCCACGGGCAGGTACCGCTCGGCTTCTTCCTCGAAGGCCAGCCGTCGCATGTCCTTCATCCGCTCGATGTAGACCCGGCCCTGGAGGTGGTCGCACTCGTGCTGCATGACCACGGCCTGGTAGCCCTCGAGGTCCTCCTCGACGAGCTCGCCGTCCTCGTCGAGGTAGCGGACGTGCACCGCCGCGGGCCGCTCGACATAGCCGCGCATCCCGGGCAGGCTCAGGCACCCCTCGTACATCCCGTACAGCTTGTCGGTCGTCGGGGTGATCTCGGGATTGATCACCACGCGCACCAGCGGCGTGCCGTCGTCGTCGGTCTCGCCGCCGACCAGGGCCAGCTGCTTCGAGACGTGCACCTGCGGGGCGGCCAGGCCGACTCCGTTGTACTCGTCCATGGTCTCGAACATGTCCTGGATCAGGGTCTGGATTTCCGGACCCGTGATCTCCTGCGGCGGGATCGGGTCGGCGACCCGGCGCAGGACGGGGTGGCCCAGCCGGGCGACCTTCAGGATGGCCATGGGGGTCCTCCGCGCGGCGCCCGGGCGGGTCGGCCGCGATCCTCGATCATGAGCACCATCCGCCCCGGAGCGGTTCGGTCGGCCCACGTTAATGCATCGCGGGCCGGGCCGCAAAGCGGGTTCCCGGCGCCGCGACGCGCGGGCCGGATCAGTGGCCCGCGGGGGCCGCCGGGGTCGAATCGGCGCCCGCCGCCACCGGCACGCAGCAGCTGCAATACCACTGGTCGCCCTGCCGGACCATGTCGGCCGCGCCCATCGTCATGCCGCAGGCGGCGCAGGCGTGCTGCTCGCCGGCGGGCTTGGCGGCCTGAACGGCGGCGCAGTGGCTGCAGTACAGCTTGCCGCCGACCAGCGTGGCCTGGTCCTTGGCCACGGCCATGCCGCAGTCCGCGCACTTGGCGGCCTCGGCCTTGGGGCCGCAGCCGGCGGCCAGGATCGCGCCGCATGCCAGGCACAGCAGCGCGATCAGGATCGTCTTGCGGATCACCTTCGCACCTCCGGAATTCGTTCGTCCACACCGAAGCAGTGTAACGCAGGACCGGGCGGCCGACCATGCCGGGCGCCACACCGTGCCGGGCGCGGCGAATCGCACTTTGACGGGCGTCCCCCCACACGCTACCCTCCCGGCGAGATCGCGGCGATGCTGCCGTATCGCAACCGCACCCGTGAGGAAGATCATGCCCCACGCCTCCCGGGACACCCTGGCGACGGACCGCCACGCAACGGGTCTGCCTGTCGCGCCCCTGCTGCGGATCGCCGCCCTGCTGGCGCTGCTCTACGTCTTCCTGTTCGCCATCGCACTGCTGGGGACGGCCTTCAAGGCCTTCGGCGACGACTTCGGCCGGGCCCTGATCTCCGGCACCAGCAACCCGGTTATCGGCCTGCTCATCGGCCTGCTGGCGACCTCGCTGGTCCAGAGCTCCTCGGGCACCACCTCGATCGTCGTGGGCATGGTGGCCGCCGGCGCGCTGACCGTCCGCGGCGCGGTCCCGATCGTCATGGGCGCCAACATGGGCACCACCATCACCAACACGATCGTCGCGATGGGGGCGATGGGGCGGCGCGCCGAGTTCCGGCGCGCCTTCGCCGGCGCCACGATGCACGACTTCTTCAACCTGCTGACGATCCTGCTGCTGTTCCCCCTGGAGATGGGGACGCATTACCTGGAGCGCGCCGCCACCTGGCTGTCGTCGCACCTGGTCGGCGCCCGGGGCGTGGAGTTCGAGGGTCCGGTCAAGGCGATCACCGCCCCGCCCGCCGACGCGCTGCGGGACCTGCTGGTCGGCCGCTGGCAGCTGCACGGCACGACGGCCGCGGTGCTGCTGCTGATCGTCTCGCTGGTGCTGCTGTTCGGAGCCCTGATCCTGCTGACCCGTCTGATGCGCCGCGTCGTGATGGCCCGCGCCGAGGGTTTCTTCAACGACTACCTGCAGCGCAACGGCCTGTTGGGCATGCTGGTGGGGCTGGTCGTGACGGTCATGGTGCAGAGCAGTTCGATCACCACCAGCCTGCTGGTGCCGCTGATCGGCGCGGGCATCGTCCAGCTCGAGGCGGCCTTCGCCGTGACCCTGGGCGCCAACATCGGCACGACCGTGACCGCCCTGCTGGCCTCGATGGCCGGCAACGGCGCCGCGGTGACCGTGGCCCTGGTCCACCTGCTGTTCAACCTGACCGGCACGCTGATCTTCTACCCGCTGCCCGCGCTGCGCCGGATCCCCGTCCGCCTGGCGCGCCTGCTCGCGCTGGCCGCCTGCCGCAACCGGCTGGTGGCGCTCTACTATGTCCTGGGGGTGTTCTTCGCCATGCCCCTGCTCTTCATCGCGGTCTCCAAAGTCCTGAGCGGCTCCCGATAGGAGTGACGAGATGAACGTATTCCGCAGCTTCCGCGAAATCTTCCGCCAGGACAACTGGAGCCAGGCCACCACCGGCCGCGTGGGCGAGATGCTGGACCTGTGCGTGGCGATGAACCGGTTCGTCTACCGCGTCCTGATCGAAGGGCTGCCCCACGACGCGGCGCAGGCCGAGCTGTACGACCGCGACAAGCGCGTCAACGTCCTGGAGCGCGAGGTGCGGCGCAGCGTCGTGACGCACCTGGCGCTGGGCCAGGGCAGCGGGGACATCCCGTCGGGCCTGATCTTCATGAACGCGGTGAAGGACGCCGAGCGCATCGGCGACTACATCAAGAACATCTACGACGTGGCCCGCGAGCTGATGCCCGAGACCGCCGACCGCGGCCTCTACAAGGCGAAGCTGAAGGTCTTCGCCGACCCCATGCGCGACCTGATGCTCGAGACCGCCGACGTCTTCAGCCGCAGCGACGAGCAGGCGGCCCGGCGCATCCTCGACCTGGTGCGCGTGGAGGAGAAGGCGCTCGAGGCCGCGATCAAGGACATCACGCGCAGCGACCTGAAGACCAGCGACGCCGTCTGCCTGGTGCTGGTGATGCGATTCTACAAGCGCATCTTCAGCCACCTGTCCAACATCGCCTCGACGGTGTGCCTGCCGGTCGACCGCATGGACTTCTTCGACGAGTGATGCGGGGATCACGGCGTGGCCCCCCCGCGGACCCACGACACGACCCTCGCGACCGCCGCAGCCGCCAGCCCCGCCGCGAACAGGACCCGGCCCGCCCGCCACCACGCCCGGATCCGCCACGCGCAGGGCGGCGCGGCGGCGGGGAGCGCGCGCGCCAGCGACGTCACCCCCAGCGCGTCGCAGAGCAGCCAGTAGGCGTCGGTCCGCGCGAAGGGCAGCGCGTTCCAGGCGACCGCGGTCAGGATCGCGCCGCCGGCGCCCAGCAGTTCCGGCCGCTGCCACGCCCGACCGGCGCAGAGCAGCAACCCGCCCAGCGGCAGCTGCAGGGCGACGCCGGCGGCATCCACCCGCAGGCGATCGCGCCGGGGCAGCAGCGACGCCTCGGTCACGTCGCACCACAGCACCGGCACCACCCAGACCAGGCCCGCGCCGATGTCGCCGGCCCGGCCGCCGCCACGGTGCAGGGCCGCCGCGTGCCCCAGCTCGTGCACGGTGGCGGCCAGAACCACGACCGACACCGCGAGCAATGCCAGCGGCCAGGCGACCGACGCGGCCAGGCGGCCGTCGGCGGACGGCGCCAGACCCAATGCACAGAGCAGCAAGCCGGACGCGGCAGAGACGGCCAGCGCCGGCCAGGCGGTCGCCGGCGCCAGGGCTTCGGCCAGCGGTCGCACGACCCTCGCGGGCAGCAGCGTCACGCGCAGCCGGGCGCGCCGCGGGCGCGGCGCGGCGTCGAGCAGCTCGCCGAGGCGATCGAAATCGTCGCCGTCGCGCAGACGCCGGGCCAGGTCCGCGGGCAGCAGGAAGCGGCGCTCGCCCCGGCGCAGCAGCCAGCGGCCGTCGGGGCGGGCTTCGAGTTCGCCGGCGGCGCCCATCACGCGGCGACCAGGTCAGCCAGGCCAAGCGTCGCGAGCCGGCGGGCGTGGCCTTCCACCCAGCGGCGGCCGCAGAGGGCGCGCAGTTCGGTCAGGGTCGGCGCCGCGGCCCGCAGCAGGTCAAGGGACGCGTCGCGCAACCCCTCCGCGGCGTAGAACGCCTCGCCGCGCGTGTCGGCGAGGATCCCCGGCTCCCACACCTCCACGCCGGCGCGCAGGGCGATCCGCACTCGGTCCGGGCGGTGCGCGAGGGCCTCCAGGAAGCGGGCCTCGCGCCGCCGCAGTTCGTGCGGATCGACGGCGAGCCGTTCGCTCGCGAAGCACGCGCTCGCGGCGCCGAGCATCCCCCAGGCCGACCACTGCTCGGGCGAGCGGCGCACCTCGGCAAAGAGCCAGTCGTAGAGATGGGCCGTGATGGTCGTCGGATCGGCGTCCGCCGGCCACGGCCGCGGCGCGCCGGCCTCCCAGAGCAGCGACCCGTCCGGCCGCCAGCGCACGGTCAGGGCGTGCACGGGACAGTCGGCGTGGCCGAGCAGGCGCCCCAGGCCGGTACGGACGCGCAGGTCGCGACCGGGCAGCCGGTACGTCAGGCCGCGGTCGCGCGTGGCCGCCATGCCGCCTTCGCCGCTGTTGCCGTCCAGGAAGACCAGCACCGGGCGCCCCTCCCGCAGGCAGCGCAGCAACCGGCCCGCGAACGCCGGCCGGTCCGTCACCAGCCACTCGGGTTCGCCGGACAGGCCCAGCGCCCGGCGCTGCCGGTCGGCGTCGGCGCGCAGCCGGTCGTGGGCGGCGCGGTCCAGCAGCACGACCGGCGACAGGCCGAGGTCCAGGTACAGGCCCGGGATCAGCGAGTACGGGCCGAGGTGCAGGCCGAGCACCAGACCGCGGTGCAGTTCGCGGTGGGCGGACAGGAACGCGCGGGCTTCGGCGCGCAGCTGTCCGTGGTCCCCCTCGCCGTCGCGCAGCACACGGCGCGCGAGTTCGTCGCAGGCGCGCCGTCCGGATTCCAGGGCGGCGAGGGTCGCGGCGCTCGCGTCCGGATCGAGGGCCTGCAGGTTCCAGAGATCCCAGCGGCGGCGCGGCGACGGGCTGTGCGCGGGCGGCATGGTGCGTCCTCCCCGGCCGGAGGCGGGTCGGCCCGTCCGTCGCCGGCCGCGGCGGACGGGCCCGGATCGGCGGGCTTCAGGCCCCCCGGACGGAGCCGTCCACGGCCTCGGGGTACTTCTCCAGCTTGCACTGGCAGAAGTTGTTGCAGCAGCCGCCGTCGCCCACGTCGTCGCCGAGCAGGGGGCTGGTCTCGAGGCGTTCCTCGAGTTCCTCGATCCCGAGCCGGGCGAGCGCCGCCGGGACGTCGCGGTTCTTCGTGTCGGTCATCTCCACCTCCTTCGTGTGCGCGGGTTGCACTGTCCGGTCGCGACGGGGGGCGCGGGGCAAGCGAGGCACCAGCGGGCATGGATTCCGGAGATCGGCCGCAGCCGGCGCCGCGGCGCGGATCCGCGGAGGCGCGCGGGGTGCGTCGGGGCGTGCGGGACGACTGCGCCGGCGGACATGCCGGCCCGGCTGCGTCAACGAAGGGGGACGTGGAGCGCACCGGTCCGACGGCGGGTGACGCCTGCGCCCGGGGCTGCTATATTGCGGCCGCCCGTCCCGAAGCGACCGTCCGCGAGGAGAACCGGCGTGCGCCTGCACCGACATCTCGGCCTGATGTACGGCATCCTCGTGGCGCTGATCGTCCTGATCGGGGCGTGGTGGGTCTACTACCTGACACGCGAGGGCCACCACTACGAGAGCTACCAGCTCCAGCGCTACCGCACCGACCAGATGCACGCGGTCTACATCCTCGAGACGGTGCCCGAGGCGCGGGACGACCCGTCCCACATGCTGGGCCGCGCCTTCCCCCACCTCCATTACCACCGGACCGACAAGGGCTGGGAGGTGGGCATCGACCCCGACGCGGTCGCCGCGGTCCGGAAGGAAGCCACACGGCGTCGGCGCATGTTCATGACCGAGGGCGTGGTCTTCCTGCTGCTGCTGGCCGCGGGCACCACCATCCTGACTTTGGCCTCGCGACGGGAGCGCGATTTCAAGCGCGCGCGCGAGCTGTTCCTGGCCGGGGCGACGCACGAGTTCAAAACGCCGCTGGCGAGCATCCGCCTCTACACCGAGACCCTGCAGCGCCCCGACCTGCCGCCGGACGCCGGCCTGCGCATCCGCGGCGCGATGCTCCAGGACGTCGAGCGGCTCGAGGCGATGGTCGAGCAGGTCCTTTCGGTGAGCCGCGACGAGGACCATCTGCGCGGCACGCGCGAAACGATCGACCTCGCGGACGTGACCCGCGACGTGCTGGAGTCCATGGGGGTCTTCCTCGTGGACCGGGGCGCCCGCCTCGAGGTGGACGTCCCGGACGGGCACCTCGTGACCGGCGACCGCCAGGCGCTGCGCGTGGCCGTGCGCAACCTCGTCCACAACGCGGTCCACTACAGCCCGCCGCCGGCGCAGGTCTCCGTGACGTTGTACCGGGACGGGAACCGCCACCGGCTGACCGTGCGCGACCGCGGGCCGGGCATTCCCCGGCGCGAGCAGCGCCGCGTCTTCGAGAGCTTCTACCGGGCCGAGTCCGGCGCCGGCTCCCTGAACGAGCGGCCGCGCGGCTCGGGGCTCGGCCTGTACCTGGTCCAGCGCAACATCGAGAGCCTGGGCGGTCGCGTGGAACTGGAGAGCGAAGAAGGGCGCGGGGCGGCGTTCACCCTGGTGCTGCCCGCCTTCGAGGAGGAGTCGCGATGAAACGGCGCATCCTGGTGGTGGAGGACGACGAGCATCTGGCCGACGGCATGCGGCTGAACCTGGAGCTGGAGGGCTACGAGCCGGTCGTGGCCGTTTCGGCGGAGGAGGGGCTGCACTACTGGAAGCGCGGCGGCGTGGACCTCGTGCTGCTGGACGTGATGCTGCCCGGCATGGACGGCTTCGCCTTCTGCAGGAAGATCCGCGAGGAGGGCGACCGCGTGCCGGTCCTGTTCCTGACCGCACGGGGCCGCGACGACGACCGCGTGCGCGGCCTGGAGATGGGCGGCGACGACTACATCACCAAGCCGTTCAACCTGAGGGAGCTGCTGGCGCGCATCAAGGGCATCTTCCGGCGCGAGGAGTGGCGCCGCGAGACCACGGCGCCGGACACGCTGGAGATCGGGGACTCGGTCGTCGACCTGCGCTCGCTGACCGTCACCAACCCCCGCGGCGTCCACGCGCTGAAGGACAAGGAAGCCATGATCCTGCGCGTGCTCGCCGAGAAGGACGGCGAGCCGGTGGCCCGCCGCACGATCCTGGACCGCATCTGGGGCTACGACGCCTACCCGACCACGCGCACGGTCGACAACTTCATCCTGAACCTGCGCAAGATCATCGAAGCCGATCCCGCCAGCCCGGCGCACATCCTCACCGTGCACGGCACGGGGTACCGGTTGGCCCGCTAGGGCGCTGATGCGACATGGGAGGGACGGCGTTCCGGCCGGGGACTTCATCGCACTAAAGCCAGCCTACGGACGACGAGTGTGGATTCGCCGGACAGGCGCAGTAAGTAGGAACCGCTCGGCGCCGCTCGGCCGTCGTCGGCACGGCCGTCCCAGTGCAGGGCGTGCTCTCCGGCGGGCATGAGGCCGTCGGCCAGCGTCGCGATCCGGCGGCCGCGGAGGTCGTGCACCGTCGCGACCAGGCGCTGGGCGCGACCGAGCCGCACCGTGGCCGTCACCGAGGGGTTGCAGGGGTTCGGCTCCAGGCCGGCCAGTTCCAGGCCGGCGGAAGCGGAAGACGGGCCGACCGGGACGGGACCGTACCAGCTCGACGCGGGCGCACCCAGTCCCTCGAGCCAGTAGGCGGCCTCCGTCGCGGGCGGATCGTGGTCCGTCCAGCCCGTCGCGGACTCGCAGGGCAGCGGCTCGAAGGTCAGCCGCAGCCGATCGCCCCCCGGCATTTCCCTCCAGACGTGGAGGCTGCCGACTTCCTCACACGCGCGCACCTGCCAGGCGAGCCGGACCGAGACTCCTGCGCGCGTCGCCGTGAATTCGTCCAGAACCAGCGGCGTGGTCGTGTCCGGGACGATGCCGCACACGATCTTCTCGGCCGCCGGGTTGGCCGAGGTGAGGATCGCGTCCAGGGCGAACCAGCCGTTGTCCGCGCCGCCCCAGCCGTAGTTGATGTGGATCAGCGGCACGCCCCCGACTTCCTGCCAGCCGTCGCAAACCATGGTGTGGATGGTGCTGGCGTAGAGCAGGGGCAGGCCGGCGTCGAGGTCGGCGCGGATCGTGTCGAACCAGGTCTGATCGCTGAGCCGGAAGCGCGACACCTCGCGCACCGTCGTGGCGTAGCGGAATTTCTGGGCCAGCGCCAGGCGCGCCGCGGAGAGCGAGGCGCCGGTGCCGCAGAAGCTGAAGTCGGCGCCGCAGGCCATGGCCGCCTCGTAGCAGAGTTCCGAGACGGCGTCACGCACCGCCTGCGGATCGCCCGGGACCGCGACGTCGGGCATGGACTCCCAGTCGTAGGGATCGGCGTAGTCCGCCCGCAGCGTGTCGCCGGGCGTCGCGCTCCCGCACCGGGTGTCCCCCGCCCACCAGCGCACGGTCGCGCCCCGGCCGCGCGGCGGCCAGCGGTGGTGGCGCATGACCTGCGCGACGGCCAGCGGCGTGCAGCCCACGAAGGTCTGGGCGCCGTCGCCCTGCGGGCAGTCGTCGTTGTAGGGGGAGCCCTGCGCCCAGGAGGTGGTGAGCAGGGGCCCGATGCCGACGGTCGCGACCGCCGCCTTCTCGTTCAGCGCGAGCCATGCCGGATGCTCGACCGGTGCGGCGAAACCCACGCGCGACAGCACGGAGGTGCGATCGGCCAGATCGTCCCTCGCCAGCGCCGCCGCGCCGCCGGTCGCCCCGGCATCGAAATCGCCGTGCTCCGACCAGGCCTTGACCGGCGCCAGTTCGCGCCGCGCGGGCACCAGGATCCAGCCCTGCGGCGCCAGGCGGGCGATCCAGCCGATCGTCGCGCCCTCGTGCTCGAGGGCGACGACATCCTCCACGATGAACCCGGCGTCGGATGCGCCGGCAGCGTCCCGATCCGTCACGATTTCGAGCCAGCGGGTCGCGATCTCCCCCGCCTCGACGCGGGTCACGGGCGAGGCGGCGTGCGCCGCCGTGCAAATCACGAACGCGGCCAGGATGCAGCATTGCCCGATGCAGTTCATTTGCGGCCTCTTGTGATGTATTTACTTGCAACGTCTTGTCCGGCAACGAGCCGGATGCCCGCTGGGCGGGCTGGATGCTCCTGGACTTCCCCCCTTGCAGACCCCGTACCGGGACGGCAAGATTCCTGGGGAAATGACTTCTCCATGACACAAATCGAGGACGCGATTCCTAGATTGGGCCGCGACGGCGGCAAACGGGCGATCGGCGAGGAGGCGACGTGAATCCTGGCGACGGCAGCGACATCATCCGCATCGGCACCCGCGGCAGCGAACTGGCCCTGTGGCAGGCCCACCACGTCCAGGATCTGCTCGGCGCGCTCGGCGCGCAGACCTCCCTGACGATCATCAAGACGCAGGGCGACCGCATCGACGACGTGCCGCTGTCCCAGCTCGAGGGCAAGGGCTTCTTCACGAAGGAGCTCGAAGACGCCCAGCTCGACGGGCGCGTCGATCTGGCCGTGCACTCGATGAAGGACCTCGCGACCGGGATGCCGGCGGGCCTGACGCTGGCCGCTCTGGTCGGCCGCGAAGACCCGCGCGAGGCCCTGCTGGTGCGGCCCGCCTGCGTGGACCGCGACCGCCTCGCCGCCGGCGAGCTGCTCCCGCTGCACCACGGCGCGCGCGTCGGCACCAGCGCGGCCCGGCGGCAGGCCCAGCTGCGCGACCTGCGCCCCGACCTCGTGATCGCCGACCTGCGCGGCAACGTGCCCACGCGCGTGCGCAAACTGCGGGACGGGCAGTACGACGCGATCATGCTGGCGCGCGCCGGCGTGCTGCGCCTGAAGCTCGACCTGGCCGACCTCTGCGTGCTGCCGCTGGAAGTGGACGACTTCGTGCCCGCGCCCGCGCAGGGCATGCTCGCCCTGCAGTGCCGCGACGAGCCGCGCGTGCGCGACCTCGTGCACCGCCTGCACTGCGAGGCCGACGGCCGCGCCGTCGCGGTGGAGCGCTCCCTGCTCGAGCGGCTCGACGGCGGCTGCCAGCTGCCCTTCGGCGTGAACGTGCGCCGGTTCGCCGAAGGATTCCGGCTGAGCGCCTTCTGGAGCCCGCGCGACGGCCGCGGCGAGCCGCTGCATCTGCGCCTGGACGGACCGGACCCCGAGGCGCTCGGCGACGAAGCGCTGCGCAGGATCAGGGCCCGCGAGGGGAAACCGGCATGAGGGCCCCTCCGCGGCGCATCGTCCTGACCCGTGAAGAGTCCCAGAGCCGGGCCTGGCGGGAGGCCCTGGCGGCCGCCGGCGCCACGGTGCTGGAACTGCCGCTGCTGCGCTACGCCGCCCTGACGCCACCCGCGGGCGTCGATCCCGCCGCTTTCGACTGGATCCTGTTCACTTCGCCCCAGGGCGTGCACGCCTTCGCGGACACCGGGCTGTCCCCCGGCGGCGCCCGGATCGGCGCCCTCGGCGGTGGTACGGCCGCCGTCCTGGCCGACCACGGCTGGCGCGACGGTCTGAACGCGCGCTGCCGCGACGGGGCCGAGTTGGCCCGCGCCTTCGTCGCCGCCGGCGCGGCGCCCGCCCGCGTCCTGCTGCCCGGCCCCGATCGCCGGCTGTCCGAACCTGCCGCCGGCCTGCGCGCCGCCGGCTGCACGGTCGTCGAATGGCCCCTGTACCGCACCGAAGCGATCCCCGCCGGGGAACTGCCGCGGGACCCCTTCGCAGAGGGCGACCTCGTTTTCTTCGCGAGCCCCTCGGCCGTGGGCGCCTTCGCCGAGGCCTACGCGCTGCGCCCGCCCTGCGTGGCGATCGGGGAGACGACGGCCGCCGCGGCCCGCGCCGTCGGCTTCGACCCCCTGGTCGCCGACGCGCCCGACCTGTCAGCCATGGCCCGGGCCTGCGGCCTGGGCTCCGTCACGGACCCTTCATTCCGGGAGATGCCGTCATGAACCTGCTGCACCGCCCCCGCCGCCTGCGCACGACGCCGCTGATGCGGGAGCTCGTCGCCGAGACCGACATCGCGGCCCGCCACCTGATCACCCCGCACTTCGTGGTCGAGGGCCGCGGGCACGTCGACGAGATCGCGAGCATGCCCGGCGTCACGCACGTCTCGGTCGACAAGCTCGTGGAGGAGGTCGCCGCCGACGTCGAGCTCGGCCTGCGCACGCACCTGCTGTTCGGCATCCCCGAGCACAAGGACGACCACGGCACCGCGGCCGTGGCCGGGGACGGCCTGGTGCCGCAGGCCCTGAAGGCCCTGCGCGACCGCTTCGGCCGCGACGTCGTGCTGGTGACCGACGTCTGCCTGTGCGCCTACACGAGCCACGGCCACTGCGGCTTCCTCGAGGACGGCGTCGTGGTCAACGACGCCAGCGCCGGCCAGCTGGCGCGCATGGCCCTGGCCCACGCGCAGGCGGGCGCCGACATCGTCAGCCCGAGCGACATGATGGACGGCCGCGTCGGCGCCATCCGCGACCTGCTGGACGACGAGGGCTTCGTCAACACCTCGATCCTGGCCTACTCGGCCAAGTTCGCCAGCGCGTACTACGGCCCCTTCCGCGACGCCTGCGACAGCGCGCCGCGCGGCGACCGCAAGACCTACCAGATGGACTCGCGCAACGGCCGCGAAGCCCTGCTCGAGGCGCTGCTGGACATGGAGGAGGGCGCCGACATGGTCATGGTCAAGCCGGCGCTGGCCTACCTGGACATCGTGCGGCGCGTGCGCGAGCAGGCGCTCTGCCCCGTGGTCTGCTACAACGTCAGCGGCGAGTACTCGATGGTGAAGGCCGCCGTGAAGGCCGGATTCGCCGACGAGCGCGCCGTGGTCATGGAGAACCTGCTGGGCATGCGCCGCGCGGGCGCCGACCTCGTCATCACCTACCACGGCCGCGACGCCCTGCGCGGGGGGTGGATCCGATGAGCAACGCCGCCTGGTGGGAGCGTGCGCTGGCGGCGCTGCCCGGCGGGGTCAACTCGCCGGTGCGCGCGTTTCGGTCGGTGCCCGGCGATCCGCTGTTCTTCCGCAGCGCGCGCGGCGCGCGCTTCACCGACGAGGACGGCCGCGAGTACCTCGACTACTGCCAGAGCTGGGGACCGCTGATCCTCGGCCACGCCGACCCCGACGTGCAGGCCGCGATCTTCGAAGCCGTGCCCGAGGGCGCGAGCTTCGGCGCGCCGAGCCGCCGCGAGGTCCTGCTCGCCGAGGCCTTCCTGTCGCGCCTGCCCTGGTGCGACCGCGTGCGCTTCGTCAGCTCGGGCACCGAGGCCGTGATGAGCGCGGTGCGACTGGCCCGCGGCTTCACCGGCCGCGACCTGATCGTGAAGTTCGAGGGCTGCTACCACGGCCACGTCGACAGCCTGCTCGTGGACGCGGGCAGCGGCCTGGCGACCTTCGGCACCCCGAGCAGCGGCGGCGTGCCGGCCGACGTCACCCGCCACACGGCCGTGCTGCCGCTGGCCGACGAGGAACGCCTGCGCGCCTTCTTCGCCGCCCACGGCGACGCGGTCGCAGCTCTGATCATCGAGCCGGTGCCGGCCAACGCGGGCCTGCTGCTGCAGACGCCGGCGTTCCTGCGCACGTGCCGCGAGCTGACGCAGCGCCACGGCGCGCTGCTGATCTTCGACGAGGTGATCAGCGGCTTCCGCGTGGCGGCGGGCGGGGCCGCCGAGCTGTACGGGATCGAGCCCGACCTCGGCACCTACGGCAAGATCATCGGCGGCGGCATGCCCGTCGGCGCGTACGCGGGACGGCGCGACATCATGGAGAAGGTGTCGCCGCTGGGACCGGTCTACCAGGCCGGCACCCTGAGCGGCAATCCGGTGGCGATGGCCGCCGGCCTCGCGACGCTCGCGAAGATCGGCCGGCCGGGATTCTACGCGGAGCTGGAGCGCAAGGGCGCGCGGCTCGAGGCGGGCCTGCGCGAGGCGGCCGCCGCGGCCGGCGCGGTCGCGTCCGTCGTGCGTCAGGGATCGCTGTTCTGGGCGGTGTTCCAGGCCGAGGCGCCCGTCAGCTTCGCCGCGGTCGACGGCGCGCGCATGCCGACGTACGGCCGGCTGCACCGCGCGCTGATCGAGCGCGGCGTCTACCTGGCGCCCTCGGGCTGGGAGGTGGGCTTCGTGTCCGCGGCCCACTCCGACGCCGACATCGACACGACCGTCGCGGCCGCGCGCGAGGCGCTGGCCGTCGCGGTCGTCGGCTGAACTGCGGTCGCGGCGACCGCGGACCGCGTCGAACCGGCGCGGCCGTGGCAGCCGAGGCAGAGACCGTCGGGCCCGTCGAGCGCGACCAGCAGGTCGGCGTTCCCGCCCGCGAGGCGGTGGCAGGTCTGGCACTCGATGCGGCCGTCGAAGAGTTCGAGCCGCGCGTCGATGCGCGGCTTGACAGGATAACCGCCGCCGCCGCCGGGGCGCGCGGCGACGCCGTAGGGATGGCTGGCGTGCTCGGCGAAGCGCGGAGCCGTGTCGGCGAGACGCTGCGCGGCGGCATCGCCCCCGGCGTCGCCGTGGCAGAGCAGGCAGCTCTGCGACGGCGTCAGGCCGGCGAGCCGGGACGCGTCGTCGTGGTAGACGGCGGCCGCGGCGCGGTGCCCATCCCCCAGAGCCGCCAGATCGACGCCGGGTGCGTGGCAGGACCGGCAGAGGGCGCGCGCCGCCGCGTCGCCGTGCGCGAAGCGGAAGACGACGGCGCCGGCGCGGATCTCCTGCGGGGCGTGGAAGGCGTGGCAATCGAGGCAGCCCCGCCCGGAGCCGGCGTGGAACGCCGAGGCAGGCGCATCGCCGCGCGCCGCGCCCGGGTGGCAGATGCGGCAGGCGCCGTCGCCGATACCCTGCGCACCGGTCGCCGCGTTGCCGCCGCCGTGGCAGCGGTCGCAGGCGACCTGTTCATGGGCGGTCGTCGCCGCGACCGGACCTCCCGTGACGAGCGCCGCCAGGAGCACCATGACCGGGGCCAGGCACCACCACGAATTGTCTGAACAGTCGGATAATTTACGCATGGTGCGACATATATCGACATATCAAAAATACCACTTGAGGGGAAATTTCAACCGGCTGGTTATAACGATACTCATGATCGGTACGTTGGAAAAAAAACGGGAAATCTCCAGGTTACGCACTATATACTAGGGAGTCCTGGGGGATTCCCCGCCGACACGGGAACTTGCGACGGGATCAGGTCATCCGGTGCATTTCGATAAGTCAGCAAACGTTATCGCCGGGATCTTCTCGTTCCTGGTTCTCGCCGCCGGCGCCGCGCACGCGCTCGACGGCCAGATCGACGTCCAGGGCAACCGGCAGGAAGGCCGGTCCGGCGGCGAGGCGTACCGCACCAGCATCCTCTACCTCGACGACTCCTACGAACAGGTCTACCGCTTCACGCCCGGACTCGCCGGCCGACTCCAGTTCCGCAACCGCCGCGAGGACCTGACCAGCCGCTTCGGCGGCATCTCCAGCGATCTCTCGAACGTCCTGAACCAACCCACCGCGTCGTTGACGTACCGCGGCGGCAACCTGCGGGCCCTGCTCTCGGCGGGCGCCTTCCGCAAGACCTGGAGCGGCGCCGGATTGGACGGGTACCGCGACGAGCGGCTGGACTGGGGGGCCAACGTGCGCGGCGTTCCCGATTGGGGAGACTGGTACGCGCGTTACCAGGACACCGCCTCCTGGCGGCGCGAGGCGCCCCTGCCGGAGATCGAGACCCGCGACCGCCAGCTGAGCGCCGGCGTCGAACGATCGTGGCGGCGCTACGGCGACCTGCGCTACGGCTACACGCGCAGCGACAACCGCTCGGTGAACGACGGCAACCGCCGCCTCTACACCAGCCACAATCTCCAGTACCGCAAGTCCGGGCAACTGGACGCCGGCCGGGTCCGCTACGCGCTGGATGCGCGCAGCCGGTTCCTGCACCAGACCATCGAGCTCGGCGGGGAGCGGCGGTCGCTGCTGGTGCCGCTGTCGATCGGCTACGTCCTGGACGACACGCCCGAGAACCTGGACCCCCTGGAGCCGGCGCCGACGCCGCTGCCTGCACTGGCCGACCTGGACCGGGACCAGCCGGCCGGTCTGGACATCGGCGACGAGCAGAGCATCGTGCGCGAGTACGGCGGCGACTACCGCAACCTCGTGGTGGATTTCGGCGAAACGACGATGATGAACCAGGCTGTGCTCTACGTCGCCGACGTCGTGCGCTTCCCCGCGTTCCTGCAGTGGCGCGTCTTCGTGAACGACGACTCCGAAGGAGTCGCCTGGACCGAACTCGCCCCCGGCGCGGCGAACGTCGCCTACCACGACTGGGGCAACGGCCGCCAGGGCTGGACCGTCGAGTTCGCGGGCGGCGTCGCCGCCCGGCGCCTCAAGCTGGTCGACGTCAAGACCGGCCCCACCGAAGCCGTGATCGCGCTGACGGAGCTGGAGGTCGAAGGGCCGGCCACCGGGCCCGCCGGCGCGACCACGACGGACGTCGCGCGGTACCAGTTCAACGGCAGCCTCGAGTACGACGTCCGCCGGGACCTCACCCTGGCCTACGACGCCAGCTTCGACGAGCGTGACTACGAGGACGGATCGCGCGACCTCAGCGGCAGCAGTCACCGCGCCGGCGCGACCTGGCGCCGCGACGCCTGGATCGCGGGCGGCGCCTACCACGTCAACCGCCTCGATAGCCCGTCGCGCAGCAGCACCGACGTGGAGGGCTACACCCTGTCGTTGTCCCGCCGCGACGGCCCGCGCCTCTGGAGCCGCCTCGGCTGGTCGCGCCTGGTGGACCGCAGCCGCGACCTGGACAAGGCCACCGAGAACGCCTCGCTGGACGTCGCCTGGCGGCCGGCGCCGGCCCTGAGCCTGCAGCAGCAGATCAGCCACGCCCGCCTCGACGACTACGCCACCGCGAACGACTCGCGCTCGTGGACCGTCGCGACGACCGTCACGTGTTCCCCGAAGCCGCGCCTGAACCTGAACCTGCGCCGCGTGAACCGCTGGGTGAGCACGGTGGCGGGTGCGGGCTTCGAACCCTTCAACGACACGCAGCTCGACGTCGGCTGGCAAATCCTCCCCCTGCTCGCGGTGAACAGCCTCGCCCGCTACGAGCAGCGCCGCCGGGACGACTGGATGCTGCGGCACTACCTGACCTGGAGCCCGCTGCCGGGCGGCAGCGTCAGCCTGCAGGTTTCGCTCAGCGACCAGCAGGACACGCGCACCGACACCCACCAGCAGGGCGCCTCCCTGCAGGCGGTGTGGCGCGCACGCCCCCGCCTCACGCTCGAAGGCGGCCTCGAGGTCCAGGAGTACGAGCGCGACGGCGAGCGGAACTCGCCCTTCAACACCAATTTCAGGGTTCACTGGAGCTTCTGAGACGCGGCCGCCGCCGGCCGCCACGATGGGAGACGGATGATGGAACCTCGCGTGTGGAAACGGATCGCGCTCGCGTTCGGGCTGGCCGCGCTGGCCGGATGCGCGCCCCAGACCGTGCACTTCGTCCACCCCGACGTGGACCTCGGCTTCGTCCGGCGCTGCGCGGTGGTCCCGTTCCAGAACCTCAGTTCGGACCGCTTCGCGGCGGCGCGCCTGCAGCCGGTGTTCCTCGCCGAACTCCTGCAGACCGAGGCGCTGGCGGTCGTCGATCCGGGCGCGACGCTGGTCGCATACGGCCGCCTCGGCCTGGGACCCGACACGCCCCTGACCCCGGAGCAGGTCGTCGCCCTCGGCGAGGCGCTCGAGGTCCAGGCGATCTTCACCGGCGCGGTGGAGGACTACGGGCAGCGCCGCAGCGGCGGCGACCAGACGAACGCGATCACCGCGTCGTTCTCGATGCTGGAGACCGAGACCGGCACGATGGTCTGGAACGCCCAGGTCTCGCGCGACGGCTCGTCGTTCTGGCGCAAGCTCTTCGGCGGGGATTCGGCCAGCCAATACGATGTGTCGCGCCGGGCGGTGCGCGACGCGCTGGAGTCGCTGTTCTGATGCGAAGACCGTCCCGCAACCCCTTCTTATCGCGAACCGGAGCCGCCGCGGCGGTCCTGGCGCTGCTACCGTGCCTTACGGTCGCCGGCCCCGCCGTCGCACAGGACGCGGCGCCCGACGGCGTCGGCCGCACCTGCGTCCTGCTGTTCATGGCCGGCGCCGGCTACGGCAGCGGCGTCGCGGACCTGGCGGACCTCCGCGCGCTCGGCGAGCAGGAGCTGGCCGGAGCGCTCGCGCGGTCCGGCGACGCGCCCCTGCCGGCCGACGCGACGCTGGATCTGCAGCGGCGCTTCCGTGTCCGCGACGGGAGGCTGCTCACGCCGCTGTTCCTCGCCGGCCTGGACAGCGCGGGCGCGCAGCGGCTGCTGATCGTGCACCTCTACGTCGGCCGCGACGGGATCGAACTCGCCGGCCGCACGCTGCGCGCCGCGACCGGCCTGGTCGAATCCGCCGCATCGGACGCGTGCGCCCTGGGCGGCGACGCCTGGCGGATCGACTTCGCGACCGCCTGCCGCCGACTCGTCGCGGCGCTGGCCGCAGCGACCCGGCCGAGGACGGGCGAGCCCGTCGCGCCGCTGGCGGTCCACCCGCTGGGATTCGACGCCGCGACCGCCCAGATCGCGACGCAGTGCCTGCTCGAAGCCGTCCTGGCCGACACGGTCCGCGCGGTCCTGGACCCGGCCGTGCTGGGCGGCGCCCTGGCGGCCGAGGGCATCGACCCGCGCCGTCCCGACCGGTCCGGCCTGGAACTGCTGGCCGGCTCGTTCGGCGCGCCCGAGGCGACCATGGTCGAGATGATCACCCGCGATCCGGATCTGATCGTCCAGGCGACCGACGACGACGCTCCGTCCTCGGGCCCCGCTTCCTGGGAGACGGTGAGGTCCTTCTCCCTGCACCTGCGCGCGGTCGACACCGGTACGGGACTGGTGACCGCCGCTTTCGACGTCGATCAGGACAACCGCCCGGCCGCAGGCTGGTTCGGCAACGTGGAATCCAATACGCCGCGGCGGCTGATCGCCGCGGCCATGCACAGGCTGTGGGATGCGTCCCGGCAGCCGGGGAAGGTACGCTGACATGAAGTTCGCCCGCACGCACACGCGCACACCGTCGTTCCTGGTCGTGATCCTGCTCGCGGCGACCGCCGCGGCGGCGGCCCCGTCCGGCGACGCGCCCCTGGTCTTCGTGGGGCGCGACACGATCACCGTCGCCGACCTGGACATGGAGCTCTACGTCACGCTGCAGATGAACAAGGGGCAGCAGCAGCAGATGCCCGAGCCCTCCGCCGTGCTGAGGCGTCTGATCCAGAACGAGCTGATCATCCAGGAGGGGTACCGCACGGGGCTGCACCGCAAGGACATGATCACCTCGCAGGTGCGCGAGACCGTCCGCTCCCGCAGCATCGTCGTCCTGCTGGACTCGATCGCCGCCACGGCGCCTCTCGTCATCGCCGACCAGGCGCGCGCCCGCGAAGGGGCCATCGAAGCCTACATCGACGGCTTGAAGCTGAAGTACGGGATCAAGGTGGACACCGCGCTGCTCGCGTCCCTCGACTACGCCTCGACCGATCCCACGGTCCAGAAGCGCCTGAACGAGAGCGACGCGGTGCTGGCGAAACTGCCGTCCGGCGCCCTGCGCGTCGGCGCGCTCACGCGCAACCTGCGCTTCGAGCATTTCCACGGCCTCGCCAACAAGCCCGACGCCGCGCAGATCCGCGACGAGTTCTTCGAGAAATGGTTCAGCGAGGCCCTGCTCGGCTACGAGTCCGGCCGGCTGGGGATCCCCGAGCGGCGCATGATCAAGCGCCTCGCGGCCCAGCAGGAGCGCGACCTCGTGCTCGAGGAGATGGTCAACTCCCTGGGCCGGTTCCGCTACGCGCCGACCGAAGCCGAGATCGCGGCGTTCTACCGCGAGAACATCGCGCACCTGACGCCGCCGGCCCGCCTGAAGGTGCAGAGCGTGCTGCTCGAGAAGCAGCGCGACGCCGAGACCTTCAAGCAGCGCCTGGACCAGGGCGCCGAGATGACCTGGCTGGCCAAGCGCACGTCCGAGGTCCGCAAGGACGCCGCCGCGCTGCCCACGACCTGGCTCCAGCCGTCGATGATCGGCCTGAAGCCGGGCGAGGCCCGCCCCGGCCAGGTCCTGGATCCCTACGAGGTGCCCGGCGGCTGGGTGGTCGCCGTGGTGACCGAGATCGAGCAACCGGTGCCGCGGACCCTCGCGGACTGCCGGGAGGACCTGCTGCTGCGCATGAAGGCCCAGCGCACGCGCGAGAACATCGCCGACGCGTTCGCGCGCCTCGAGGCCGCCACGACCGTCAGGATCGTCCCCGGCGCCGAGACCATCGTCCGCGACCGGCTCGCCCGGGAGTCCGCGAAGGAGAGCCATGAATAAGCGCTGCGCGTCCGCCGGCCTCGCCCTGGTCCTGCTGCTGGCGGCCACGTACCCGCCCGCCGCCCGGGCGGCGGGACCGTTCCGCTCGAAGACCTGCCTGGAATGCCACGCCGACCAGAAGAAGGCCGCCGGCGCGCCGCACGCCCACGCCCCCTTCGCCCGGGCCGAGTGCGAGTCCTGCCACGAGGTGCACGGCGTCGTGGGACGCCTGGCCCTGAAGGCGTCCGGCAACGAGCTGTGCGCCGCCTGCCACGCGCCGCAGATGGCCGAGTCCGAACTGCCGCACGTCCACGCGCCGGTGCGCGACGGCGGCTGCGTCGCCTGCCACGACCCCCACGGCAGCGGCCAGCCCGTCCTGCTGCCCGCGAAGGGCAACGCGGCTTGCCTGACCTGCCACGACGGCGCCGCGTTCACGCGCGCGTTCGTCCACGCTCCCCTGAAGAAGCAAGGGTGCGCCGCCTGCCACCGTCCCCACGGCAGCGCCGAGCCGCACCTGCTGGACACGACCGTCGACGCGCTCTGCCTGTCCTGCCACAAGGACGCCCGCAAGCTCGCGCAGGCGCACGGCGAGACGTTCGGCGTCGAGGGCTGCACGTCCTGCCACGATCCCCACAGCGCCGCCACGCCGAAGCTCCTGCTGGCCGTGCAGCACGCGCCGGTCCAGGACCGCGACTGCGCCGCCTGCCACGCGCGGGACGCCGGAGGCGCCGCCGTTCTGGTCGCCCAGGGCAACGACCTGTGCCTGACCTGCCAC